>CANHVO010000471.1 GCA_947463915.1 Planctomycetaceae bacterium
AAAGCCGACGCGGTTTTGGTCCTTCTCGACAGCGCTACGGATTGGGAACGACTCCGGGAATTAGTCCCCTCTGAAATCAAAAGGATTTTAGTGGCGGCCGACCGGATTGAGGATCTGGCTGACGCGGAGAAATTCGGTCTCATTCCGCTGGTGCTAAACAAAGAGGATTCGCCACTTCTCGAGAGATTGCAGCATGCGTTGCTGGAAGCGGTCGCAGATGAGCTTTTGGCCAACCACTGCGATGTGATTGCCGTCTACTGTGGATTCGAAGTCAATCGAATCGATTCGATCTCCATTATTCGGCTCGATGAGCGAATGCGGCGATTCACCAGTCGGGATTTGCAACGGCTTGAAAGCTCTGTTCCGCTGAACAACCTCAAAATTGTGATCGACCTGGCAGTCCAAATCGGTCGCGAAGGACGGGAGGGGAAGAAGGTTGGGACCATGTTTGTGGTCGGGGATACACGTAAAGTTTTGCAGCATTGCAAAGACAGCGGCTTCGATCCGCTCAAAGGCTATAGCAGAAAAAACCGAAACCTTCACGATGCCCGTGTTCGTGAAGACATCAAAGAGATTGCTCAAATGGACGGCGCATTTGTCGTTTCACCTGATGCTGTCGCAGAGCGATCTCGCCAGATCATCGAAATGCTCCACGAAAATTTGCAACTGTCCAAAGGCCTTGGATCGCGACATTGGGCTGCGGCCGCCATTACTCAGCGGACCAAGGCCATCGCCATTGTCGTGAGCCAGTCTAGCAGCACCGTTCGAGTCTTTCAGAATGGGGCATTGGTTCTGCGTATCGAGCCGATGGAACAGGCGGTCAAGTGGCAAGAGTTCAACTACGAGCCGCCACCCAACGAAGCTGCTGACTGACCATGTCACAACCATTTGTCGCAGCAATAACGGGAGCATCGAGCGGGATCGGCCAAGCGATCGCGATCGAGTTTGCTCGTCGCGGTGCGAGCTTGATTTTGACTTGCCGACAAAATTTGTCGGGACTGAGCGAGACAGTTTCGCACATCCAAGCGTTGCCAACACCGCCCACGGATTTGCTCTGCGTTGTCTCCAACATCGATGATGTAAACTCCAATCGCGGTCTAGTCGACGCAGCGTTTTCGCGACATGGACGCGTTGATGTTTGGGTGCATGCAGCGGGCGCGGATGTATTGACAGGAAAGGCTCGCGAGCTTTCCTTTTCCGAAAAGCTTGCCAAGCTTTGGGCGACGGATGTCCAAGGAACGTTTGTGCTGAGTCGGATGGTTGCCAAACGAATGCTCGCTCAACCGAAGCAGCTCGATCGATTGCCTTCGATGGTCCATCTCGGTTGGGATCAAGCAGAACAGGGGATGGAAGGGGACAGCGGCCAGTACTTCTCGTCGACCAAAGCCGCGATCGCAGCCTTCTCGAAAAGCCTCGCCAAGAGTGTCGCGCCGCATCTTCGCGTGAACTGCATCGCACCGGGTTGGGTCCAGACAGAATGGGGCCAAAGCGCATCCGAAGCTTGGCAACAACGAGCTACAGGTGAATCCATGCTCGGCAGATGGGGAAAGGCACAAGATATCGCGCGAGTCGTAGCGTCCGTCAGTTTCGGTGACGGCGCATTTGTCAATGGACAAACGATTGCAGTTAATGGCGGCTGGCAAGGTATGCCTCACCCTGCTAGGTGCGAGACGAAATTAGACGATTAGTAGCATTATGGTGTCGCCGGTTTTAACGGCTGACCTAGCCATAACGAATTCCCTGTCGACAACGATTTCTTTGAGTCGATCTCACAATTGCGTACGCCATGGATGGCACAATGCGCGACTGTGCTCAAAGCGATAAGGGATGATCGATGAAACGCCAGCAAAGTAATGCTAGCATACAGATGTCGATTCTATTGGCATGTATGTTCGTTGGTTGTCGTACGCCCAACTGGTGGGCTTACCGGTCGCTTCGATCGGTGCCATGCACCTCCGATTCCGCGACCAGTTCGCATCTTCAGGCGTGCTCGGCCGACAATGCGAGTAAAAGTCCAGAGAATGCTCCGCGACCACCTGCGACTCCGCTTCGAGATGAGGCTGCTCCCAAGAGTCCGAAAGATGCTGCCGCCATCAGTGCAGCCCCTGCTATCCGATTGGCTTCGCATCAACAGAATTCGTCGATCGACGCTAAGCCCAAGGCTTACATTTCGGCAAAGCAAACAGAAGAACCATTCAAGCTTCCCGCCGACTTGCCCGGCTCGGAAACCCCTCCGTTCAATCTGCAGAGAAAAGACGCCGATGGAAAGCCTCTTGATGCCGCCAAGCAAAAGGAAAACGTTTTAAAGCTTTACTCTGATTTTAATCCGTTGACGATCGAACCCGATGCGTTGCCTGATAGTTCTACCGGAGTGACGCGATTGGAAGATCTTCAGCAGTTGGCACGCGAGAATCATCCGGGGCTTCGCGCAGCTGCTGCCAGTGTTGAATCCGCAAGAGGTTTGATGATCCAAGCTGGGCTGCCACCCAATCCCAGTGTGGGCTACGAAGCGGATACCGTTCGAACACTCAACACCCCGGGCTACCACGGCGCGTACTTACAGCAAACGTTTATCACCGCTCAAAAGCTTGGCTTGGCAGCACAAGCTGCGGCAGTTGATTACGCCAATGCTGAAGTCAATCAGCGGAAGACTTGGGTCACAGTTCAGTCCAATGTCCGTCGTTCTTACTTTCAAGTTCTAGGTGCAAGAAAGCGTCTCGTACTGGCCCGTGCCTTATCCGAACTTTCCGAGAACGCTTATCAAGCTCAAATCAAATTGGTGGTTGCCGGAGATGCTGCTCCCTATGAGCCGCTCCAGTTGCGAGTGTTAACTACCCAAGCACGCGCTTCGTTGATTCGAGCTCAGCAAGATTCCATCGCAGCTTGGCGAACTCTATCAGCGGCGGTCGGACTGCCCAATCTAGCTCCCAGTGCATTGGACGGCAGGATCGATTGCCCTGTGCCCGAGGTCGTCTATGAAAATGCATTGGCTAGAATGACCGCGGTTCACACCGATTTGCAAATCGCAGAAAACTTAATTGGCAAGAACAGGACGCTTGTGACATTAGCAGATAGGGTCCCAATTCCAGACCTTAACGTTGGCTTCGTACTTCAACGCGATTACACGTTTACCCCGGGCACCAACACATACAATTTGCTGGTGGGTGGAGCTGTCCCTGTTTGGAATCGAAATCAAGGCAATCGCATTTCCGCCAGAGCTGAACTCGTTCGATCCGTACAAGTAGTTTCGGACACCGAAAATCAGCTGACAGCTAAGTTGGCTCCTATGTTCGGAACATATGAAGCCAATCGCCAAATTGCAAAGTCGTTTCGCACGGAGGCCCTCTCAGACCAAGTGCGCGCTTATCGCGGCATCTATCAACGTTACCTCACCGAACCAAGCGGTATCAGTTTCAACGACGTCATCGTGGGGCAACAAACCGTCGCAGGTGTCTTGAATCAGTATCTCGATGTGCTACAGTCACAGTGGCAAAGCACCGTCGACATGGGGGAAATGCTGCAAGTCGATGATCTTTTTCAAATGGGCGAACTCTCCGATGTCGCAGAAATACCAGTCCTTTGAAATGCTTTTCTCTTTTTGAATTTGTACCAATCGCACGTACCAGGTTTCGTGAGAAACCAGCGTTCAACAACAATTGTATTGAATCTGGTTACTCATTGCAGGACAGTACGCCTTCGGCTGACTGGTAAACAACTTCAGGAAGTTTTACAACTTCCCCTACCTGAGCGGACGACATCGCGAAAGCCGCTACTTTAGGCGAGAACATGAATCACCGTGTTGCTGAAGCGGGGCGAAGAGGAGAAGAGCAAGAACTTGTCGTCATTGTGCATGGCTTCGGTGCAACTCAATACGTAATGTGGCCGCTTGCAGGTCGACTAAAATCGTCCGGTTTTCATGTTTGTTTTTGGAATTACCTTTCCCTCTTCGCTTCGATTGAGACTCACGCAGAGCGATTCTCTGAGTACCTCTCGACAAAGCTAGAGAGCGAGCCTCGCTTCCACATTGTGGCCCACAGCATGGGCGCGATAGTAACCAGAGCCGCTCTGAATCGATCGCGATTACCGAATCTTGGTCGAATAGTACTCCTCGCACCACCAAACGGCGGTTCACCTGTCGCACGCCTCGCTTCCAGCGTGTTGGGTGGGTTTGTCACGCCAACTCGAGAATTGTCGAGTAATCCCACGAGTTATGTAAACCAGCTAAAAACGGATAGCAACTTTGAGATAGGAATCATTGCCGCGAAATTCGATTTGCTCGTTCCGGAAACAAACACGCATCTGCCCAGTCAAAGGCAACACGAGACGATCATCGCAACTCACAATTCGCTGTTGTTATCGCGAAGAGCGAGCGCGATGACAGCCCGGTTTCTTCGAGCAGGGACGCTGGTGTCCCGGCTTTAGCCGGCTGTGCAGTCTTAAGGCATCGCCAGCATGAAGTCTACGCGCAAGCTAGTGAATTGGACAGCAAATTCGATAGCTTGCGCGTTTTGAAGTTGCGCACTTGTGATCTCGCAGCAGAATTCGTGAGAATTCTGGCTGCGGCTTAATTGCAAAGTGTCTGAATTCTCACGAATTCAGCTACATGTCTCAATACAGTGCAAATTCACTAGCTTGCGCGTCGTGCTAAGCCGGCTGAAGCCGGGTCACCAGCGCGGCGCCATCAAAGCAGATTGGTTACCCGATCCGCTAGGCCTTTGTCACCCAATCCCTTTTCTCCGAGGAACACGTTTAGCTTTCCAGAGGCCGCTATCTTTTCCAGCACCTCCAGTTCGCGAAGCCGCATCAAGGTTGGATTGTCTTGCAACAACTTGGCCGTGTTGGCTTGGCTGCGCATGGCTGCGGTTTCCTCGCGACGATAGATCAAGTTGGCTTCGGCCGCCTTGTGGGCTTCAGTCACCTTGTTCATCAGGTCCTTCATGTCGCCAGGCAGGATCAAATCGCGAATTCCGATGGATGCTATTTTCAGTCCAAGCGCTGCCGCTCGAACCCGTACACCCTCTTCGATTTCTTTCGAAACGATGTCTTTGTCCGTAAGGAGAATATCAAGGTTTCTAGCTCCGACGACCGCTCGCAACACAAGCTGTGTCTCGCGATAAAGTGCTTGACGCACGTCATCGGTTTGACT
>CANHVO010000472.1 GCA_947463915.1 Planctomycetaceae bacterium
CGTTGTTACATTCTTCGAGAGCGGCGATATCGTCGCCATCGATCATCTCGGAAAAGAACTTTGGAAGTCGAATCTCACCGACAAGTATGGCAAGTTCAAAAACAAGTTCGGGCTGAGCGGTTCACTAGTTCAAAATCAGGATCACTTCTTTGTCCTGATTGACGACGAAGGGCCAAGCTATCTCGTAGCAATGGAGAAGAAGACAGGAAAAGAAGTATGGAAGCAAGATCGCACTCCACGGAGCAGCTGGTCTTCTCCTGGGATACATACCATTGATGGCACAGAGCAAGTGGTTGTCAGCTCTGCTGGTTCCGTTGATGGCTATGAATGCTCAACCGGTAAACTCTTGTGGACGTTTACGGACGTCGGTGGCAACACTGGTTGTACACCAGTCTCGCTCGGCTTAGGCAAGTTCTTGATCGCAGCATCGGGAGGACGAGACGGTGGCAACGTTGAACTGGCTCGGAAATCAAATGCGTTGATGCAAGTGAAGAAGGAATCCGAAGGCTGGAAGGCAAGAGTCCTTTGGAAAGCAGACGAGGCCACCCCATCGTGGGCTTCGCCGATGGCGCATCAAGGGTGCGTCTATTGGGTGAATCGAACTGGTCTCATCTACTGTTTTGACTTGGAAACAGGCAAACTGAACTACAAGGAACGCACCAAACAGTCTTGCTGGGCGACACCATACGGTGTCGGTGAGCATGTTTACTTCTTTGGCAAAGATGGTCTCACCACCATCATCGCCGCTGGCAAAGACTTTCGTGTGATATCCGAGAATGAGCTGTGGGACCCGAACGCAGTCGCTCCAGACCCAGCCGCGGCGGCAAAAGAAACGACCGAAGAGCGCCGGAACTCAGCAGCCATGTTTTCCGGACCAACACAATATGGATATGCGATCGTGGAAGGCAAAATCATTATGCGAACCGGCGACCGATTGTATTGCATTGGGCGGTAATATCGACTTCTTTCGAAGCTTAGTCTTCCGTGAGTTGAGCTTGAAAAACAGTCATTTCCCCTGAAAATCCATGCAACCATGAATCAGTCCTCCAATCCATACGAACCACCAGCTGAGTCGATTGATACAAAAAATGCGATTTCGATTGGCAATGCAATAAGTGGCGTTTTTGCGTTCTGTGGGATTGGCTTTATTGTTTGGTTGCTAGTGATTTTGACAGTCTTTCGCAATTCATCCACGTATTGGCCCGCTTTTGCCGCACTTGGCCCTGCAATCCTTGGAGGGCTGCTTGGGGCATGGATTGCGTTCAGAAGCAAGTCGCCCTTTTCGATTGCATGCGCTCTCGTTGCGACTTTAGTAGTGCTCATCATCCTTGTGTTAGGAATGATTGACGGACGAGCGAACTTGGTACCGAAAAACCAGATCGTCGCGCCGGTTCACTGGTTTCTTCTGTTTTTCTCACTTGCTGGTTTTTTGTTTGCCACGATCAACGTGCTGATCTGCTTTCGAAGAACTCGGCTTTCCGGCCGAATTCTTCCTGCCTTGTTGATCATGATCAACCTGATCTACTTGGTATCATGGGGACTCGGCATTAGCAATTCTTACTAGGCGAGTATTCGCATATGCCTCGTTCAACTCGCGCTCAACAATGCAGACCCCATCGTCACCCCCGGCGCGGGTAGCGTGCTGCTTCCTTGCAAGTAGATATCAATGGCTCTTGCGGCACCTCGCCCCTCGTTGATGGCCCACACAACTAGAGATTGGCCCCGGCGACAGTCTCCTGCTGCAAAGACACCTTTGACATTGGTCTCAAACTTGCCATGCTCGGCTTTGTAATTACTGCGTGGATCTAGCTCAACACCAAGCGTCCCGGCCACTGTGCTTTCTGGTCCCAAGAAGCCCATCGCAAGCAGAACCAAATCGGCACCGATGACTTCCTCGCTTCCTGCGACTTCTTCCATCGTCATACGACCATCTTTTTTGACCCATTGCACTCGCACTGTCTTGATTCCGGTCACGTTACCATGACCGTCATCGATGAACTCTTTGCTGAGGATGCAGTATTCGCGAGGGTCACGACCGAATTTCTCTTCGGCTTCTTCGTGGCCGTAATCCACTCGGAAAGTTCGTGGCCATTGCGGCCAGGGGTTATCGGACGCGCGATCTTGTGGTGGTTTGTCCATCAATTCGAAATTCACCAACTGGGTGCAACCATGTCGCAAACTAGTGCCGATACAATCGCAGCCCGTATCTCCGCCACCAACCACGACCACTCGCTTGCCTTTGGCTGAAATGAATTTGCCGTCGGCATGATTGCTGTCGAGTAGGCTCGAAGTGTTCGCAGTCAAAAACTCCATCGCAAAGTGAACACCCTTGAGCTCTCGGCCTGGAATTGGCAAATCGCGAGCCTTGGTTGCCCCTGTCGAAAGCAAAACGGCATGATTCTCTGCCATCAATTGCTTCGGATCTACGTTCCCGCCGACGTTCGCGCCAGTAACAAACTTAACCCCTTCGGCAGCCATCAAATCCAATCGACGCTGCACAACTCCTTTATCCAATTTCATGTTTGGAATGCCATAGGTGAGCAATCCGCCAATGCGATCAGCTCGCTCGTATACGGTGACCGTATGGCCTGCCTTGTTGAGCTGATCGGCTGCAGCTAGTCCGGCTGGCCCGCTTCCGATAATCGCAACGCTCTTTCCGGTTCGAGTCGTGGGAGCTGAAGCCGTGACCCAGCCCTCTTCGAAAGCCCGGTCGATGATTGCGTTCTCAATGTTTTTGATGGTCACCGGTGGATTGGTGATTCCTAAAACGCAAGCACCTTCGCAGGGTGCGGGACAAACTCGCCCAGTAAACTCAGGGAAGTTGTTCGTCTTGTGCAATCGATCGACAGCTTCTCGCCATCTTCCGTTGTAGACCAAGTCATTCCACTCGGGGATCAAATTGTCGATTGGACAACCTGTTGCGGACTGACAAAACGGAACACCGCAGTCCATGCATCGTGCACCTTGCGTTCGCAATTGCTCCTCGGCTGGCTCGGTATAGATTTCACCGTAATCGTTGACGCGAACGATGGGCAGCCTCCACTCCACTTTCTTGCGATCAAATTCTTTGAATCCAGTTGGCTTTCCCATGTTTGTTCTTTTTTAGTTATCAGTTTTCAGTTTTTAGTTTTTGGGTGTCGGTTGCCCGTTTTGAGTGTTCCGTAAGCCTGAAGTCTTTAGTCTTAAGCCTCACTCTATACCATTTGCAGTTTCTTTTCTTGCTTCATTTCGAGCAGAACGCGTTTGTAGTCCGTCGGCATGACTTTGACAAAACGACCGATGCTGTTCGGCCAGTCTTCAAGAAGCTTTTTCGCGACCCCAGACTGAGTCAGTTCGGCATGTTTTGATACGAGTTTGAAAAGCTCTGCCACGTCCTCTTCGTCTTCGACCGTTTCGAGCTCGACTGTTCCGAGATTGCATCGGATCCGGAACTTGTCGACATCCGCAAGCACGTAGGCAACACCGCCGCTCATACCCGCACCAAAATTGCGTCCGGTCGGCCCCAGGATTACCACACAACCTCCGGTCATGTACTCGCATCCGTGGTCGCCAACCCCTTCGATGACAGCCGAGCACCCCGAATTCCGAACGGCGAATCGTTCTGCAGCCCGACCGCGAATGTATAGCTCGCCAGTGGTCGCTCCATACAGACAGACGTTGCCGACGATAATGTTGTCCTCTGGTGGGAAGGTCGATCGCTTGTCCGGATAAACTACGATCCTGCCGCCCGAAAGTCCCTTCCCGACATAATCGTTCGCGTCTCCCTCGAGCTCAAGCGAAACGCCATGCGCTAGGAAAGCCCCGAAACTTTGTCCAGCAGAACCAGTGAACTTGATTTGCACCGTGTCGGTCGGCAATCCCCCTTGACCGTATCGCTTTGCAATCTCGTGGCTCAGAATGGTACCAACGGTTCGATTGATATTGATGATCGGCAATTCAAACTTGACCGGTTTCCCTGACTCCAAAGTCTGTTTGCAACGCGGAACGATTTCGGTCATATCCAACGACTTCTCTAAGCCGTGATCCTGCTTTTGCAAGCAACGAACTCCGACATCAGGGCTCGTTTTCTTTGCCTGCTTAAGGATTGGCGACAAATCCAAACCATCCGCTTTCCAATGGGAGATAGCCGTATCTGCTGACAAACAATCGGTTCGGCCAATCATGTCGTCAATCGATCGGAAGCCGAGCTCGGCCATGATCTGCCTCGCATCTTCCGCGACCATGAACAAATAGTTAACCACGTGTTCTGGTTTGCCGGAGAACTTTGCTCTCAACTCAGGATCCTGTGTTGCGATTCCGACCGGGCAAGTATTCAAATGGCACTTGCGCATCATGATGCAGCCAAGGGTTATCAGGGGAGCAGTCGCAAACCCAAATTCTTCGGCCCCTAACAGAGCAGCGATGACTACGTCGCGCCCGGTCTTGAGACCACCGTCGGTTTGCAATGTGACGCGGCTTCGCAGGTTGTTCAATACGAGCGTCTGATGCGCTTCGGCAATTCCGAGCTCCCATGGTAGGCCAGCATGCTTGATACTGGTCAAGGGCGATGCTCCCGTCCCACCCGTGTCGCCACTGATGAGAATGTGGTCCGCGTGAGCCTTGGCAACTCCCGATGCAACCACGCCTACGCCCACTTCACTTACCAGCTTGACGCTGACACGAGCACTCGGGTTGCTGTTCTTCAAGTCGTGAATAAGCTGCGCGAGGTCTTCGATCGAATAGATGTCGTGGTGGGGTGGCGGACTGATCAGCCCCACACCTGGAGTGCTATAGCGAATTTTGGCAATATACTTATCAACTTTCTTGCCTGGCAACTCGCCACCTTCGCCCGGCTTTGCACCTTGCGAGATTTTGATCTGCAATTCGTCTGCATTGGCCAGATACTCAATAGTCACGCCGAATCGTCCCGAGGCAACCTGCTTAATCGCGGAACGCTTGCTGTCACCGTTTGCCATCGGCTTGAATCTTACCGGGTCCTCACCACCCTCACCTGTATTGCTCTTGCCACCGAGTCGATTCATTGCGATTGCGACGGTTTCGTGCGCTTCGGCGCTGATCGAGCCCAAGCTCATGGCTCCTGTGCAAAAACGTTTCACAATTTCTTTGGCAGGCTCAACTTCATCGATGCTAATCGCTGGCCCGGC
>CANHVO010000473.1 GCA_947463915.1 Planctomycetaceae bacterium
AACCCGGCGGTGAGAAGCAACCAGGTGGTGAGAAGCAACCAGGTGGTGAGAAGCAACCAGGTGGTGAGAAGCAACCAGGTGGTGAGAAGCAACCAGGTGGTGAGAAGCAACCCGGTGGTGAGAAGCAACCCGGTGGTGAGAAGCAACCCGGTGGTGAGAAGCAGCCTGGTGGGAATGCAACTGGACCGAATAGCAGCCAAAGCAGCAAGGAGGGCAGTCAACAAACAAGTGGGACTCGAGGCGAGGAACGAGCCGATCCAGCCAATAAGGACTATGCAGACAAAGCCACCGACATGGCATTACAATACTTGAAAGATCAAAAGGATCAGCCGGATCCAGAACTGCTTAAGCGGCTAAAATGGACCGAGGACGATCTCAAGAAGTTCCTCGACAGATGGACAAACGCCAAGGAGATGGCCAAAATCGATCCAAACAAAAAGCAGGAAGTTGACGAAACGCTCAAGCGATTCAACAAGCGTCAGTTTGAGGGCAAAGAGCAAAAGGTAAAAGACCGAGACGATGAGTTAAAGGGATACGTAGAGGAGGGGGCACGCGTGCGTCCACCCGAGTCGCTTCGCGGTTGGAAGCAGTTCCAAAAGTCATCAAGAAATCTCTAGAGGATAATTTGAAATGAAGAACGATCGCAATGGATTGATCTCTTGTATGGCTGTCGCATCAGTATGCTGGAGCCTCTTCGTTTCAAGCATCGCTTTTGCGGATTCGAACAACTCAGAATCAAGCACGAAAGAGGCAAAATATAGACAACCGAAATCGCTGCTCTTGGACAGAAGTAACGAACACTTGTTGGTAGCTAATTCGGGAACGGGTGAACTGGAGGTTTATCATACCCAGTCCAATCGCAAGCTAAGTTGCGTTCAGTATGACATTTCTTTGGATTCGGTTGTTAGCTTAGAAGGGGATTGGGTTGCAGCATGCTCGACGAAGTCGCATAAGACACATGTTTTTCGCTGGTCTGGAGGAAAGCTACAGCGTGTGGCCACAATATCCAACTCTCATTCTCCGGTTAATCTTCATTGGGACGCGGAAACAGAATCCTTGTTTGTTGCCTGTTTGTGGTCGCGACGAATTGAGTCGATCAATCTTTCGGAGAAGCTTAAACTTTGGTCGACGCTTTCTCTGACTACAGATGTGCAGTCTCTACAGCCGGACAAAGTATGGGATGTGCCTATCGCTCCGCGCACCATGGTCGGATTGGGCGAAGGACGAGGCTTGGCCGTTGCAGATAACTTTGGGCGAGAAATGTTGATCTTGGATCCCAAGGATGGTCATGTCATAACCAACCACGATTTTTTTGGAACGTCCATTCGAGGACTGTCAGTTTTTGGTAAGGACTTAGTGACGCTGCATGCGATGTTGAATGAATTCTCGCGAACGGATCAGAACGAAATTCATTGGGGGGTATTGATGGCCAATGATATTCGTCTCGTAGACATCGATTTGTTGTTGAAAGAGCGCGGGGACAAAATCTACGTCGGAGGTCGAGTCAATCCGGTTGGGGTGCCTGGAAATGGTGGCGCAGAACCCACCAGCATGGCGGTACATAGTTCGGGCAAGGTCGCGGTATCTGTGGGTGGGACGGATATGTTGGCAATTGGCCAGACGGATGGCTACACATACAAATATGTCCCTGTCGGTAAATACCCTTCATCTGCGATCTGGTCTTCCGATGGTTTGACCGTGTTTGTTGCGAACCAATTTGACGACACGATCAGCGTTGTTGACGCAAAATCGGCAACTGTAGCCAGCGTCATCTCTCAAGGGACGATTCGCTCATTGTCGAACGCTGAATTGGGAGAGCAGTTATTTCATAGCGCGACGTTGTCGCATGATCGATGGTTGACGTGTGCTTCGTGCCATGTGGACGGGCATACGAACGGGCAGCTATCCGATAACTTTGGCGATCGAAGTTTCGGAGCTCCGAAACGCGTACCGAGTCTATATGGGATCAAGGATACAGCGCCATACACTTGGCTTGGCCACGAAGAGCAACTCAAGGGTCAAATCGTTTCGTCGGTTCGCAAAACAATGCACAGTTATCGAAAACTGGACGACGATGAGGTGGATCAGATTGCGGAATTCATGGAATCGTTGCCAACTGCTGTACCCTTGGCAGAGGCTCGCGGAGTTCATCTGCCGGAATCCGTATCGAGGGGAAAGGAGTTGTTTCAGAGCAAGGGCTGTGCGGATTGCCATGCTGGTTCAGCCTATACGTCGCATGATGTCTACGATGTTGGTTTAGTAGATGAGAACAGGCAAAAGCTCTTTAATCCGCCTAGCTTGCGTGGAGTGTCGCAGCGCGGTCCCGAACTGTTTCACGATTGTCGAGCTAATGGGGTACGAGGAGTCCTTGTGGACAAGAAGCATCGACTGGAAGAAAATCTTTCCGAGCAACAGGTTGAAGACTTGATTGCTTTCCTGAATACGCTTTAGCACGACGCGCAAGTTTTGAAGTTGCACACATGTGGTTTCGTAGCAGAATTTGTGAGAATTCCGGCCACGTCTTGATTGCAAAGTGTCTGAATTCTCACGAATTCAGCTACGTTTCTCAATACAGTGCAACTTCAAAACGCGCAATCTATTGAACTGCTCTTTTTGTGCTTCCCGGCCACCGGCCCAGTAATTTGCATAGCCCAGCCCAACGTCGTTGGCCGGAATTCTCGACGAATGCCGAGCAGTCTAGAAAACCGGGGCTAGCGTCCAACGGCTATTTTTCCAGCGAACGCTTCCACTCAACACCTCTCAGGTCGCATCCGGCAGATACGACCCACTCGTTGAAGCATGGCTTCGATCGTTGCAGTTGGTTTTGCACATATCTTGATCAGCAATTAACAATTTCTTCGCTGAAACTGAACGGAGATTCCAGACACTGCTGAGGCGTCATGCAGTAGCAATGTTCCGCGTCCCTGGGAATTGAAATGAATTCAATGAAAGTTGTTCTAGCCGTCTTTTTTGGAATGAGCCTGGTTGGCTGTGGCAAGCCTCCCATGATGTCAGTGAGTGGGTCCGTCAAGCTTGACGGGAAGTTCATTCCAGGCTGCAAGGTTGGTTTTTTTCCTGACGCGGATACTTTCGATCCAGATCGTCATGGATTTGGGTTTGGAATCACGGATGCAGCTGGCAAGTTTGAGATTCAACACCCACAGGGTGAAAAAGGAATTTGGCCCGGTAAATACAAAGTAACGTTTGTGGCATGGGTAACCAAAGCTGGAAAGCCAGTTCCTGCGGACTCCAAGCCAAGCGAAGTTGAAGGTGGTGTGACCAATCTTTTTCCCGCTTTCTACGAAGAGCCAAGCCTGACGAAAGAGAAAGCTGTCGTCAAGGATGGCTCGAACGTTTTTGATTTTAATATTGTTACTAAGTAGTCTTAATTCAAAAGGATTTTATCGTGTCATTTAATAAAAAGCACAACGCTTTTACCCTAGTGGAACTCCTGGTGGTGATTGCGATTATTGGGATTTTGGTGGGCTTACTGCTGCCAGCTGTCCAAGCGGCCCGAGAAGCAGCCCGACGAATGTCATGCCAGAACAACTCGAAAAACATTGCGTTGGCATGCCACAATTTCCACGATGCCAACAAAGGCTTTCCGATGGGAGCTGAGTTTGGAGTAGGAACGGCCTGGTCGTCGTTGATTCTTCCATACATGGAACAATCGAGCGCTTACAACATCATGACTTTCCAAGAAGATGGTGCGGGCAACTATCAATGGGCTATTGGATTGCCAGGTATTCCAGGGGACGTAGCACTCAGAAACCCCGCTCTAACTTTCTTCAGAAACATCTATGTTTGTGAGCAAAAACTCGCAACTTTCCGATGTCCATCCTCTTCATTTCCAGATGCTGCAGCAGATATTTCGGGTGACAACTGGATCGTTCAAAAACGAGCCCCCGCCAACTACTTGGGGTGTGTTTCAAGCACCCTAACGAACGACCGAAGGATGCGAACCGTAGCGGCCACGAACGGACAAATTGGCCCCGTCGAAGTCATTAGTGATTTAGAAGGGGTCTTTATCCAGAAGTTCAATCACCAACGAATCAAATTCAACGGAGCTTCGAATGGCCTCATCGGTGTCAACATGGCTGGAATTACCGACGGAACGTCGAATACGATCGCGATCGGTGAAGCCGAACCCGATATTCGAGTTGTAGCGGAAATGGGTATTATTCGCGAGAATAATGCATCGAACTTCGGCCGCAAGGACCACTGGCCTTTCGGTGGTGATGATGTCGACACGACCAACCAAGGGGACATGTCCGAGCACTTGGGTTCCACCGGAGTGGCTATGAACCTTAAGCCAGTTACTCAAGGAACCGCAGCCTTTGCGGCTTATGAGCTAAGCTTTGGAAGTAGACACACTGGCGGTGCAAACTTTGCCTTGGCTGACGGATCCGTCCGATTCCTTGCACAATCAATCGATCCAGTTATCTATAGCAGCCTTGGCTCTCGCAACTTGGGTGAAATTGCACAAGTTGAGCAGTAGGCTCACTTTTTAGTTGGCAATGAAATGGCAATCGCTTTTTGGCAGCGATTGCCTTGGAAGTTATAGGTGTAGGCAGATTACAGAGCCGCAAGCACTAGCCGCTTTACGGGCTCTTTGGTAAACACGTTAGTCGCACTCGTACCTGGCTCCGCCTGGGGACACAGTGCACCGGAGGCTCCAGCCTCGTCAGTTGTAAAAGCATGGCTAAGGCGAGGCGGAGCCTCGAAGGCAGTGCGTTCCAAGGCAGACCCTTGGAACGAGTGCAAGCATGCACTCCTCTACTATTTTTCATCGGACTAATCACTTGAACCTCAACGTCTTCGCGTTTCTTTCCACCCTGCTTTGCTTTGCGTGCGGTAACTTATCCTTCGCTCACGATGGGCCGGACCCACGAGCTGCTTGGTTGTTCGAGTCTGCGTTCTTAGACGGAACCGTTTTGAAATCTCAGGCGGGACCGAATCTAAGCGTCGTGGGAAGTGCGTTATCAGAGAAGGTGGGCAAGCTCAACTGCATGCGTCTTGACGGAAACCAGTCGTACTTGGTCGCAGCCGATTCCTGGGACAAAGTAGTAGCTCAGCTTCCAACCGATGCGATCACCATCTCCGCTTGGGTTAGTGTCGATACCACACTTGATAATGGGGGGAT
>CANHVO010000474.1 GCA_947463915.1 Planctomycetaceae bacterium
CCCGCTTTGCCAGGTCATGATTATCCTTTTCATGGACTATGCGGCGCAGGTGTCGCGTTCAAATTGGCTTGGGCTATTTGCCAACATGCCAGTCAAGCCAAAAAGGTGTCGACCGCACTCCGCGAGTTCTTGCTACAAGCCACGACCCTTGCCGCTCTGGGAACCGTGGCCGACGTCGTACCACTCCTCGATGAAAACAGAATCATTGTCCGCCACGCATTGAAACTTATGCAACAGCATGGACCACTCGGACTCAAAGCTCTCATCAAACAAACCAAGCTCGATCAGAAGAGCACACTCTCGGCCGAAGACATTGCCTTTACTTTGGCGCCCCGTTTAAACGCCGCAGGTCGACTCGGTCAAGCACAACTCGGAATCGAACTGCTCACCACACAGGATCCACAAAGAGCCGCTGTTCTGGCCGAATACATCGATCGACTCAATGGCGATCGCGAATCGCTCGAACGCAGTATCGTCCTGGCTGCAACCAAACAAGCCAAAGAGCAATTCGACATCGAAAACGATTCAGCCTTTGTGCTCGCTGGAGCAGGCTGGCATCTCGGCGTGATCGGTGTTGTCGCAAGTCGGCTCTCGGAAAAATTCCATCGCCCCGTTGTGATCATCGGCATGGACGCAACAGGTCAAAAACCAGCCACCGGCTCAGCCCGCTCTCAAGGCATCATCGACTTGCACGCTACGCTCCAGCAATGCCAAGAGCACCTGCTAACCTGCGGTGGCCACGCGGCCGCGGCTGGATTGCGAATTGAGGAACGCAACATCGCTGCCTTTCGCGACGCATTCTGTGATGTGGTTTCAACCGATCTCAAAGGCCAGAAGCCGGTCGCTACTTTGAACATCGATGCGGAAGCGACATTCAAACAAATGAATCTGAACACCGTGTCCACCATCGAGAAGCTTGCCCCTTTTGGAGCAGCCAACCCTCGCCCGATTTTAGTCGCGAGCAACGTCGAACTCGCAGACCCAGCCAAAGCCATGGGAAGCGGCGACAGACACATGAGCGTCAAACTGGTTCAATATGGAGCTTCTATGCGGGCTGTTGCATTCGGGCAAGCGGAATGGATCGAACCTTTGAACAACCACGGCGGTCAAATAGACGTTGCCTTCCGGCCAAACATAAACGAGTTTAACGGAATGAAGCGAGTTGAATTACAATTATTGGATTGGCGGGTTGCCAAGATCCCAGTCAATCCTCCGCATGCACCAAAGTCGTCTGAAGTAGAAAAAGCAAACAGTGTCCGATAAACCAGCAGCCGACATCCCGGCTTCCACGCCGCGGGCCTCCAACTCGTCGCAACGCATTGATTCCCAATTGGCAGAAGCCATCGGCTCGGTCGATAACGCACCGACCTTATGCCTCAAGCACGATCAGCTTACCATCGATGGCTACTCGCGTGCTGCAGTCCAAACGTACTGGCGTATTGCCGAACTCAAACTTGGCTTCGATCTCGGTGCGCAGCCATGGGACTTCATGGCCCTCCCACGCTTCATGGTATCGCACGCCCACATCGACCATATCGCAGCCCTTCCTGCGTACGTCGCCCGACGACGCATGATGAAGATGGAGCGACCGACGATCTACTTGCCTGAATCCGCTGTATCCACCGTCGGCGCACTACTCCAGTGCGTTTCACGCCTGGACCGCGGCAAGCTGCCATGTGACTTGATACCGCTCACAGCCAATCAAGAGATCGAACTATCACGCGAGTTGGTGGTCACGACCAGCGCTACGCGCCACTCGATTCCTTCGCTGGGCTTCATCGTCTGGGACCGTCGCAAAAAACTGCGGCCTGAGTTCGCTCATTTGTCGGGAGACCAAATTCGCGATATCAAACTTTCAGGTACGGATGTAACGCACGAAGTACGCATACCGCTGATTGCCTATACCGGGGACACCGCTCCCGAGGGTCTTGATGACTGCCCTGACATGTATCGGGCCAAGATCTTGATCACCGAAATGACGTTTGTGGCACCCGACCACCGCAAAGAGAAGATCCACAAGCACGGTCACACCCACCTGGATGACATCGTTGCGCGTCGGAACGATTTCAAAAACGAAGTTGTCATTTGCGGACACTTCAGCACACGCTACAACGACGCTCAGATTCGCCGTTGGGTAAACAAAGCATTGCCGGACTACCTCGATGGCCGACTAAAACTTTGGCTGTAGATCTAAGCTCGTAAGATCTTAGCACGGAGGGCGACACATCGAATCATTCAAGCTGTGTCGCCCTCCGGGCTTAAATACAAAGGATAGCCAAGGACCGGTGGCTTACGCCACCGGCAGGAATATGTCGCCCTCCGGGCTTATGGGACATCGCAAGCAGAGTGTATCTGGCGCTTCAAATCAGCTCGATTCTCCCGCTCAAAATGGAACAAAAATGTTTGAAACAAATGGGTTGTAGAGATGAACATGAATTAGAGGTGATCATTGGATGAGCATTAATAGTTGGCTACTAGCAAAGAGCACAAAATTGCAGCGTTGTCCTGACTGCGATGATGTCCTAACCGCGGAAACGATCAACATCAAAGAAGGGGTCGCGCTCTGTCCAAAATGCGGCAAGCTCTCGCGTTTGTCGGAACTAACCTACAGCGACCGATCGATTCAAGAAATTCTCAGCAAGCCACCTGCGGGCTGCACGATCGTCGCGATCGACCATGGTGTGATCGCGAGAGCATCATTGCGATCTATCTCGGGTTTCATCTTCCCCGCGTTGTTTGCTCTTTTTTGGAACGGGATCATATCTATTTTTGTGCTTCTTGCGATTTCTGGTCTCTACGCCAACTTGATCGGTCCACTCCCAGTTTGGTTTCCTGCGCCAGGGGTAAAGGATGGCATGCCACAAATGAATGACGGCCCAATGGATCTTGGAATGACATTGTTTTTGTGCGTCTTTTTGATTCCGTTTGTAACCATAGGAATTGGCATGGCTGGCTTAGCGATCATGAACCTGATCGGCAAAGTCGAAGTTGTCATCGACGAATTTGAAGCAAACATCGCGACTGGCTTTTGGATATTTGTTTGGAGACGGCGGTTCGATCCGCGAGAGGTCCGCTCAATTAACTACGGCGAAACAGCCTGGCGATCCGACGGTGAGGCCAATGCGATCATAGAATTAGTATGTGACCGTTCGATCAAGTTCGGCTCGATGTTGCAAGCAGATCGAATGGAATGGCTTCGCGTCGTTCTAAAAGAACTACTCCTCCATAACGAAAACAACACGCCTTCGCCCCTGCCGCACTTGAATTGGCTGTCTCGTAAACCAAACTAAAGATATACCTGTTAAATGCAAAGCAAAATCGCAATGAACTATCTATCTTGCATCAGTCCGTTCTTTAGGGTTCCGGAACATCGGTCTCTCTTGCAAGTTCTCATCATGATCTTGCTGTTAACATGCTCAAATCAGCATGGAGGTGCCGCTGATCCCATTCCGGAGAAGCTAGTCGTGCTCACCTTTGACGACTCGGCCAAATCGCACTACACCGTCGTCCGACCATTGCTCTTGAACTACGGTTTCTCCGCGACTTTTTTTATCACCGAGGGTTTCGACTTCAAAGAGAACAAGCGTGACTACATGACTTGGGATGAGATCGCTCAGTTGCACCAAGATGGATTCGAAATCGGCAATCACACCCGCGATCACTTGGGCATCAGCGATAAGAATCTAGACAAATTGACCGAACAGCTTGAGGGCATCAATCAACGTTGCGCCGAACACAAAATCCCGAAACCGGTAAGCTTCGCTTGGCCTGGAAATGCATTATCGCCAGCAGGACTAGAAGCCTTGGGTGCAGCCGGCATTCGCTTCGCTCGTCGCGGCGGTGCACCTGAATACGAATATGAAAAGGGACGCGGCTTTGCATACGAGCCGATGTTGGATCATCCATTGCTCATTCCCTCGGCTGGCGATGCAAGACCAAACTGGGGGCTCGATGATTTTAAACGAGCGGTCGAGCAAGCAAGGTATGGACGAATCGCAGTTTTGCAGTTTCATGGCGCCCCCGATACGGCGCACAGTTGGGTGAATACATCCAAAGCCAATTTCGAGATGTATATGCGATTCTTGGCCGTTGAGGGCTACAAGGTGATTGCGCTTCGCGATCTGGAAAAGTATGTCGACTGGACCGTCAAACCCCAGGATCCCTGGGGTGCAATCGAAGATCGCAAAGCAACGATTGCCAGCCAAAGCGACTATCAAAACTTTCGGCAACCCAAAAACGAGGATGAGTTGGCGTTTTGGCTTCGCAACATGCTGGTCGATCACCACTTCACTCTGACAGAGGCCTCAGCCGCCACGGGACTTACTGAACAGCAGATCAAGTTGGACTCGGAGCGACTCAAGATCGATAGCCCAACCAAGCTCGTTCCGAATCGATTGCGAGTTTTGCCGTATCCGGGAGGACGGCATCCTCGTACCGGATTTCGAGACGGTGCGATTCGGCCTCAACGAGAAACCAAGCTGAGCGTTTTTCTACCATGGGACTCGCAGTCGTATGTTGTCGCCGATGTCCCGGAAGCGATCTGGTGGATGCAACAGGATCGACGAGAACTGATGTATCTTGCTCACACGCATGTGAAAACGACATGGGATCGAAAGGGGCAATCATTGCAGCCGGTCGAATGGCAGCAGACCGATTCCGGTTGGAGGTTCGTGAGGCAATTGCCCAATGGAGTCGAATTTGGTTGCACGGCTGAGCCACAGGAACGCGACCTGCTGCTCAACTTGTGGATCAAGAATGGGTCCGAAGGGCCGCTTAGTGGTCTGCTCGTACAAAACTGCATGATGTTAGCTCGCGCAGCAGGATTTGATCAACTGACCAACGACAACAAGCTGATCGAAAATCCCTTTGTCGCATGCCATGATGGTACGAAATCGCGTTGGATCATAACTGGCTGGCAAAACTGTGTTCGTCCATGGGCAAATCAACCTTGCCCATGTATGCACTCCGACCCACAATTCCCCGATTGCCCTCCAGGGGAGTCTCGTCAACTAAATGGCGTCCTCTCGTTCTATGCTGGAACGGATATCCAATCCGAGTTGAAACGACTAGAACTAGTTATCGCTCAACGGCCAAATGACCGGTAAGGCGTGCGGCAGGACAAAATGCACCACGAATCGTAATA
>CANHVO010000475.1 GCA_947463915.1 Planctomycetaceae bacterium
ACTTGGTGTAAGCAATATCGACTCGGTCAATCTTGCCCGAAATGTAGCGTTCGATCAGTTCGTCAGCGATCTTGGCAACCGCAGCAAACGACGGCTGATCATCAAACTCGGTGTACGTCTTTTCGATCGGCACGCCGGCAAACCGTAACGCAGAGATACCACGCTTGCCGCTAACTCGCGTTTGTCCTGCTTCAATCTCTTTTTTGATCTCATTTCGTCGCACGGTTGCAGCCCGTACGACCGAGCCGTTGTAACCACCGCAAAGTCCCCGATTGGCTGTCAAAACCAACATGTCCATCGCGTCCACAGAATCGTGGGCAGTCAACAAAGCGTGCGAGACGTCTGTTCCGCTGTTGGCAATGTCTTGAACGATCGAGGTGATGCGCTTGGTATAGTCCGTCGCAGCGGCGGCGCGGTCCATCGCCTTCTTGAATCGCGCGGTTGCGATCAATTCCATCGTCCGCGTAATTTTGCGAACGTTTTTCACCGACTTGCGTCGTTTGTCGAGTTGACGAATATTGGCCATAGCCTACGAACCCCTTCACCAAACGCTTAGCGGAACGAAGCCTTAAAAGTCGAGATTGCAGATTTAATCGCTTCTTCGATCTCTGGCGTGAGATCAGCGACTTCTCGGATCTTGACCAACAAGTCAGGTTTGCGATCGCGAACATAGCTCAACAAACCAAGCTCAAAATCGCGAACACGATCCACAGCAACTTCATCTAGGTGACCACGGGTACCAGCATAGATACTGATGATCTGTTCGGCTACGTCCATCGGTTGGTATTGAGCTTGCTTGAGCAACTCGACCATTCGATAACCACGGTCCAATTTCGATTGCGTTGCTGGATCGAGTTCCGTTCCCAATTGAGCAAACGCTTCCAGTTCGCGGAAAGAAGCCAAGTCAAGACGCAAACCACCGGCGACCTTCTTCATCGCTTTGATCTGTGCATTGCCACCCACGCGAGAAACCGAAATACCGACGTTCATCGCAGGACGAATACCAGCAAAGAACAAGTCAGGTTGGAGGTAAATTTGTCCATCGGTGATCGAGATCACATTCGTTGGAATGTATGCGGAAACCTCACCTTCGAGAGTTTCGATAATTGGTAAGCTCGTGATCGAACCACCACCCAGCTTCTTAGAAAGTTTCGCCGACCTTTCGAGCAAGCGGCTGTGGCAGTAGAAAACGTCCCCAGGGAACGCTTCACGGCCTGGTGGACGGCGCATCAAAAGACTCAGTTGACGATAAGCGACAGCTTGCTTGCTCAAGTCATCGTAGACGATCAATGCGTGACCGCCATTGTACATAAAGTGCTCGGCCATCGCCGTTCCCGCGTAAGGAGCGACGTACTGGAGCGGGGCAGGAGCACTCGCACCGGCAACGATCACCGTCGTGAACTCCATCGCACCGTTCTTTTCGAGAGCGTCGATCACCAACGCGACCGAAGAGTCCTTTTGACCGATAGCAACATAGAAGCATTTTACGCCTTTGCCTTTCTGGTTCACGATCGCGTCGATCGCGACAGCGGTCTTGCCGGTCTTTCTGTCACCAATGATCAGTTCGCGTTGACCACGTCCGATCGGTGTCATCGCATCAATCGCTTTGATACCGGTTTGCATCGGTTCGTGAACGGGTTGTCGCTCGGCAACACCCGTTGCAATCAACTCAACAGGGCGGGTAATCGTTGCATTGACAGGTCCCTTGCCATCGAGAGGATTTCCGAGTGGATCGAGAACGCGACCGATTACGGCATCTCCGGCTGGAACCGAAAGCAGCTTGCCAAGGGCACGAACTTCGTCCCCTTCTTTGATGCTCAAGTAGTCACCAAGAATGATGACTCCGACGCTCTTCTCTTCGAGATTGAACGCCAATCCAGTCACACCGCTAGGAAACTCGACCATTTCCCCGGACATGACGTTGGAGAGACCGTATACGCGAGCGATACCGTCTCCAACTTCGAGGACTGTGCCTACTTCGCGCACGTCAATCGTGCTACCGTACTGCTGAATTTCGGCCTGAATGACCGATGCGATTTCGTCCGAATTGAATTTCATGGTTTGTTGATCAACGACTTACAATGGATCAAAAGGTTTGGTTATTCGCGTGAGAGCGACTTGGGTTATTCGTTCAAATGTTCTTAGGAAGCTAAGCTGCTCAGCTTCTCTCGAATAGCAATTTCAGCCTTGGCTAACGTTGCCTTCTTGAGCAGTTTCAGCTGGCCATCGACGCTTCCGTCGAAAACCATGTCGCCTACTCGCACGATCAATCCGCCAAGAACCGTCGCATCCACCTTAGAGGTAATCGCAACATCTTTCTTGAACAGTTTCTCTAGTTTTTCCTTCAATGACATAAGTGCAGTCGCATCGAGCGACTGAGCTGTCGTAACAAGCACTCTTACCCGTCCAACAGCCTCATCGCGAAGCGAAGAAGCCGAATGGTAGATTCCTCGAAGCGTGTTCAGTCTCCCACGTCTCGAAACCACCTTTAGGAACTTGAGCAACGTAGCATCCATTTTTC
Source organism: Planctomycetaceae bacterium (assembly GCA_947463915.1). GTDB lineage: Bacteria > Planctomycetota > Planctomycetia > Pirellulales > Pirellulaceae > JBKCUI01. The sequence goes on from CANHVO010000475.1 coordinate 2,522, forward strand.
CAGCGAAGGCTTTGTCAAGAACTCGAACTTTTTCGTCCGACGGTACTTTAGGGTTGGCCAAGGCCATCTCCAAAACCGGCTGCTTGTCAAACACATCATGGATTAAGGAATGAAACTGTTCCATCACAGCGTCGACGTTTCCCGATGCCCCAACAGCCGCCAATAACGCTTTCGCGTACAAGGGGCCGACATGCATCGATTCATCGTCGAAGACTGAATCGTTCTTTATGGTTTCCGACATCGTACTTCTTCGATTGGTAGACTAGTTTTGGCTTGGCATCTTCGTCAAGGAATCAGCAATCAGTTGCTTATGATCGTCTGCTTTCAATTCTCGACCGACAACACGTCGAGCGAGCGAGAAAGCTATGTCCGTACTCTTTCCAGCGATATCTGAGAGAGCACCTTGCTTTGCAGATTCGATATCAGCCAACGCGCGATCGCGCTGTCTGCTCGCTTCCGCTTGCGATTCGGCGATGATTCTCTGCCCTGCAGATTCAGCATCCTTTCGAGCCTGAGTGATCAGGTCCGCCGACTGAGCATGAGCCGTCTGTAGTTTCGCATCGTACTCCTTCAGCTTTGCCATAGCTTCATCAGCAGCTAGCTTGGCGTCCGAAATCTGAGCCGCGATTGTTCGCTCTCGAGTAGCAAGCCCCTCAGAAATCGGCTTCCACGCCAGAACGTAGAGACCGCCGAACAGCAACCCAAACACCACAACCGACCAAATCGCTTTGTCTGACTTGAAATCGATCAAAGAATCTAAACTTGCTCCAGCGTGCGCCGAAGTCGGATCTGGGCCGTGATCGTCGCTTGCCATCGAATTGCATGCCAATACAGCACACAACGTCAGACATGACAGCCATCTAAATAATATTAGTCCATTGAGCATGGTCGTTGCCATCCAGTTGATTTGACTACTTGAACTGTTGCGAACCCACGAACACAGCGTAAAAAGCAACGCCTTCGATCAGAGCGGCTGCGATAATCATCGTAATACGAATCGTTCCAGCTTGTTCTGGCTGACGAGCGATTGACTCAACAGCACCCTTACCAAGAATACCGATGCCGAGAGCTGCTCCGATAACAGCCAAACCACCACCGATTGCGCCAGGCATTGCACCATCGGCTGCACCAGCAGGCATAGCCATCAACGCAAGTGCACCCAAAGCATACAAACCACTTCGAACTGATTTCATCACTTTCAAAATCTCCTAGCTATTTCTTAAACGCTACAATTAAGCATGGAAGCAAAAACATTGCGAAACACACCCTGGCTTCGCACCAACAACCAACCTAGTGGTGATGCATCGAACTACCGATGAACATCGCTGCCAGGAATGTAAACAAGTACGCCTGCAAAAAGGCAACCAACAACTCCAACACACTCAGAGCTGTTGTCCCAAGAACCGATATTGTCGCTACAGCCCCCCAAGCCGGTGTGCTCATCATCGCAGCCGGCACGCAAATGCCGATCCCGAGAATACCGAGCAGAACCAAGTGACCTGCCCCCATATTCATCAAGAGACGAACCGACAAAACTAAGTGCTTGATCAGAAGCGAAGCGAACTCGATCACCCACAACATGGGAACGATCCAAAAGGACAAATACCACGGCAAACCCAACTCAGGACAGATATTCTTTAAAAAGCCAACCGGACCAAAGGTCTTCAACCCCATCACCACGCCGACAACAAATACTATACCAGCAAGCGCAAGCGTCGTTCCGAAAGCAGCCGTAGGAGAACCTACCCAAGGAATCATCCCCATCAAGTTGCAGCCGAGAATGAAAAAGAAGAAGGTCCACAGCAGCGGCATGAATTTATCCGCATCATGCTCACCCATGGCCGGCACAGCCACGTCGCTTCGAACCCATTGAACCATCGACTCAAGCAAATTCCATCGCTTGCCCTTCGGTGGCTGACCGGTCGCAACCCTTTTCGCCAACCAGCTGAACATCACCAAAGCAAGTATCGCCACAACCAACTCAATGATCATGTAGCGGGAAACACAAAAGCCCGACTCGGCCTCATACGCATTCCTAGGTGTTCCAAACGGCTGCGGAATCAGAATCTTTCCATCCAAAGTGCTGTTATACTGAGCGATTTTTTCACTGGACCATTCTGCCGTTGGTGACTCCTTGAGGTACGACTGTAAAAACGAATCGCTATTGATCTTTGCCTTGAGCTCAGTCCACTTCGCCAGCTTTTCCGGCGATTTTTGCAACTGAACAAACCAGTCTATTTCAGGTCGTGCGTTCGAACCAAGGTAAGCCTGGTATGCGTCGGAAGCCTTTGGTGCATTGGACATGGCCCAGTCGCTTGCTTTTGCGACTGCAATCGAAGCTTGCTGCTCCAGATAGGCGTCAATCGGCCATCCAGCTGTCTTTCCGCTCTGATGCTGCCATCCTTGCCAAGTGCTCTTGAGACCTGTCAACGTAATTGGATCAACACCGATCTCAGTCAGGCCGTTAACAACGGTATCCGCCTCGAAAGACTGATAGTCCGAATCGAGTCGAACAAACCAAGATGGAAAATCCGAAGACTTCTGAAGATTGCTCCTCCAAAGAACCTTCGGGACTTCAAAGAAGTAACCATCTTTTATGTG
>CANHVO010000476.1 GCA_947463915.1 Planctomycetaceae bacterium
CAAGAAGTCCTCTCCCCATCGGTTTACGTTTGTAGCTGGCTACACCAACGGTTACATCTATTACACGCCAACCGCTCAGCAAAGGCGCAACACGGGCTACGCGCAAGAGGATTGCGATTGCCTTGTCGGACCCGAATGGCAGAAAATGTTTGAAGAGAAGGTTGGGGCTTTAATGAAGAAACTTTAGTCATGGGCTTAACTGCGGAGCAGTGGCATTTGAAAGCCACGGATGAAATCCTCATCTTGTGGATTTTGCTCCCCTCGCCCCTCTTAGGGGAGAGGGGCTGGGGGTGAGGGGTTTTGCACTGTGTTTTGATTGGGATTTTGGCTTCGCTTGCAATTTCATGCTATGCCTAGAAGGTCTAAACAAATCACTGAACCGGAGACTTGTTGCTAACAATGCTACCCCTCACCCCCCTGCCCCCTCTCCCCGAAACGGCCAAAACGGGGCGAGTGGGAGGAAATCGCAGGTTTTTCGTTTGCTTTCAGGGGAATTAGATTCACAGCCCATGCCGCTCCTTCAGAGCTCTGGATCAATAGGGGCGTACTACCTGGGGTTTCGTCCGCAGTGCGAACTTCACCGCAGGCTGGAAAATTCCATCGCATTCGCGATTCAATCGCAGAAGGTTATTACGGTTTAGTGCGACGATTTGCTACATTGATTATGTTCATATCCCCCTTTCCGCTTCGAGATGATTATTGAGGCTTACAATGCAATTTCAATTGCGAGTTCAACTGCTTCAACGTCTAGGGTTAGGATCGTTCTGGTTGCTCGCACTTTTGTGGATACCACAAGGACACGCCCAGAACCCGGAAAATTTTAGTGCGATCTTTGAAGCCATGGATGCCCTGTCCCCGCCAGGTATTTGGGACAAACCTTTGGTGCGATTGGAAGTTCTCAGTGAAGACCTTGCGATGCGAAATAGTAGCCCCTACTCGGAATTTGGAATCCTACTGGAACAAAAGGAACAAAGTGTTTCAATCTGGAATTCACGGATCGGGTTTCGTAAGTATCCGAATCGCAATGACGGGTCAGGGAATCGGTATGTCAATAAAGTAGAAACCGAATCCGTTCAGGATCAAATCCGGTTTTTCAACGAAATGGGAAGGGACCGCAAAGTTCACTTTTATCATCCAATGGATACTCTCTTTTTGGCACGTGTCGCACACGAAAGCAACGTATCACCCCTGAGAGATGAACTTATTGCCAAGGTCATGTCGCATTACAAAGACAAGTCGCTGTCGTACCTGTCCGACGAACTCATTCCGTGGGAAGAGTACCTTCGAATCGTTCGCAGTTTCGAGGACCTGTCGATTTCGCGAGAAACGCTTCACGAGGAACTGGTGCGATTTGTTCATGTATTCCCTAACTTCACAGAAGTAGCTCAAGCAATTCAGCTTCGCAACGATGTCAAGTTGCTGGTTGATGAGGACGCAAAACACGAAAAGTTTATTGACCTCGACGGTCTGCCAGTCAGCGAACGCATCGCCGAGCTAATCTATCAACTTCGCGATCAAGAAAGCAGGCCTTTAATGAGCATGCACTACCACCACGTGCGACTTAATGCGTATGCAAATCCAGTAACGCGCGAACCTTGTTGGAAACTGTATCGACTCGGCTTCGACGCAGTTCCACAATTGATTGAAGCCATATCCGACTCAAGACCGTCTAGGATTGTCGAGTTTCCTCGCATCCTCGCAAATACGGCTGATAATGTGATGATCGGTCAATGTGCTGAGGTGATACTATCGCAATTTTCAGAAGACCTAGCAGCATTACAGGACGGCACTACGTTGGAGCGTCAAGCGGCATACCGCAGGTGGTACGCAGAGGTCAAAAAGATTGGAGTCAGGGAGCATTTGATTGGAATCGTTGAGAAAGGGGGGATGTCCATGGAAAAACAAGCTCTCTTGCTCGCGCGGTTTTACCCGGAGGCAGCACTGAAATCCATTCCGATCGGCGTTGGCCGAACAGAGATTACGACAACTAGACGCAGTTCGTATGAAGTAATGAGTACCTTAGGTAAACCAGGGACCGCATATCTGATGGCCCAACTGTCCAGAGAGACCGAGCCTTCGCTCCTTGCTGTTCTCGAAAAGTTGCTTTCGCACTAACAATGGTAACTCCTAGGCGAGATGCAGAATAAAAACTACCACAGCTGGATTCGCAAGAATTCAAGGATTCTGAATTCATTCTGTTTTATTACTCAATGAACGAAATGTCGACAACTTCGGCGCAATTGATTGTTCCGATCTTACCCCACACGCCATAAGGGCTTTCATCAGGACTATTTGCAAGAGGTGGACGGACCAACAGATCTCCATTGTCGATATTGAACGAGACAGATCTAATGCTGCCATCGCCAAAAAGACTGCCGATGCTCGAGAAATGATATGAACCGGAAGAAAAGTAACCATCTCGCATGTCATTTTCAACTCCTGGCCTAGCGCGTACTTGTGCGGAACTCCAATCGTTTGGACCAAGAATGGTTTGAAAACCTGTAAAAAGAGGAGCGCCATCCGACCATCGCCTTCCCCTGCCATAGAAATTGGGCATATCCGGACGGTCGTTTTCAGGTCCTTGCGCTTCAGTACAGCCAGGTGTCGGACGCCTGGAACATCGGCATGGCATCCACATTATTGGATAATCAGTGTCCATGAAATTAAGGACACCATCAGCCTTAATTTCTGCCACCATAAGTGTATTGGAGAGTCCATCAGTGACCATTGCCAGTTTTTTGAAAGTTTGTCGTTCAAACATTCCGCGAGTTGGTCCTAGTGCGTTCTCAAGGGTATCGCCGATGCAAAAGGCATAGTTAACGTAACCTATTTCTCCATCCAACGCTCGATTGACATCGGATGGGCACCTTAGAGTTGAGAGACGTGCCAGCCAGGGCAAATACTCGCCATTGAGCGTCTCTGCTGGATGTGGGCCTCCAGGAGGAATTGTTCTGGAGGTAGTTGTGAACCCTCCAGCGATTTGCATGGAAAGTGCTTGTTGATCAAAAAACGGAAGCAAAGCCGCAAAGGCGCTTAGCCGTCCATTGTTACCACTATACCGATCCCTACCATCTGTGCCCGCCCGAAGTGACGGATAACGACGAAATGCGGATTCGTAGTTTGCTAACGCGAGGCCAATTTGTCGGAGCCGATTGTTGCAATCCATGCGCCGAGCGGCCTCGCGGGCGGACTGCACGGCAGGCAAAAGTAGCCCAACCAAAATGGAGATGATGGAGATGACAACGAGAAGCTCGACGAGCGAAAGGCCTGTTCTTTTCACCGCAAACCCCATAATAGTAACCGCTCGCAACGTTGATTACCTTGGAGCATATCAAATCTGTTTCCCATTCGCAACTTTGCCCATTCGCTACTTTGTCAGTTGACACTCTCCGTTCGTGGTTCGGCGCAAGCCGACCGGTGCGAGGCAAGGTTGCATTCCGGTGGTTATCAACCTCGTCTTTACCCATGTTTCCGGACGGATTTCGTAATCGTACTCAATGAAATGGTACTTGTACTCATATTCGATTGTCCGCCCCCCTTCGCAACGCTGTTTCGCATTCTGCTCAATGTAAATGGGGCTTTTCTGTAGCGAAAGTCGTCAAGACTTTCGGCTGCATTGCCTAAACCACCGAAACTCTTGACGAGTTTCGCTACGAAGTGCTTCATAACATTGCCATTGGGTGGCCTAATTTCGCTATTAGAAATTCTGGCCGAATGGGGTACACTCCCAATCTCTCCAGGGAAGGAGATCAGCCACGTTTCCAGTGCTTAGAACGGAGTCGCTTTGCATGCTAAAACTATTTTCCGCCGATTCTCAGTTAAAGTCGATAAAGGACCTACTGAACTCGCTCGCCGAACCGCTCAATTTGAATGTCTCTGTTCGGCTATGGAACGGAGAGGTGGTTCCGTTGGGGCAGAATACGGATGGAAAGTACATCGTCTCAATTTCGGGGCCTGGCGTTATCGGCTCCATGATGCGGCGGCCCACTTTGGAGATGCTCATTCGGCTTTATGCAACCGGGCATATCGACTTCGAAGGGGGCGACTTGATCGACATCTCGGAAGCTCTGAAAGCTCGGGACTCCAGTCGAGAGCGGCTACGCAAAATCAGCAAGCTTATGCTAGCAAAAAAGACGCTTCCCTTTTTGTTCGCCAAAACTCAGGTTGGGGATTTGAAGCAGGGGTTCCAAGAGGACAGTGTCGGTCGCGTGGAATCCAAACGCAAGAATCAAGATTACATTCAGTTCCACTATGACGTCGGCAACGATTTCTACAAGCTGTTTCTCGGCAAGGAGATGATGTACACCTGTGCGTATTTTCGAGATTGGTCCAACTCACTAGACCAAGCGCAATACGACAAGATGGACATGATTTGCCGCAAGCTTCAGCTTCAACCTGGCGATCGCATGTTAGATATTGGGTGCGGTTGGGGCGGCCTCATTTGCCACGCGGCCAAGAATTACGGCGTAAAGGCTCACGGGATTACGCTATCTCAACAGCAACACGACTATGCCAAGGCGAAGATTGCGGAGCTTGGATTGTCCGACCAAGTCAGCGTTGAGATCTGCGATTATGCCAACCATCAGGGGACATATGACAAGATATCTAGTATCGGCATGTCCGAGCACATCGGTGCCGCCAACTATCCCCGTTACTTTAGCAAAATCAATTCGATGTTGCGGGATCGCGGTTTGGTCTTGAACCATGCGATTGCCCGAAGTTCAAAGTCATCGCAAAAATTGGTCAAGCGAATACGACCTGAGCGAAAATTCTTGTTGAAGTACATTTTCCCTGGCTCGGAGTTGATTCCGGTTGGAATGACAACGGACTTTCTGGAGCAAACAGGCTTTGAGGTCAATGACGTTGAATCTTGGCGAGATCATTACGCAATCACATTGCGTTTTTGGTGCAAGAACTTGTCGGCCAATAAGGAGCGTGCAATTGAGTTGGTAGGAGCTGAAAGATATCGACTATGGGTCGCTTATTTGGCAGGCGGATCGGTAGGCTTTACAGCTGGTTCGATCAAAATCTTCCAGGTTGTGGCAAACAAGAAGGCATCCAAGGGTGTTTCCGGAATGCCGCCGACCCGAGAGCATCTCTAC
>CANHVO010000477.1 GCA_947463915.1 Planctomycetaceae bacterium
GTTTTCTGCCGCCGCTCGCCTAGAAAATCCCGAGTTGGTCTCGGGCGTCTTCCGTCATACGGTCCTGAGTCCAAGGTGGATCCATGACAACCTTGATGTCGACAGCGCCAACTCCTTCGATGGCCTCAATGACTTGGCGGCTATTCGCTACAAGCTGTGGACCAGCTGGGCACATCGGACTAGTCAAGGTCATTTCGACGTTGACGTTCTCTTTACCCTCTTCGTTGGGCTGAATATCGACAACGTAGATCAACCCAAGGTCGACGATGTTCACGAATAGTTCAGGGTCGATGACTAGTTTCAATTGTTCGCGAACGTGATCTTCAGTGATTGGCATTTTTAATTGGGGATGGATGGGATAGTGTAGCACGGCACTCCGTGCCGTGGGTCAGTGTAGCACAGCACTCGCAAGCTCGGTGTTGACTTTGTCGTTGAACGCTAGTTGTCTTTCAATTGCACGAAAACTTCATCGCCACGTATTTCGACTTCGTGCGACAGCGTTCCTTCGGTGGCAGGCATGCACATCGCAGCTCCAGTCCGCAAATCGAACTTCGCACCGTGCCTTGGGCAAACCAAGCAGTTGCCATCGAGTTCGCCATCGCCAAGCGTCCCGCCATCGTGCGTGCAAATATCCTCAATGCAGAATACTTTGCCATCCAACATCGCCAAAACCACAAAACGGTCGTTGACCTCACATGGTAATGGCACGTTTGGCTTCAATTCGCTGAGCTTGCACGCATAAGCGAAGTTCGTACTGGTATTTGACGTCATTTTCGAACGGGGTACTTTCTAGTCTTTCTAATCGTATTGTCGAACTTGGCGAGCGATGGCAGCTCCGAGCGCATCGCGGACACTGTCGATCGTGATGCGATCGAAAATCTGCTGGAAGAACCCAGTAACAATCATCAAGATCGCTTCCTGACGCGTAAAACCACGCGAACGAGCGTAGAAGATCAACTCCTCGTCAACTCGACCGCTCGTGCTGCCGTGCGTACAACGCACATCATCCGCTTTGATCTCAAGCCCTGGAATAGAATCCGCACGCGCATTGTCGCTTAGCAACAAATTGTCATTGCGCTGATATCCATCCGTCTTGTCCGCACCTTCATCGACTTTGATCATCCCTCTCCAAACCGTGCGAGATCGATCTTGCAAAACCGCTTTGTACAAAAAGTCACTTGTGCAGTGCGTGGCGGAATGCCGCTGGATCGTGTTGTAGGTCAAGTGCTGACGATCGCGAGTGAATAGAACCCCATTCACGTGGCTATTGGCTCCCTTCCCAATCAGATTGACTTGCTGGTCAACTTGCGAAAATTTAGAACCCACGGCGGCAATCGTCCATTGCAGGTTTGCGTCCTGCCCAACACTGGCTCGTTTGTGAGCGAAGTGCCAAGTGTTACTTCCCCAATCTTGCAAGCCGACGAAGCGAAGATTCGACCGAGCACCAACAACGAGCTCGAGTCCACCGCAGTGAAAACCGGCTGACTCCGGAGCTGCACTGCTGCACTCGTAAAGCACGGTCGCTTCCGCTCCCTCTTCCAGCACCACCAATGCGTGAGACAAATCAACACTTCCATCACCCAGTGCAGCATGGATGTGAAGCGGTTTGTCGATCACAACATTCTTGGGGACGTACAAAAAGAAGCCGTCGGTCCACATCGCTGCTTGCAAAGCCGCAAAGCGATCCGTGCTCGAATTGATTTGAGCATGAAGATGTTTCTTGACGAGCTCTGCATGTTCTCGTGTGCAGCGACTCAACGAACCGAAAACAACACCTTTTGCGGCATACTTCGGATCGAGCGATTCAGCAGTCGCTAAACCATTTTCCAATCGGATCGAGCCAGCAACATCAACGCCATCCAAAAGCCGAACCGGTGCACAAACAACCGATTGCGTTTCGGTTTCGTTTGTCGGACGGTACTTCGCGAGTTTAAATCCGCGCAAGTCAGACCTTAGCCAATTCTCATCGCGTGGATTGGGCCAACCCATCGAGTCGAAAGTCGCCCAAGCATCCTTCCGCGATTGTGTAATCCAGACAGGATCGATTCGGCGTTCGAGGAATTGTTCGAATCCCGCTTGATCGAATCCCACGGTCTCATTTTTAGCAATAGTCGTTGTCATTTAGCCCACCGACCCTTCCATTTGAAGCTGAATCAGACGGTTCATTTCGACAGCGTATTCCATCGGCAACTCTTTCACGAGTGGCTCGATAAAGCCGCTAACGATCATCGTGCTGGCTTCCGCTTCGGTCAGGCCACGGCTCATCAAGTAGAACATTTGCTCCTCACCGATACGGGACACGCTCGCTTCGTGGCCTACGCTTACGTCCTTCTCGAGGATCTCAATGTAGGGATAGGTATCGCTTCGGCTCTCAGGGTCCAAGATCAAAGCATCGCAGACTACGTTGCACTTGGAGTTCTTGGCACCTTTCTCAACACGGACCAAACCACGATAGCTCGCTCGTCCGCCACCCTTAGAAATAGACTTGCTGATGATCTGACCAGTGGTGTTCGGAGCACAGTGAACCAGCTTGGCGCCTGCGTCTTGATGCTGGCCTTTGGACGCGAATGCAATGGAGAGAATCTCGCCGTGCGCACCTGGCTCCATCATGTAAACCGATGGGTACTTCATCGTCAGCTTGCTACCAAGATTACCATCCACCCACTCCATGGTCGCGTCGCCGTACGCTACAGCCCGTTTGGTCACCAAGTTGTAAATGTTGTTGGCCCAATTTTGGATCGTGGTGTATCGGCAGCGGCTCCCCCTCTTGCAAATGATTTCGACCACTGCCGAGTGAAGCGACTCAGACGTGTACATCGGGGCCGTGCAACCCTCGACGTAGTGAACCGATGCTCCTTCGTCGACGATGATCAGCGTTCGTTCGAACTGCCCCATGTTCTCTGCGTTGATGCGGAAGTACGCTTGCAATGGAAACTCGATCTTGACCCCTTTCGGCACATAGATAAACGAGCCGCCCGACCAGACTGCCGAGTTGAGGGCTGCGAACTTGTTGTCTGTCGAAGGGATGATCGTTCCAAAATACTCTTTGACGAGCTCTGGATAGTCGCGAACCGCTGAGTCGGTATCGGTGAAGATAACGCCTTGGTCTGCAAGGTCTTGTTTGAGGGACCCGTAGACGACTTCGCTTTCGAACTGAGCCTTCACGCCCGACAGGAACTTCTTTTCGGCTTCGGGAATACCGAGCTTATCGAAAGTGTCCTTGATTTCCTTTGGAACTTCGTCCCAAGTTTTACCCTGCTTATCGGTTGGCTTCAGGTAGTAAAAAATATCTTGGAAGTCGATATCGATGCCACCGCCCCATTTCGGCATCGGCTTGGAATTGAAAATCTCGAGACCTTTGAGGCGATAGTCACGCATCCAGTCAGGTTCGTTTTTCATTTCCGAAATCTGATTCACGATGTCGGCATCGACCCCTTTTCGGGCCTTGAAGACCGCTTTGCTTTCGGTGCGGAAATCGTACTTATTGATTTCCCCGACCGATTCATTTGCTGCAATATCTGTGGACATTATTTATTTTTTCGTTGGGTTGTTTGGTTGTTCACTAAGATCGTGGAAGAGCGATTGACTAGACAGCAACCGCTTCTTCTTTGCCGAGCATTTCCTGATTGGCCGCTTCGGCGTCTGGGTATGTCTTTCGGATGCGTTCGTAACCATGGTCATGCAGTTCACGAGCCAGTTCTGGACCACCGGTTTCTACGATGCGGCCACCGAGCATGACGTGAGTGAATTGAGGCTTGTTGTGCTCAAGCAGTTTGTCGTGGTGAGTAATGATCAACAGCCCCATCTTGTCACGGCCGATTTCAGCGATCGAAGCGCTTGCGAGCTTCACCGCGTCCGCGTCCAAACCGCTATCGGTCTCATCGAGGATCGAGAATTTTGGCAACAGCATGGCCATCGTCAAAATTTCGGCTCGTTTCATTTCGCCTCCCGAGAATCCATCGTTGACATAACGGCGAGCGAACTCGGAGTCCATCTTGAGCTGTTCCATTTTCGACTTGAGCTCTTTGCGGAACTCACGCATTGGAATTAAGTCTTCGCCTTCTTTGCGGTCAGGGCGCCGAACGTTGGTCGTCGCATGGCGCAAGAAGTCCGCCGTCTTTACGCCTGGGATAGCGATGGGGCGTTGGAAAGCCATGAAGATGCCCGCGCGAGCTCGCTGGTCAGCTTCCCATTCGGTAATGTCTTGTTCGTCGAGGGAGATAGTACCCGCGGTGATTTCGTAGTTTGGATGTCCTGCAATTGCTAAGCCCAGTGTGCTTTTGCCGGAGCCATTTGGCCCCATCAGAGCGTGAGTTTCGCCGAACTTTATTTCCAAGTTAACGCCGCGTAGAATCGCTTTTCCGTCGACAGCGACATGCAAATTTTCGATTCGGAGTTTATGTGACATCTGTACTTTCGATCCAAGGTCAGTTTGAAATAGGGTAGTAATTTAGAAATCAAATATCGATTGAGAACGGTTAGCTGGCTGCACCCGCAACAGTAACCGTCGGTTTGAACTGGCAACAACTGTGGCCATCCAGGCGACACTGAGACAACTCCATTTCTTGCCCCAACGCAGCGCTCAGCACTTTCGTTTCCATGTTGCAAACGCTGCGATCATGCTCTTGGCCAACCAAATCAGGGTAAGGACACGCCTGCACCTCAAGAATTGGCAATCCGATGCCGCTCGTCATGCAGGTCGGAATCCGCCGATTCGTCAAAAGCCCTGCCATCAAGTGCATGCGATCTTCAAGGGGGCCTTCGGCCAGGAGCTCGCGAAACGAGCCTCCTATCCGTTCCGAAACGCGTTCGATCAGCGTGGCTTTGAGCTCGGGAGAGGCGAGTAATTTGATCTCAGTCCACAAAGCAATCGCCAAATCGCTGTAAGTCACGCCCGCCTGCTGTGCCCCTTTGGCCGTCAAAAAGTAGTTAAACGAGGGCCTGCCTCGGCCAACTCCTTGCTTGCGACGTTCAATCAACCCGGATTCCTCAAGTCGATCCAGGCGTTGGCGGATAGCAGTCGCGGTGACCTCAAGCCGTTCCATCAAATCGGTCACGGACAACCCCGCTTGCCGACGGAGCAGATCCAA
>CANHVO010000478.1 GCA_947463915.1 Planctomycetaceae bacterium
CGCGCTTATCGGTAACAACACGGCATGGCTGGCCGCATTGTGCGATCGGAATTTGGAACAAGCCAAGATGCTTGCCAGCAAAGTCACCGCGAGTAATCCCGAGGCAACTTACTTGGATACGCTGGCAGAGATTGAGTACCGACTCGGAAACGTAGAACGTGCGATTGAGCTGTCGGAAAAATGTTTTCGAATGGAGCCCAAAAACAAACAACACCGAAAGCAGCTAAAGCGATTCCGAGCAGGAAATCCGTAATGGGCACTTAAGGCAAACGGTAGGCGGAAAACTACCGTAGCTGGATTCGCCAGAATTCAGAACGTACAGAATTCTGGCGAATCCAGCTACGAATCGTATTGCTAAGATCTTTGGAGCAGTGGACCAGGGTTCCTCAACTCGAAAAAGCACGAAGGCGTTAATCCAGAAACGCAACATGCCGCATTGCACTCGATTCGTTTTCGGTATTCATGACGACTTGATGCCACCCGTGTAGCGTAATGGTTGCATGATCAAGATGGCTAACTTTGCCTCGAACATAGACGCCCGGATTGCGTTTCATTGCGGTCCAACCCCAGTTTTTCGCGCTCTTGCTTCCAGAAATCAGCCTTTGGTATTGGGTTGCAGTGACTCCGTTTGGGTGTCGCGAACAAACGTAGACCAGTTCGCCGCCGGAGCGATAACAGAATTCGACCCAGTGGGGTTTCCCACCGTTACCCCGTCGTAGCGGCTCGTCCTTGAGAACGAGATTTTCATCGATCACCAATTCACCAACGGGCAGAAAGAACCATTCTCCTTGGCGAATGAAGGCTGCATTTTTTCGGCGATTCCTGGTTTTTCCAGAAACGCGATTTCGCGCAACAGCATTCTTCACTTCATTGGGCTGCAAAGCCATCTTGGCTTGATCCACCGTTCCTACCGGAGCAGACTCAGGGATACCAGCCACAAACCAATGACGTTCGTCATGTCCGCACAGATACTTGTGCTTCTCTCCGTTCTCGCGAACAAGCAGTAATAAGTGACGTTCTGTTGGTCGTACGTCAAGAACCTCTATCTCGGCACTTGTCTCTATTCGCGATCGGATCTCGAAAAACTCGCCGCGACGATCCGTACCAATGTCGAGCGCCAAAAGACCATTGGTATTGCGTCGCGTCGTTGGAACTTCGCCAATTTTCAGCCTCGCTCCGATCCGTTCAAATTTTTTGTTTAATAATGATGTGTCCATGTTCAAACGGACACGTTAATCAACCAAAGGTTCGCCGAACGTTTAGGCGATCGGCAGACCTAAATCTACCGTAGGATGGGACCACTGTCCCGTCCGTCTTTTCGTTCGGGACAATGGCCCCAAACGACCACGGGTCGTTTTCATCCTTCCGCGCGCCTTAGTGCGTTTTTTCGATCTTCCACAAATGGCGCTCGCCTCGGACATACAAAGCACCGTCCGCAATGGCTGGCGTAGCTTGCACCAGTTCATCCAACGCGTTCTTAGCAAGTACTTCGTAGTCAGCATTGTTGCGAATCACAGTGCATAGCCCCGTGTCGTCAAAGAAATAGACCTTGTCGTCAGCTCCTATCGGTGAACTGTACGTGTTACCTCCCTTGCGCAGTGTTTTGAGTACCTCTCCGCTAACTGGCTCTACGCAGGAGTAAATTCCCGCGTCGTTCATGACATGTAGATACTTCCCTAGGAGAAGCGGCGTTGGAACATAAGGCATGCTTCGTTCTTTGGTCCATACAATATTGGTCTTTGTCAAATCTCCACGACCACCAAGCCGAATCGCGCACGCTCGCTCGCTGGGCGAACCTCCGAAACTAAAGACATGCCCAAGTCCAATTGATGGTGTGCACACAAATTTTTCCGTTGGACCATCCACCCACCAAATCTTTCCACCCGTCTCTGGCTCTAGACCGACGGTTTGCTTGGCTCCCGTCAAAATGATTTGCCGCGTACCTTCAAAACTCGCGAGCACAGGAGTCGAAAAAGATCGCAAATCCGTGTCTGGCTTGTAACGCCATTTCTCTATGCCGGTTGAACCGTCGAGCAAGACCACAAACGCACCTCCATCTTGATGGCCATTGATCAATACCCCACCGTCGCAAAGAACCGGAGAAGCCGCAAAACCATGTGAGGCATAAAAACTGCCGGGGCTGACACTCCATACGATTTTGCCATCCCAATCGACGGCCGAAACGACCATCTTTTGATCGTCGACAAAAGCACAATAGATCCGTTTCCCGTCCGTCGCGGGAGTGCTCGAAGCGCTGGTGTTCTGCCTATGTTGCTTTTCGATTGGGCCCTGATGCACCTCGACATTCCAAACGATCTTGCCAGCCTCGCGGTCGATTCGGATCAAACGTCGGCTCAAGTTTTCGGCATGCGAGGTCGTTACAAAGACGCTATCCTTGCAAACAATCGGGGACGATCGGCCATCGCCGGGAATCTCCAGCTTCCAACGAATGTTTTCTATCGTGGACCATTTTGTGGGGATGTCTTCTCCATGCCCGATACCGTCACCCCGAGGTCCACGCCACATCGGCCAGTCCTCGCAATGAGCTTCGAAGTTGAGTGAGCAGATTGCAATCAAACCAAGGAACACTGAAATGGGACGCATAGAAATCCTGTTGATGTGAAAATGGTCGTAGAAAGGTTGCATAGCCTGAGCCTGAGCATGAGCATGAGGTGTTAATGAGTTCATTATTGCATGGTCATTGCATATGCCCGCAAAGCCCGGAGGGCGATACATCCCTGCCGGTGGCGTAAGCCACCGGTCTTGTGTACTCACTCCTACTGAGCCCAGAGGGCGACACATTTCAGAATGATTTGATGTGTCGCCCTCCGGGCTTTTCATTGGAAGGATCCGTCACCGGTGGCTTACGCCACCGGCAGGGATGTATCGCCCTCCGGGCTATATGTCTTCAGGGCTATCTGTCTCCAGCGCTATCTGTCTCCGGGCTGTCTCCGGGCTATATGTCTCCAGGCTATCTATCTCCGGGCTATCAACCATTCAAGCGCATACGCATTTGAAAATCATAAAACGTCGGGAACACTCGATTGCAAAATTTACTTACTTCGGTTGGGTTTTTGTTGCAACTCCATTTGCTTCATTCTCGCTTCTTGCAAGATGATTAACTGCTTGAGCCTAGCTACCGACTCCTCAAGCTGCTCTGCCGTTCGATAGGTTTGTTCGAGTGATTGCTCGACACTGGCAAGGGTTCTGCGGCTCTCTTCCAAATCGGACGAAGATGATTGCGACAAGGCACTTTCGGCAAAAGTGCCCCACCGTGGGTCGCTCCTGCCGGGTGCGACCTTTGCATCATTGTCCGCACTCGGCTTCAACGCAGTCCGTATTGGTGCTGTTGGTACGATTGAAGCAAACGACCGATTTTGCTGGATACTCGGGAACGAAACCAACCCCTTCGAAGCGAGTTCGTTCGCCTTTGATGAATTCGCCTCAGATATTTTAGTGGACAATCGGTAGATTCCTCCAACCGCATCCGCTCCTATCGCAGTCGCATGATCTTCAGCCAAGCAGCAAACAGCTATCGCTTCGTCGGGCAGTTTACTCTGCCAGCACGGCTTTGACTCTTCCGTTGTCCACTTACGAATCCAACCGTCGCGACCGCTTGTCAACAGGTTCTTCTGCAAATCCACAGTCAAGGAGAGTACACCCCGTTCGTGCGCCTGCCATGTCTTCTCAACTTGCAGCGTATGCATGTCCCAAACACGAACCGTTCCGTCGAGACTCGACGAAATCAATTCGTTTCCGTCAGGAGACCAAGCTAGTCCAGTAATGCCACCTACATGACCTCGCAGAGCAGCGAATTCCTTCCCAGTGTCCGTTTCCCAAATATGGATACCACCAAATCGATCGCCGCTAGCAAGCAAAAATCCGTCGCGACTGTACGCAACAGTCAAAACCCAATCGGTATGCTTATGCTGAACAAAGAGCTCTTTCTGAGTTGCTCGATCGAACAGCTTCACGAGACGCGTGGCGGTACCGATAGCAACTTGGCTCGCATCGCTGTTGCAATCAAGCGATTGAATATTGTCCGACTCATCTCCGATGCTTGGCAACCACTGCTTTGTTTGCCAATCGAGAACAAGCACCGTTCCTGACTCACCAATCATGCCTACTGCGATCAACAGCACTTTGCCATCTGCCGAGAATCGTAATGCCGAAATGTCTCGTTCGCCAATTTCAATGGCTTGCGACTCGAATTGCGCCGTGGTCGTATTTAGTATCGCGACTTGATGAAGTCCCGAAACAGCAACTACTGGCTCAGTAGGGTGAGAGGCCATCGCTCGAACCGGAGTCGGCTGCGGAATTGCGGCAAGGGGGCCAAAGACTCTCGAATCATTTCCTGGACTTTTTGACTCGCTGTCCGACGGGCTGACTGATTTCATTGAAGGTTCTGCGATAGGAGCCTTGGCCGGTGAAGAATTCGATTGTTCATGTGACCCCTTGCCAGAAGCTTGAGACTCCTCAACGAGTCCTGTCGTTATCCATCGCTCGATGATGTTGAGCTCGCGCTGTGGTATACGAGGCTTGTTGGGAGGCATTTTTGGGGTATCGAGATGCGCCGTGAGCAAGTAAAGCGGGCTCTCCTCAACCTTGCCTGCAACCACCACAAATCCGGAACTTGAGCCAGCCAATACTTTATCTAACGACGTGAGTACCAAGTCGCCGCGAGGTTGATCTTCGTTGTGGCAACGTTCGCAGTGCTTCCGCAAAATAGGCTGAACAGAATCGAATGATACTTTTTCTGGGCTGCTCTCGGATTCCGCGCCAGTCATCGTTTGTGCTGATATGGTGCGCGAAACCAGCAAAAGGCATGCAAATGAAAGAATGATGCTGCTGGTTCCCAGGCTCTGCCGGGGAACCCATCGAATTGCAGGCTCTGCCTGGGGCGCGCTACATAGGCCAGCTTCATCAGAATTTTGTTTATTTGATTCACACATAGTTTGATCCTGTTTGAACGCTCACATCACTTGACTTTGCTCCCCTCGCCCCTTTCAAGGAACGCTGTGAAGCATTTTGTAGCGAAACTCGTCAAGAGTTTCGGTGGTTCATGCAATACAGCCGAAAGTC
>CANHVO010000479.1 GCA_947463915.1 Planctomycetaceae bacterium
ACCAAAACTGGCTTGAGACGAAAGTTGGTCATCCGGGAATAAGCTCGCTCATCTGTACCTGTTTACTCGGTTTGTTGGTTGTCATTCCGGTTACGTTTGCCATTCAGCAATTGGCCCAGCAAGCTTCCAATGGCGCGATGCTTATGGAAGCAAAGATTGAATCGGGAGAATGGAGACAGTTCGTTTCCTCCAAGCCCAAAGTCGCCTCGCACCTGGAGCGGCTTGGGATGCAACTGGATTTGCCCGGCATTTCGAAGACTTTGGCGACCTCTATGAGCAATGCCACCATGTCTTTGCTCAAAGGGTCCGTGTATCAGATGATCGACTTTGGATTGACCTTTTACTTTCTATTTTTTCTTTTGAGGGATCGAGCATTGGCCAAAGAAACGCTTTGCAAATTTTCACCTTTGACAATTCCTCAAATGGCATTGATGGTTCAACGCATTAACGAAACGATCTGTGCGACGGTTTATGGAAGCTTCGTCGTGGCCGCAGTCCAAGGTGTCGCGCTGGGCGCCACTTTTTGGAGCCTTGGGCTACCGGCACCCTTTCTTTGGGGTGTGATCATGGCTTTTTTAGCATTGGCACCGATCGCTGGCGCTATCCTTGTTTGGGGACCAGCCGCAGCATTTTTAGCAATGGAGGGAAGTTGGGGCAAAGCGATATTGCTCGTCGCTTCGGGGATCTTCGTAATTGTCGCAATCGACAATCTTTTGCGTCCCGCCTTGGTGGGCAAGCGGCTTCAAATACACACGGTCCCGGTTTTTATTTCCGTGCTCGGTGGGATGTTGATCTTTGGCCCCAGTGGACTTCTGCTTGGACCGATCATCTTGACGGTAACTCAAGTTCTTTTGGAATTGAACAATCAAAAATCAAAAATAGTTTTCGGTGGAGCTTAAGGTTTGAGAAGCAATGAAGCGACGACAACGATCGATGGAATTAGCGAGAGTTGGTGCAACACAACTGTCGAAGGTGTCGTTCGCGTTGGACTGTTTGCAGATGGCCGCATTGGAGGTTGTGAAGGTTTAGAAACCTATTTCCTCTTAAGTTCGCGACAGTTTGGCGCTTCGGACAAGGTAAAGATTACAATCTCTTCCCCGGTGACCGTGCTGATATCGTGATGCAAGCTGACCGGTTTGACACCGGTGATATCGCGAATGATTTCTTCGAGTCGTGGCCTTGCGATCTCGATCAACTGCGATCGAACTTGTTTCAATAGATCTCGGCCCTTGTCGACGGGCATAGTCTTAACCAGATGTTGTTCGGCCGAAGTTAGAACGCCTTGAAGGCGAACGACCAACATGTCTTCGATCAGGTGTGCATGAATGTCTTTAGGTCCACGCCCCATAAACTCATGTTCAAATCGCGAGATACACTGGCAAATCGACGCTTCCATCTCACCTTGTGTCTTTTGCGGTTCGCTAATTTCGTCGCTGCCTTAGTGGGAGTTATTCCTGTGTTGGCGAGATCGTACCTTGGATTTGTGCAAGTAGCAATCAAATTAAAGTGAACGACGTACTCTGATGGGCGGCGGGAGAGAACAAACCATAATTCGTAGCTGGATTCGCCAGAATTCAGAACGTCCTGAATTCTGGCGAATCCAGCTACGGTAATTTTCGACTGCTGCTCGCCTTAGAACAAAAAGGTTTAAGGTTACCTTTCGACAAGACTTCGCAAAGAAGCTTCTTGATCCTCTAGCGTTTTACTTGCGGCTTGAGTTACTCGAACTTGAGCTTGCGATTGAAAGATCCATAATACACGAACATCCACTGTCATCTCTATATCCAAAACAACGTCCGTCCCCGTTTCACCCTTTGTGGCTTCTAGAGTAGTGCTGTAGGCCTTTAGGTCGCCTGATGGTCCATCTGCAGTGGACACAATTCGGATGTTCTCTGGCTGAATGCGACAATCTTGAGTCAGGAGCAACTCATTTGCATTGATTTGTGGATCGTTCAGCTGCACTTTCAGGTGCTTGGTTGCAGAGACGTTTGCTTTGGATTTACCGCGAAGAAAGTTTCGGAGCGGTCTCGAGTCGTTCTTCAAGTCGATATCAACGGACTCGGTGGTTTCCTCAAGAAGCCTCATTCCGCCATGATTCACAACAGCCTCAGTCGCTTTCGTGCGGACCAGAATCTGGCGGAATGTATCCATCTCAATGGGCAAATTGAACTTTCGCTCGGCATTGACTGACACTGGTATTCGTGTACTGGAAAAGCTGAGGAGAACCCCGAGGCCGCCAACACATGCTAGTCCCATCCACCATGCCACTCCGACCGAGCCTATCTGTTTTGATTTGACCATTTCTCAACACTTTCTATCGTGGGGCGCGCTGAAGTTGTTCTTTTTTTTCGAGGCTCAAAATGCTTTTGGTTTTTGTTTCAACCGCATTTGCGTCCTGCTTCATTTTGTCTCGATCAACTTGAAAATGGACATCGAGCTTTTCCGTGAGCGGCTCATTGTTCGTTGTCATGCTGAACCAGCCGCGAAAGAATCCAACAGACACAACAAGAATGATCAGGATCAAAACAACAGAGACGAAGCGATTCATGATAAACATAACCTTTCCAAGAGAAAGAACTGTTGATTCGATTACAAACTGAGCGGAACTCGACCAGCTAGAACCAAAATGAGGAGAACCAACAGAAGCAGTCCGAATCCGCCACTTGGATAGTAGCCCCAGTTACGACTATGCGGCCAAGTCGGCACGCTCCCGAGGACCATCAAAATCAAAAGCACTAACAATACGGTTCCTAACATGTTCATTCTTCTTTTAATAGGATTGGAACGGAGAGAACCGCGTTGATTCGGTTCCAAATAGTCAAACAACGCAAACGCCATACCAAAGAAACTTGCTTTCAACAGTGGTTGATTTGCGACCAGTCAGCATTTATCGGCGAATGCGATCTTTGAAGTCGCGCAAGCGAGGCTTGATAGGCCAACATATTCCAAGCCGTCACTCTGTGAAGCATGATGTAGCGAAACTCGTCAAGAGTTTCGGTCGTTTAAGCGATGCTGCCGAAAGTCTTGACGACTTTCGCTACACAAAAAGCGGCTCTCTTGAGAACATAACGATCATCGACCGTTGAATTGGCCCGCGAATTGCGGTTACTTAAAAATGTCCGAGTAAAGATTGAACTTGCACGGAGCCAAACAACGTTAGGAAAACAAAATGAAAATCAAATCGCTCGTATCCCTTGTCGCCAGATCAGAAAACGCGAAAGATCGTCGATTGGCGATACGAAAATCGTGGTCCCCCTCCGAAATGGAAGAGCGCCGTCAGAATGCCATTAGCTCGCAGCTTCGCTTGGCATCGATCATGAACATGGGGCAGCAGAAGTCCAACCGAGAAAGAGAAGTCTTGGAGCTAGCTGATTGCTGTTAGCAAGCACTATATGTCATCTGAGTAAGATTTGCCACCACTCGTTTAACAGTCAGCCGAAGGCGTACTGTCGACAGTGGCGAGTGCGCCTACGGCTGACTGTTAAACGAATTTTCAGCGAAGGTGTTGGACGGCTGGTCGTCAAACAAGGTGGTAGTTCGAGTACGAATCGAATCGTTCCGGAATTATATTCCTCCGAATACTGACAATTAACAACCGTTGTTGCTCTTCTGATGCTACTCTAGGCGTTGAGGCACGTCAAAGGAGCAATTCTACGCAGTACCTCAACTTCGGATGACTCAATTAAAAGTAGCTCGGCGTTCGCTGAGAAACTGGTAAATAAGTAAGCCGACGCGGCAAGTCTCTAACCATAGGGCCTTGTCACGTCGGCTATTTTTTGCCTGTGTTGTTTTGGGATCAAAATTGTCGGGGAGCTGAAACGAAGCTGTTCGCCGTCGAGCATCGAGTTGCGAGCTCACGAAATTATGCAGAAATTCGATCGATTACCTTTGGTTGAAGACATTCAAAACTACGCACAAAACATAGTCGATACGGTCCGTGAGCCGTTGCTAATCCTGGACGCAACACTTCGCGTGCGGTCGGCAAACCGCGCCTTCTATCAGACTTTCCAAGTATCAGCAGCAGAAACCGAGGGACGCCTCATCTACGAGCTGGGCAATGGACAGTGGGACATTCCGGATCTTCGAACTCTCTTGGAAGACATCGTGCCCAAGAGTTCCGTCTTTGATGATTTTGAACTTGAGCACACGTTTCCTGCTATCGGTCACCGATTCATGTTGCTCAATGCTCGCAAGCTCCAAGCCGGTCAACACGGTGAGTTGCTCGTGCTGGCCATGGAAGATGTGACAGCAAGAAAGAAAGCGGAAGAGGATTTGGTCAACGCGGGCGCACTGCAAAATGCAATCTTCAATTCAGCCAACTTTTCTAGCATCGCAACGGACGAAAAAGGAGTCATCCAGATCTTCAATGTCGGCGCAGAACGCATGCTCGGCTACGTAGCGGCAGAAGTCATGAACAAAATTACACCTGCCGACATATCTGATCCCCAGGAAGTCATCGCCCGCGCAATAGCCTTGAGCTCGGAGCTTCAAACCACCATCACACCGGGCTTCGAAGCTCTCGTATTCAAGGCATCGCGTGGAATCGAAGATATCTACGAGCTGACCTATATCCGAAAGGACAATACTCGTTTCCCCGCCATTGTCTCCGTGACAGCACTTCGCGATGCGCAAGAAAACATCATTGGCTACTTGCTCATCGGGACCGACAATACCGCTCGCAAACAGGTAGAAGCGGAACGGTTGCTGCTCGATCAGCGGGTGCGCGATCAGCAATTCTACACGCGTTCGCTCATCGAATCCAACATCGACGCTCTGATCACGACGGACCCAAGAGGCATCATTACCGACATCAATCGGCAAATGGAAATCCTGACTGGCTCCACGCGAGACGAACTCATCGGAGCACCTTTTAAGGACTATTTTACCAACCCAGATCGAGCCGAAGCCGGAATTCGATTGGTTCTGGCCGAAGGCAAAGTCACTGACTACGAGTTAACGGCTCATACCAAAAGCGGCGTTGAAACCGTTGTCTCTTACAACGCAAGCACGTTCTACGATCGCGATCGCAAATTGCAAGGAGTCATCGCCGCAGC
>CANHVO010000480.1 GCA_947463915.1 Planctomycetaceae bacterium
CGTAGATACTTTTCCACTACGCCGGAAATGATTGTTGGGGGAAGGGGGCGGTGTGCGCGCAAAAAGCTAAATCTGTGTAAAATGGCCCGCGTCAACAAAAACGGCTATCGGAAATACATTTCCAGTCACCGTATGAATAATCCGGGTTTAACGGTCAACCTCAAGCGTACCGCGTTCTGTTGGCAGTACGCCTACGACTGACTGTTAAACGAAGTCTAGTCACCGGACGGCTTGCGCCGTTACGCTAACACACGAGAGTAACGGCAAGAGCAACAATTGGGACAATTGTGCGACACTCGAAGCGAAACTACTTGATATCGCCAGCTCGAATGATAACAAGTTTTTTCGGATCGATAAACTTCCGGAAAGCCTCTCGAACATCCTCGGCCTTCAAATTGGCGATTCGGGTTTCCCTTTCTGCGGTAAACGCATAGGTTCGTCCCAAATTCAGATTCGAAGTGAGTTGCCCCGCGATGGCTTGGTCGGCCGATCTTGAGGTCTTAAGCTGTTCCAGGTACGCTTTTTTCGAGTCAGCCATTTCTTGTTCGGTTGGCCCATCTTTGATAAAGCGATTGAGTTCTTCCATCGCTGCGGCCTCGACCTTGTCGATGTTGGCGGGGTTGGTTATCGCATTGATGGTAAACCTAGCGTCTGTGCCACGCGAGGGAATGCTGATGGAACTCGTAACGCCGTAGGAGAGCCCTTCTTTTTGTCGGATTCGATCACCGAGTCGGGACGAGAGGGTGCCACCGCCAAGAATATAATTGCCGATTGTCAGTGGATTGCTGTCGGGCGATTCGTCATTCATCTGGAATGAAAGTCCCGCCAAGAAAACAGCGTTGGCTTTATCCGGTGTAACGATGTTGTCTTTGGAGCCGGCCACATCGGTTTTGGCTGTGCGCTCGATGGACTGATACTTGGTATCGGATTTCCAATTGTTGAGGATCTTTTCGATGGCGGGAACGACTGCCTGCGGATCGAAATCACCGACGATTCCGATCTCGACCGTCGCGGACGAAAGTTGTTTTTCGTAGATTTCTTCGACTTGATTCAAGCTAACGTTTTTCACATCTTCGATACTTTCCTTGGTCGTTGGAACATATCTCACATCGCCCTTGGAGTAGAGAGAGAGGGAGCGCGCGAGCTGGTTACCTGCGAGTGCAGCAGGGTCATTGAGCATCTCGGTCATACCAGATGCCGATCGAAGCTTCATCTGTTCGAAGTCATCGATGCTGAAGGCTGGGCTGCGCAAGATTTCGCCAAGCAGTTCAATTCCAGGTACCAGCGAATCGCGTTTCGCAGTCACAGACAAGCTGAGTTGCCCAGCTGATCCGCCGCCACCTCCTCCGCCGCCACGACCGCCACGTCCGCGACCACCACCACCACCGGCCGAAATTTGAACACCCAAGGCATCCATCTTTTCCTGCAATGCTTGTCGATCCATCTTCTTCGTGCCCGACATCATCAGCATTGGCAGCATACCAGCTGCAGTATTCATTCCTTTGAGGGATTCTTCGTTCCCGTAATGAAGTGTCATGGAGAACGCGACGGTCTCGCCACGATTCTTCTTAGGAATCATCGCGACCTTGATGCCATCGACTTCCATGCGTTTGGTTCTGGCATCCAAGTTTTCTGGAGTTGGATCAAAGGATTCGCCAGCAGCACCTGCTGTTCCGCCTTTGTAGTCTTTGACCACATCCGCAATCGATGCTACGGCTGGCACGGTAAGGCGTTGTGG
The DNA here is from genome assembly GCA_947463915.1 of Planctomycetaceae bacterium. Lineage (GTDB taxonomy): Bacteria > Planctomycetota > Planctomycetia > Pirellulales > Pirellulaceae > JBKCUI01. The sequence goes on from CANHVO010000480.1 coordinate 1,739, forward strand.
CGAGTCGGACGGAATAAATGTCCCAACGGTCCGATTGTGCTTTTTGAAGTACGTCTTTGCCACTCGGCTGACATCTTCTACCGTCACCGCAGCAATTCTGTCTCGCTGTAAAAAGTACAATCGCCAGTCGCCAAGCGAACTTGCGGAACTAAGCATTTGCGACATCGATTCGGCGTTCGAAATGATTTGTTCGCTTCTTCGCTTTGAGCGAATTTTAGCTCGTTCGATCTCTTCTGACTTGAACGGTGTATTTTCAATTTCGTCGAGGGTTTTTAGCAACAGATCATGGACTTTGTCGAGCTTGCCTTCAGCGGGTTGAACTGAAAATGAGAAGAGACCAGGGTCATGTGAGTTGTCTGCAAATGCACTTGCCCGGGTTGCAAGTTTGGTTTCCACGAGTGTTTGCTCAAGGAGTCCAACTTTATCCTCGCCAAGGACGCTGGCCAAGATGGAAAGCGGAGCCCAGTCCGTGTGCGATGCCGCTGGGATGTGGTATACGGCGTTGATGGCGCCAACACTGCCAACGCGTCGAAGCACGACCGAACGCTCACCATCTTGCGGCGGTTCTTCGGTATAGGTTGGGTCAAGTCGACGTGTAGGCTTGGGAATCGAGCCGAGATACTTCGTTACTAACCCCAACGCCTTAGCTTCCTCAAACTTGCCTGTAACAATGAGGACCACGTTGTCGGGTTGGTAGTATTTGTGATAGAAATCTTGCAAGTTATCAATTGGCACACGCTCAATGTCGGAGCGGTTGCCGATCGTGCTTTTGCCATAATTATGCCATTCGTAGGCAACGGCTTGAACGCGTTGTGAGAGAACACCTTGAGGGCTGTTTTCACCTCGTTCGAATTCATTGCGAACAACGGTGAACTCCGACATCAGGTCTTCGCGTTTGATGTAGCTATTGACCAAGCGATCACATTCCATGTGAATCGCGAATTCCAAGTTCTCATCGTTGGCGGGTAGTGTTTCGAAGTAGTTGGTTCGATCGACGTTGGTCGTGCCATTGAAATTTGCTCCGTGATCTCGTAATGCTTTAGGCACCTCGGGAAACGTCGGCGTTCCTTTGAACACCAAGTGTTCGAGCAAGTGAGCCATCCCTGCTTCGCCGTAACCCTCATGTCGCGAGCCAACGAGCACGGTCATATTGACGGTGATGGTCGGTCTGGAATTGTCAGGTAGCAAAAGGACGCGAGCACCATTGGGATATCGATATTCGGTGACACCCTCAACGGTGGTGACTTTTTCGAAGGCTTCGTTGGCGAAGAGTGTGTTTGCCATGAAAAGCATCATGGCAAGGCCTAGGCGTTTACGCATAAGGGGCTCCGGTAATAAATAAATGGAAAATCGAGAAAATGGATCAGGATAAACGGATTGCGAATCGGATCGAGCGCAGAGAGAGATGCACTAGTTTCGGGCAGAGACTCCAGTCTAACAATCCGATGGCGGCAATGTAGAGCAAAATGGCACACAGCCTGAAAATTGGCTGCCAGTGGCAACCGACGCGTAAGCGAGGAACGTGATTGCATTTTCTCGCTTACACTTCGGAGTTCCAACCCAATTCCTTGCGTACGCTTCGGGTTTCCGTTGCATGCCCTCGCTCACGGTTCTGGTTTGGATACTTCAGCCAGACGCATCTTTCAGCCCAGGTAGATTTCGAGTCCAAGCTCGCCTAAGATGCCACCCTTCGATTCTTTAGCAATCGAAAAACTAAGAAATCCCCATAACTAGGTAGTGTGTCGGCATGCGTTGCGAGAGTTTTTCCAATGATTTGGTCCTGTCCGCTTGCGATTGTCTTGTCCTGGGGCTCGACACGGAGTGGGCAAAGTCATCGGAACTTGCGAAACTAAACGAGGCCACAAACGGTTTGCTGAAGCAGCTGATCGAGACAGAGGAGATCTCGACCAAACCTCTGAAAATGACGCAAATCGTTGCCCCAGCTGGCTTGCAAACGAAACTGCTGCTGACCGTTGGACTTGGCTCGCCGGGCTCACGTGACGCAAATGTATACTCGCGTGCGGCCGCCGCAGCATTGAAAGTCATCGCTTCTAAGAAACGAGGCATCGTTCGGGTTGTCGGCTTCCAAGGAACGGGGCTTTCGCTTCGAGGTGCCGTTTCTGGCGCAATGGTCGGTTGCGTCGGGCAAGACCTCTTCCGTAAAGAAAAGTCCCTTTATCAGCCCGACTGCATCCAGTGGGTTGGGCTCGATGAAGCTACCGTACAGGCTGGCGTCATTTTGGGAGAATCGATCAACTTCACGCGCCGGCTAGTCAATTTGCCGCCCAACTACCTCTATCCAGAGACTCTAGCGGATGAGGCAAAGCAATTGGGTCGAGACGATTCGGTGAAAGTCGAAGTTTGGGACCGAAAGAGACTGGAGGCGGAGGGGTGCGGCGCTCTTCTCGGCGTCGCTCGCGGCTCCGTCCGCGATCCTCGTTTGGTCATTTTGCGATACAACGGCGCAGCGGCGGACGTAGCTCCAACCGTACTCGTCGGCAAAGGCGTAACGTTTGACAGTGGTGGATACTCGATCAAACCCACCGATGGAATGCTTACCATGAAATGCGACATGGCCGGCGCGGCCACCGTGCTCGGGATCATGAAAGCCGCCGTTCAATTCCAAGTAAAGCACAATCTGGTCGCCATCATCGGTCTGGTGGAAAACTTGATTTCAGGGGACGCGTTTAAACTGGGCGATGTCCTAACTGCCAGAAGTGGCAAGACGATCGAAATCCACAACACGGATGCCGAGGGGCGTTTGGTATTAGCCGACTGTCTGAACGTCGCTCTCGACCAAAAGCCCGCTAGGATTGTCGACTTTGCGACCCTGACCGGTGCATGCTGTGTTGGATTGGGACTCGAAATTTCCGGCTTGATGACCAACAACGAAGCTTGGCAGAGCGAAATCAAAAAGGCAGCCGACGCATGCGGTGAATACACTTGGCCTTTGCCGATGCACGCGTTCTTTACGGAGCAAATCGCAGGCAAGATCGCTGACATCAAGAACGTCGGCGAAGGAAGATACGGCGGTGCCATGACGGCCGCTAAGTTCCTCCAAGAGTTTGTGGCGGATGTCGCTTGGACCCACATCGACATCGCAGGACCTGCGTTTCTTGATAGCCCCAAACCATGGTGCGACGCCGGCGGAACCGGGACACTGGTACGAACCTTTGTCGAGTTGCTTTCTAACTAGCGCATCGCGATAGAAAAACTACCTTAGCACGACGCGCAAGCTAGTGAATCTACTTTTCAATTCACTAGCTTGCGCTTCGTGCTAGCTATGTGCCGCCCAAACATCTTTACAAGGTCAGGA
>CANHVO010000481.1 GCA_947463915.1 Planctomycetaceae bacterium
GGTTTCGATTCCCACCTCCCACGAGCTCGGTCCAGGTTTTCCCAAACAAACCGAACTCCTCCCCACCCCGAGTTTGCAACTCAAACGTTTCCACCACGGACAATGGCTTCCAATCAATTTCGTTTCACCGCTTTGCTCATCGTACTGAGCTTAATTTGTCCGGAATGGACCAGCGGAGCCCGCGCGGACGATCTCAAGGAAAAGGGTGCGTTAATCTATCAGGCCAAGTGCGCATCGTGTCACGGGGCTAACGGAGAGGGGGGCACCAAGGCGTACGCTGAGCCGCTCGTCGGGGACGCTAGTCGCAAGGAGCTTGAAAAGCAGATCGCTGAGACCATGCCAGAGGACGATCCTGGGTCTTGTGTCGGGGCCGATGCCGAAGCGGTTGCTGCTTATGTGTTTGACCAGTTCTATAGCGATTCTGCACAAATGCGAAATCGTCCACCTCGAGTTGGATTGGCTCGATTGACTGGCCCTCAGTTGCGACAGAGTCTCGCTGATTTATACGCTCATTTTCATGGCACACCCAAGCCTACCGATAAACGCGGGGTCAAAGCGATTTACTTTGATGGGCCTCGGTTCAAGAAAGAAAACAAAAAGATTGAGCGCATTGATCCCGTGATCCGTTTCGATTTTGGGCATGACGCGCCTGGTGAAGGAATCGATCCGAAGGGGTTCTACATTTTTTGGGAGGGTGGCATCCTTGCCAACGCCACCGGCCGGCATGAGATCATTGTCCGTAGCACTTGCTCGTTTGTCATGGACTTCGGCAAAATCGGACGGCAGCTCATCAACAATCACGTTCAGTCGGGTGACAAAGTCGAGTTCCGAAGCACCGTCATGTTGACCGCTGGTCGCGTATACCCATTCAAAATTGATTTCATTCAACGTGAACGCAAGACTGAGAAGCCACCAGCAAGCGTTTCCATTTCCTGGATTCCACCAAACGGAACGGAGCAGATTATTCCTGCAAAGAATTTCATTCAGGAATGGACGCCCCCGACATTTTCCTTGGGATGCGATTTGCCGCCGGATGATCGCAGTTATGGATTTGAGCGTGGGGTTGCGATCAATCGGCAGTGGGACGAATCCACAACAGCTGCAGCGGTAGAATTCTCGCAAGCAGCCTCCGAAGAGTTATGGCCGGAATATCGTCGAAAACATAAAAACGATCCTGACGAAAATCGAGCACAACTTCGAGCTTTTCTATCCGAGATTGTATCGACCGCCTTCCGAGCTTCACTGGACGATGAACTCAGAGCGAGATACGTCGATCATCAAGTGGACTCTACCGAGGATGACATCGAAGCGATCCAGCGATCCTTGTTGGTCTCACTCAAGTCTCCTAGGTTTTTGTATCCATTGGCGGACCAGGGGCAGTCTCTTTCCTCTCGACATCTGAATCGACTCACATTAACGCTATTTGACTCGTTGCCCTCCGACGATTGGCTCATTAAGAAGATTCGTGCAAAGGAATATGAAGATCCTAATGCCTTGCGCGGCATGGCGCGCGAATTTGTAAAGGACTATCGAACACGCGCCAAGTTGCGTGACATGCTTCACGAGTGGTTGAACGTCAAGCGATTCAGCGAGATTACCAAAAATGAGAGTCTGTTTGACGGCTTCGATGCAGGCGTCGTTAGTGACTTGCGAGATTCGCTCGATGCGTTCCTGGACGAAGTGGTGCAAAGCGAATCGAGCGACTTCCGACAGTTGTTTTTGGCGGATTGGTCGATGACGACGGATCGATTGGCTGCTTTTTACGGCGAGGCGTGGAAGCCGTTGCCGTTGGAGCCGGGCGAAGCGATCAAGGGGGCTCCCGCTGACAATCCGATCCCGCGAGTGAGGCGTTCGGTCAGTGATCCTCAAAACCGTTTTGGAGTCCTCACTCACCCGTATTTGATGAGTGGGATGTCGTACCACGATTCGACTTCGCCAATCCACCGTGGGGTGTTTTTGATTCGAAATGTGTTTGGCCGCATTTTAAGGGTGCCGAACGAAGCGTTCTCGCCTCTGAGCCCGGATCTTCATCCCGATTTGACAACGCGAGAGCGTGTCGCTTTGCAGACGAGTCCCGACAACTGCCAAGTTTGCCACACAAAGATCAATGGGTTAGGATTTGCAATGGAAAACTTCGATGCTGTGGGTAAGTTTCGCGGGCAAGAAAAGGAAAAACCGATCAATGCCGCTGGAAGTTACCTTGATCGTAGCGGGAGAGAAGTTTCCTTTAGTGGCCCGCGCGAACTGGTCGAGTATATTGTTGGAAGCGACGATGCCCACCGAGCTTTTGTGACGAGAGCATTCCATCATTTTGTCAAACAGCCACCAGCCGCGTTCGGCCCTAGCACGTTGGACGAATTGACGGACGGATTTCGAAAAAGCAATTTCAATATGAACGAACTGGTCGCAGAGATCGCTGTCATCGCAGCGACCCGCGATCCTTCGATAACTAAAAGATAGGGATTATCCATGCATTCTTTTGTCTCGCGACGCGATTTTTTGCTCAAGACTGGCGTTAGTGCCGCCGCAGCGAATTTTGTTCTCAGTCTCCCGAGCTTGGGCTGGGCCGCTGCCACCAAGGAACGCAAACAAAGACTTGTATTCATTTTCAGTCCAAACGGCGTTATCCCTGCTCACTTCTGGCCAGAAAAAACCGGAACCGATTTTGAACTGAAACGCATTTTGAATCCGTTGGCGGATTTCAAGAGTCAGATGATGACGTTGCACGGTGTCTGCAATCACATCAAGGGTGATGGCGACGGTCACATGCGAGGCATCGGCTGCTTGTTGACTGGGATCGAGTTGTTTCCCGGGGACGTCCAAGGAGGTTCGGATACTCCGGCAGGTTGGTCGAAGGGTATCTCGGTTGACCAGCACCTAAAGAACAAACTGCAGGCCAACCCGAATACGCAAACACGGTTCGGTTCGCTCGAGTTTGGTGTCATGGTGCCTGAGCGAGCTGACACTTGGACACGCATGTCTTACGCTGGCCCCAATTCGCCAGTCGCTCCCATCGACAATCCCTATCAAATGTTCGACAAGCTCTACGGCCAAACGAAAAACCGTGCATTGCTTGCCAGCGTCCTCGATGATTTGACCGATGATTTCCGCAAAGTCGAGCAGTTGCTGAGTGTCGAAGATCGGCGGATGTTGCAAGATCACGTCAGCATGGTTCGTGAACTCGAAAAGGAGCTCAAGTCCGAAGCCGAGTTGCAATCGCGAAAGGGAGACGTTGGCCATGCGGTTCCCAAGTTGGCTGCAAATGTCGAAGAGAAGAATGACAACATCCCTCAAATCACTCGAATGCAGATGGACTTGATGGTAAACAGTTTTGCCGCGGACTTTGCACGAATCGCGACGTTCCAAATCACCAATAGCGTTGGCGAGCCCAAGATGAAATGGCTTGGTATCGAAGAGGGGCACCACCATCTATCGCACGAGCCGGATTCCAACGAAGCGGCTTATGAAAAATTGATCAAAATCAATACTTGGTACTGCGAACAAGTCGCTTATCTAGCGAAGCGGCTGGCTGAAACACCTGAGCCAGGCGGAGGAGGCTCGATGTTGGACAACACGACCTTGGTGTGGACGAACGAGCTGGGCAAGGGGAATTCGCATACTCGAGACAATATTCCATTCGTTCTTGTAGGGGGCGGTTTAGGCTTCAAGATGGGCCAGGCTTTGGATTTCAAGAAGGTCTCCCACAATCGTCTACTGATGAGTTTCTGCGAAGCGATGGGGTATCCTGAAAAATCCTTTGGTAACCCAGATCATTGTGCAGACGGGGCGCTCACGGGTTTGGTCTAGGCTGTACGGGGACTTAGATCTTGATTTTACCTCCCCTTCTCCTCTTCTCTGGGGGAGAAGGCAACGCTGTTAAGCATTTTGTAGCGAAACTCGTCAAGAGTTTCGGTTGTTTCTGCAATGCAGCCGAAAGTCTTGACGACTTTCGCTACAGAAAAGTGGGGAGGTAATCCCGCCTCCGGTTGACGGACAAAACCAGAGTTCTACTCGTCCAATTCGCCACACCGGACGTATATCACCGCAGCGAGTGTTGTACTATAATATCCGCTGATTTCGTCTGGTGTACCTTGCCTGAGGATTGGAATTTCTTTGAGTTCTCAAAACAATTCATCGTTGGATGACCGAGTTCGGTCTTTGAAAATTGCGAAGTCGGATCGATTGGATAGCCAACCGAAGAGCCGTCCTCTTCCGTGGATTCTTACGTTGCTTTTGACTGGCGTCTGTGCTTGGTTGGCGTATCGTGATGACCGTTTGATGTCGTCGGTTGGGATCGCCAGACCGGTAGTCGAGTCAACAGGATCAACTTCCAGCCCAGCCACAGCAGCGGCACCATCGCCAAAGCAAGAAAAAGTGGTTTCGACATCGGAGGCCGCCGCTCCATCGGCGGCAGCCAGCCCTGAAAAGCCAACTTCGTCCAACCCGATCGCGCTCGAATCTCGGGGATATGTCATTGCCAAGCATCAGGTTTTGGTCAGTCCACAAGTCAGCGGTCGCATCATCAGCCTCAATATCGAGGAGGGGCGACGTGTTGTGAAAGGAGAGGTTTTGGCTGAAGTGGAACGCACAGAGTACGAAGCCGATGCGGAGCAGACTCGAGGTACATTGATGCGTAACAAAGCAGAGTTGGCTGAGTTGCAAACCGGTGCGCGGCCTCAAGAAATCGCAGGCGCGATGGCAGACCTGCAAGAACAGGAAGAAGTCGTTTCGCAATTGGAATCGCAATTCAAACGACTTAAAGAAGCGCTCAAGACCAACTCCGTATCGATGACGGAATTTGAGCAATCGCAGAGCAGTTTTTTCAGTACTCGGAAACGGGTTGAAAAGCTTCGACACTCGCTCGACATGATGAAAGAGGGGCCACGGAAAGAACGCATCGCCATGGCGGAAGCAGCAGTGATTCAATCCGAAGCGAATTTGGCCAAGTCTATGTGGCGATTGGACAATTGCACCCTCCGCGCTCCCATCTCGGGAACGATTTTGAAGAAGAATGCTGAGCAAGGTAACTTGGTCAACCCAGTCGCA
>CANHVO010000482.1 GCA_947463915.1 Planctomycetaceae bacterium
GTCTTAAGCCCGGAGGGCTGGAACATCCTATGCCGGGTGCCGTCAGGCCCCGGTTATGGTTTTAATTTGAATCTCAAAGGCCTGGAGGGCCGACACGGCAATATTGAGGACCGAATTGATGTGTCAGCCCTTCAGGCTTTTGAGTTCTTTTCTGGAACAGAATCCGGTGGCTATCACCACCGGCAGAGGTTGTGTCAGCTTTTCAGGCTTCGAGTGCCATTTCATTGGGAAAGAGTACGAAATCTGCCCGAAAATACGGGTAAAGATGAGGATTTCATCTGCGGTATATTAATTGCCACTGCTTCGCAGTTAGCAAATGATACGCATCAGATCGCCGGGTCTTCCGGTACTGGACTAGTCGATGGTTTTGGAGCAACCGCGACTGGTTCTGGCTTTTTCTCTGCCGCAGGTGCACCATGTGGTTTGGCTTTGGGAGCAAAGACCAAGACCGTGACCGCGCCGCAGATCCCCATGATCAACGAGCCGATGAACAAGGTGCTTATCTTGTCTAGCGATCCGCCGATAAACATCGAAGTTAGTGTGTTAATCACGGGAGCGAACCCGAACACCAGGGGCATGACGAAAACTGGTTTGCCGCCATAGTTGAAGGCCATAATGATGCCGATCGCACCAATTGCTCCCGCGCTTCCAGCCAAGATAGACCACATCATCCCTTTGCCGACCTGTTCCCAGTCCAACGTGACTTCGCTTGGACTCGCCATCAAGATCATTACAGGAACTGCCACCGCAATAACAAAGTAAGCGATCCCAACACAGCAAAACGGACGCAATCGTGAGCCACCCATCTTCATTTGGCCAATGTGAAGGAACGGGCCATAAGCTCCCCAGCAGACAACCGCTAAACAAATCGATGCACCGATTGCAAATGGATTGACATCGGAATCAGAATGATCGGCTTTTTTCTCCTCAACTTTGGGCTGTTCGGATGTCGAGTCCGTGGCAACGACATCTACTTTAGCAGCTGCTGGTTTGCCCGGCTTGTTGATCAATACGCCAACGGCACCAAGTGCCACTAGAATCAATCCAAGAATAAACGTCGGCTTGATTTGCGAAAAGGATTTGTTCAGCCAGGAGGTGACCAGCGTGTTTACCACCGGTGCTGCACCGAAGACAATCGGCATGACATAGATCGGCTGTCCTTTGAATGCTACCGCCAGAATAACGCCGAGTGCTCCAAGTGCCCCAACCGTGCCGGCGAACAGCGAGAGCAAGGTCCCGCTCATCGACCAATAGCCCTTCTCTGGCTTGCGACTCAGCAATCCTAATGGCACCAGCACCGCGATCAGAAAGTAGGCGATGCCAACTCCGACGAACGCTCGAAGCGAACTGTGCCCGAGCTGTTCGGTCCCTTTGTGGAGCAGAATGCCGTAGATGCCCCAGAACAGGGCGGTTACGGCCGTGAACAACAAAACAAACGGTAACTTGATCATAAAGGATTCAATTTCTGAAGGCAGCGAAACACAAGAGCCGAATCGTTCGAGCGTGGGATAGGCTTCCAGCCTGTCGCATGAAACGGACAGGCTGGAATCCTCCCCGACAATACGTCCGATCAGACTCTTGCGAAAGGTAGTTGATGTTTACTTTACAAAGTCTATTTCGACCTGTTTGATTGAAATAAGTTGGATGCTTACTGAGCCTGAGGCGCTAGCCGATTTTTCGTGATGTAGCTCGGCTAGCAACTCAGGCGCAATGAATGTCATGGGCAAAATCAAGGTGAATGGTACTGGTCGAGTTAACTAACGGTGAGCATTCTCTCGAGTGCGATCAAGGACCAATTGGCGATATCCTCGCGAACAACGATCTGATTCACAACGTGCCCTTGCACGAGATTTTCCAGGCACCAGCAAAGGTGTGCCAAGTCAATTCGGTACATGGTAGCGCACATGCAAACCAGCGGCGACAAGAAATGGATTTCTTGCTCAGGGTGTTCTTTTTTGAGTCGGTTTACCAAATGCAATTCGGTTCCGATGGCCCACTTGGTGCCTGCTGGCGCTTTTCGAACCGTTTCGATAATCTTGCTAGTTGATCCCGAAATATCGGCGATATCATTCACCTCTTGCGGGCACTCTGGATGGACTAGGATCTTGATTCCTGGGTACTTTTTGCGAAAGGTGGCGACGTGTTCGGCTTGGAACATTTGATGAACTGAGCAGTGACCTTTCCAAAGGATGACACGCGAGTCCTGGATGGTTTGTTTTGTGTTTCCCCCCAACTCGTCTTCGTGGGGATTCCAGACCGGCATCTGACTGTTGGTGATCCCCATTTTTAGCGACGTGTTTCGGCCTAAGTGCTGATCGGGGAAAAAGAAGACGCGTTTGCGTTGGGCAAAAGCCCATTCCAGCACCGCCTTGGCATTGCTGCTCGTGCACACGATTCCACCATGCCGGCCGCAAAATGCCTTCAAGCTCGCGGCGCTATTGATATAAGTGACCGGAGTGATATCCGTCGTATCGATCACTTCGCCAAGTTGTTTCCAGGCGGCTTCAACTTGTCGAATTCCAGCCATATCCGCCATGGAACAGCCAGCGGACATGTCGGGAAGGATAACCGAGACACGTTGCCCGTCGCGCGAACGGAGTTTTTCGGGCCGATTTGCGAGGATATCGGCGGTTTCGGCCATAAAGTGAACGCCGCAAAAGACGATGGAGCGGCAGTCGACGCTATCGGCGGCTAATTTGCTCAACTGATATGAGTCGCCGTTCAAGTCAGCATGCTCGATGACATCGTCTTGCTGATAATGATGGCCGAGAATGAGCAAGCTTTTTCCGAGAGCTTGCTTAGCGACCTTGATTCGTTCGTGGAGAGCTTCGTTTCCGAGCTCGCGGTAGGGCGGAAATGGGATAGGTTCGAGAGCGACGCTCATGTTTGGATTATTTTCGAGGGAGACGGCTTGGATCCGTGGAATTCTATTTCGAGTTCAATCGACGGGACAAATTATAGGAATCTTTCAAGAAATTCGATGGGTCGCAGTCAAGAACGCCGTGGAATGACGTCGATAGTTCTAAATCGACAGCACTTTTTTGGCATTTCACCAAGGTTTGGATTGTATGAGCACGGTCAGAATCCATTCGTCAGATAATCCGGCGAAAGTCGATTTCTGGAAAAGTCTTCTCAAAATCGAAGCGGACGTGGCGGTTACGCTAGCACATCAGAAGGTGCAGGTTGATAGGATTCTGCAGTTTGTTCCCGGGGTCATGATTCAATTTGACAAGGCCTGTGACAGGCCTTTGACCTTGGAAATCGATGGAAGTGTGATTGCGGAGGGAGAGGTGGTCAAGGTCGGCGACAAGTTCGGCCTCCGAATCACCGAGATCAGTCAACGTGACGAACGTTGGATCCCGCTTGTGCCGCCGAAGAAATAAAAAAAACCAAGTACGACGCGCAAGCTAGTGAAACGGCAATGCTCCTCTGGCGGAGCCGAACGCCGTCGAGCATTTTGTAGCGAAACTCGTCAAGAGTTTCGGTCGTTTAGGCGATGCTGCCGAAAGTCTTGACGACTTTCGCTACTCAAAAACCTTTTTAAATGGGGAAAAATGGCTAATTTGTGGCGGAGTCTTGGAATAAGGGTAAAGATCCAAAAACCCGATTACCGCTCAATTCACACCGCGTCCAAATCCGCCTCGCCCTGGCCTGAGGCCTCGTCCAGCGCCAAAACCAGCGCCGCCGCCAACCTGACCAAATCCATTGCCAGCCCCTGGTCCTGCCGCACCGGCACCCAAGCCATCGGCACCCAAGCCACCGGCGCCGAAACCACCGGCGCCGAAGCCCCCACCGAGCCCACCTCCAACTCCCCCACCACCCCCGAGTGACTGGACCGGCACGACGAGATCGCCGACCGGATAGACTCGAACCACATTAGCTGACGTATTCCTGCTCGTGATTCGCATGACTTCGTCTTCGATCACGTACGTCAGTTGCAGTGGCTCCAGGATCAATTTCAAAGTCGAACGAAACGAGATCGTGGGGAGCTCAATCGTGATTGGCTCTTCGGGCGTCACACCCTCTGCCTCGAGCGCTTTGTCATCGATCACAATAGGAATGCCATAAGCAGCTTTAAAATACTTAACGACGCCCGACAGTGGAGTGCCGTTAAAGTTGACTTCACCTCGCTGATTGAGGGCTCGGTAGATTCTGCGTTCGGATTCTTTGCCACCGGACAGATCGATCGAACTGTAGCGTTCGATGCGGCGGGCACTCAACGCTTGCCAGTCATCCGCAGTAGGGTAGTGTGCAGGCGGAGAATCCACGAATGGGTTGAGCCCTTCTTCATTGAGCTGCAGCGAATCGACAAAGGCACGGCTGCGCTTGCTGACTGCGTTTTTAACAAGCTGCTCATTGGCGGCCATGTTGGATTCAGTGTTGGTAACGATATCGATCTTCGTCCCGCGGTCGATGGCTGTTATCTGAGGTGCAATCTCGCTGTTTGCGGACGTATAGTGTTGTTGATCCATCCGGGAATTGTACCGTTCCACCAATTGCTGGACCGTCGATTCGCGACGCGCGGTTTCTGATAACAGACGTTTTGAGGCTGCTTGACTTGCTTGCACCGCCTCGCTTTTCGCGGCCAGTTCATTTCGATTTGCTTCGGAACGAGCCGTTGATTGTGCCGAGGCCACTTCGCTAAAGATCGAGGTCGATCCCAAACAAGCAGAGATCAAACTTGCCGAAAACCATGCTGGGTGTCTGTTTCTTATCTTGGACATGATGTTGATCCGTTTGATGAGATTGATGATTGGCATAAGATGAGATTGGTACTTGGCGTAAGATGAGATGGTCGCATCCGGCAGATGCGACCCACTTGGACATCTCATTAACCATTTCTTTTTGAATTTGCTCCACTCTCCCCGAAACGGCAACGCTGTGAAGCATTTCAGGACGGCTGGGGCTTGCCCCTCCGTCCGCAGCTTTGGAGTTCTAGATTCACGCCGCCCGACCGCGCGCTTCCGGATTCGTAGCACCGCCTGTGGCGGTGCTACGAATCCGGAGGTGTCATTTTCATCACGCGGCCCA
>CANHVO010000483.1 GCA_947463915.1 Planctomycetaceae bacterium
AAACTAAAGCGAACGAGGGCCTTGAGCCCTAGTTCGCAACATGCTTGGAGTGCTAAAAGGGGGGCGCCTGTCAATTGCGTTTCATCCAGGAGGGATGACATGGGGTAGCCGGTGGTTTGAGCGAAGCGAACGCCACCGGTTCCGTTCTTGATTTGCCCCAGCCCTTCAGGCTGGGCTATGCAAACAACCGGGGCTTTGCCCTAGAACAGAATAATGAGGTTCAAACCGCGCGAGCTAGTGAACCGGATTGTCGATTCAATTGCTTTCCCGTCGTGCTAAAAGTTATCACTCGCTTGCGATTCTTTACTAGGGACGCAGAATTCTTGCGAATCCTATTACAAAATGCCCTCCAAGCGATTGAGGACAATCGCTTTACACTCTACTTCACTACGAAGTTGACCATTCGCCCCGGCACGACAATCGCCTTGACGATTTGCTTGCCATCGAGCCATTCGGCAAGCCGTTCGTGACCGCGAGCCGCTTGCTCAAGTTGCTCGGCTGTGCTATCCGCTGGAACCATGAGCTTGGTGCGAAGCTTTCCGTTGATTTGCAATGGCACTTCAATTTCGCTGGCCTTGGTCAACGACTCGTCGAATACCGGCCAAGCTTGATAGGCCAGCGAATCGGTGTTTCCAAGTGCTTGCCAGACCTCCTCGGCCATGTGCGGTGCGTATGGCGACAGCAACAGGATGAGTGCTTCCATGCCTTTTCGCGGCCGGACGGACTCTTTCGTAAAGAAGTTAACGAACTCCATCATACGCGCGATGGCGGTGTTGAAGCTGAGCGACTCAATGTCGCGTGTGACCGCCATGATCGTGCTGTGGATGACCCGGTTCTGTTCCGCCGTCGGTTCGACATCCTGTATCGAATCGACCAATGTGTTCCCTTCGGCGTGGGTATCGATCATCAATCGCCAAACGCGATCGAGGAAGTTTCGCACGCCATTGACGCCCGTCGTGCTCCAAGGCTTGGTTGCCTCCAATGGCCCCATGAACATTTCATAGAGGCGAAGCGAATCGGCACCGTACTCGGTCACGACCGCGTCGGGGTTCACCACGTTGCCTCGAGCCTTGGACATTTTGTGAGCCCGGCTATCGATGCGAATCGATGGGTCCGAGGCCAAAACAAAATTGTCCCCAGACTTGGTTACATCGCTATCGGCAACCGAAATCGAATTGAGCGCTTCCTTGGTTTTGGAGTGAACATAACCTGTCTCTCCCTTTTCTGTATGGGCCGCACTCACCCATTCGCCGCTGGCGGTTTGAAACCCGGTGTACTCCACTTCTCCTAGGATCATTCCTTGGTTAACTAATTTATGGAAGGGTTCCGCGTGAGAAACATACCCGCGATCAAACAAAACCTTGTGCCAGAACCTCGCATAGAGCAAGTGCAAAACGGCATGTTCCGCACCTCCAATATACAAATCCACTGGCATCCAAGCTTTCTCTTTGGCTCGATCGACGATGGCCGACGTGTTCGTTGGATCGATGAAACGCAAGTAATACCAGCACGAGCCCGCCCACTGTGGCATAGTGTTGGTCTCGCGCCGATAACGCTTGCCATCGATCGTGACATACAACCAACTATCGTCCGCTTTCGCAAGCGGTGGCTCAGGCCGGCCATGCGGCTTGTAGTCTTCCAATTGCGGTAGGTCGACGGGCAGCTCTTGGGTATCCACGGCTCGGATAATACCGGTCGGTTTGCCGGCCGCATCCAACTCGTGCAAGATCGGAAACGGCTCGCCCCAAAATCGTTGCCGACTGAAGAGCCAGTCTCGCAGTTTGTAGTTGATCGCTTGTCGGGCGACGCCGCTTGCAGTCAGCTCATCGATGATTTTGGCTTTGGCCGCATCGGTTCCTAGTCCGTCGAGAGAACCGCTATTGATGGCGAGGCCGTCGCCGGTAAAACAAACTCCCCCGGCCAAAATGGTTTCTCGATCCGCGTCGTTCTTGGACGGTTCAACAACACATTGAATTGGGAGTTGAAATGCCTTGGCGAACTCAAAGTCTCGATCATCGTGGGCCGGTACAGCCATAATCGCACCCGTGCCGTAACCGATCAGCACGTAATCCGCGATCCAAATCGGAATCGGTTTGCCGGTGACCGGGTTGATTGCGTAAGCACCGGTGAACACGCCCGTCTTTCGTTTGTCACCGTCCGTGCGGTCGCGATCGCTCTTGAAGGCCGCGTTGTCGCAATACTGCTTGACCGCCGCGGATTGTTCTGGAGTGGTGATCGTTTTAACAACAGGATGCTCCGGAGCGATGACCATATACGTCGCGCCGTACAAGGTATCTGGGCGGGTCGTGTAGATCCGAAGCACATCGACTGGAATGCTTTCCGGATAAGCCTGACCGCGACGCGTGGACTGCCATTTCGAGAATTCAGAGGCTGGCACGATCGGGAAGTCGACTTCAGCGCCGGTGCTCCTTCCGATCCAGTCCGCTTGCAATTTCTTAATCCCTGGAGTCCAGTCCAGACCTTCGAGATCGCTGATGAGCCGATCGCCATAAGCCGTGATTCGGAGCATCCACTGACGCAATGGCATGCGTTGAACTGGATGATTACCCCGTTCGCTTTTGCCATCGATCACTTCTTCGTTGGCCAACACGGTTCCTAGTCCGGGGCACCAGTTTACCAACGCTTCATCTTGGTAGGCCAATCGGTGCTTGTCTCGATAAAGCGATACCGCATCCTCTCCCTTGGCCGCGACATCGGCGGGAATCGGAAGTTCCGAGATAGGCCGACCCTTTTGCTGTTCCAAATCAAACCAGGTATCAAACAGCAACAAGAAGATCCACTGCGTCCATCGGAAGTACTCTCGGTCGGTTGTGGCAAGGCAGCGATCCCAGTCATAGGAAAAGCCGAGCATTTTCAACTGACGCGTGAAATTGGCGATGTTTTGCTCGGTGCTCACCCGCGGTGGCGTATTCGTCCGAATCGCGTATTCCTCGGCTGGCAAACCGAACGCATCGTAACCCATCGGATGGAGCACGGATTTGCCACGCATTCGCCAATAGCGAGCCTGAATGTCCGTCGCTGTGTAGCCCTCTGGGTGCCCCACATGCAGGCCGGCTCCGCTTGGATAGGGAAACATGTCGAGAATGTAGACTTTGTCACCCGAAGGCATCTCAGGCGTCCGGAAAGTCTTGTTGTTTTCCCAGTGTAGTTGCCATTTGGGTTCGATGACGGCTGGATTATATCGTGGCATCTAGGGATTATTCGCTTAGGGAATCAGAAGTTTTTCGAGGCAAAAGACTTAGCCGTCGACAAAAAAGACAACCAAGACCAATGCACGCCAATAGGAGTCAGTCCAAATGGCGGCTAGGTTCGCAGGCATTTTCATTGAATTTCCCAGGCCTGTCCAGGTGGTCCGCCTGGGAAATCCGTCCCTAGACAATTCGAACCCGCACGATTGGCGAACTCTGCTTACGGCCCAAAGAGTCGTAAGCCTCGATAAATAGGTCATAGAATCCGATCGGCAAATCGAATCGGGTCGATAAGCCGGCCAGACCGTCAGAAAGGATGGTCGGAGACTGACCTGCAATGCTTTGCATCACACGATAAAGTGCACCGCTACCGGCTGAAGTCCAACCCAATGACAGTCCGCCATTTTGCAAGGCCGTTGTCATTTCGAACGGGTTCAATGAGCGACTTGTTCGCGTAAATCGGCGATCCATCCCTCGCCAAGAGCCATCGCTTGCCAGCGTGCCAATCGTCAGCAAGTGGTCACCCTCAAGCGAACCTCCAAACAATTGCGCAATTGCTGCGTCCGTCAAATCAAACGCACCGTCAGCTCCAATCGCACCCACTGCTTCTCGTCTCGGAGAGCCATCGAGCGACAGAAACAATTTCGCATTGGCCTCTTTGGCTTTTCCTTGAATACCAACGTTGTCGGTAAGGCCATCCGAAGCACCTGAATCGTTCATGACCAACGAGACAAACGGAGTCGGCGAAGTGCCGCCCCCCGCGGAGTTGATGTGATTGATAATCGCAAGTACATCGAGCGGACTGATCGAAGCATCGCGGTCCACATCCAAGCTCAAAGTAAATCGCTTATCCGAGCTCGTGTCATTGAGCCAATTGATCACCCCTAGCACGTCCAAGGGCGAAACGGTTTCGTCCGCGTCTACGTCAAGTGTCGATAGCCAACGCGAACCTCGCACTGTGTAGGGGACAACGTCAATGACCTCGCTATTTCTACCCAAAGTCAATCCATTCCGAGTTGCTGTAACCATAACAGTCCTGCTCCCACCTTGAGCAAACACGACATCATTCAAAGTGATTGCTGTCCCACTTGTAATGGTCCGATCAATGCCACCGTCGCCATCCAAATCGATATCGTATCGAATTCCAGTCCCATTCACGCCAACCAACTGTACCGCCAGCGAAGTTACAGCACCGATGGCAACAGACGGAGCCAAGGTCAGGAATTTTGAGTTCTAAAGCGACTGGCTTTCAGCAATGCGTAACACGCGGCGAATCTCATCGGTCTTGAAACCGAGCGACTGCGGTCGCTTGACTCCTGGCAATACCACCACGTCGTAAAGCTCCGACACTACTCCTTCGACTCGAATCCAATGCACAACGTCGCCGCTCTTGAGGTCGATGATTTGGACGCCGCAGCGGGCTTCCGCATCTCCAGACTTCAAGTTACTGTCCAACTCAAGTCCCGAAAACGTTTTGTTCTCACGCGACTTCGACAACCCTACGATGGCATAGTCGCCGTGAAACGAGAGTCCTCGCAAGTATCCAGGGCAGAATGCGACTTTCTCGAATTTACCTGTCGATCGATCAATGAAGCCAAAATGACCTGTCCCTGAATTGAGCAGCCATAGTTTGTCGCGATAGACACGCGGCGAGTGCGGCATCGACAAGCCTGATGCGATGATCTCGTTCGAATGAATGTCGATCACGCAACCACCATCATGTCGTCGATCACGCCAACCGTCCGCCACATCGGATTGACTAACAGCTGTAACGTATCGAGCTCGACCATTTTCCAGAGCCAG
>CANHVO010000484.1 GCA_947463915.1 Planctomycetaceae bacterium
ACCTTCGCAGAGCGAAGGGCGACATTGTCGCTCGTCGCTCCGCGACGATTGCGTAAACGCGACCAGGATTCTACAGCGTCAAGGAGACACCATAAACCCCACGCTCGTTCCAAACCTCTATCAATTCCCAAATTGTTCTAACTCAAATTGCTGCTTACAAGCATCCATAATATGCTTTATCCTTGCTGCTCCTCTGTTGCCTTCTGACCGTGAACCACATCTTCCAGGGCCTCGATTGCAGCATCGTACTCTGGATCGATCTCAATCGCACGTCGAAAGCAATCGGCAGCCTCCAATAACCGCATTTGACCGCGAAGAACCAGTCCAAGGTTATGGAACGCTTCTTCTATCAGTCCATTCGCGCAAGTAGTGGCTCTCCGATGAATCGCTTCAGCCTCAACAAGCTTTCCCTGGCGAGCTTTGCTCGCGCCTAGGAAGATATAAGACGACGCTTCATCGGGGTCCTCCTCGATTGCCTTTTCATACCACAACGCAGCCTGATCAAGCTCTCCACGATACCGATACAAATGGCCAATCTGGTTGTAAATTCCCCATCGATGATCCGGAAATCGAACAAGAGCTTCGTTGTACATTTGTAGCGATTCGTCATATCGCGCCATCTGGTACAAGGACTCAGCGAGCATTTGCACAACCCAAATGTCGTCAGGGTTTTTCGCTAGCCAGATCTTTGAAAGAGCTTCGCAAGTCGACACTTGATCGCGGCGATTTGCACTTCGAATTTTGTCTCGTATGTTGTCCAAGGAACTCCTCAAGAGGCTATGTTGCAACAAGTCCAGTTCGCAGTCATGCGGCCACGAAAAAACTACGGTTGTTGATAGAATCGCTGGTCCAATAATCCAGCAAAATGAAGTCCAAAGAAGGTCAGGTAAAACGAAAGAGCAAGTGTAACACTGAGCCCAACTGCATGCAGCATCGCAATACCCAGTCCACGCCATCCCGATCTTGATATGAGGTAGACCATCGCACCAAGAGGCCAAACGAGGAAATAGAGCATTTGTAGAATTGGAGCTATAGGCCTTGAGCGACCAATAGCATCGAGTCGGGCCCAAAACGTTGCCGTGAGTGCGAACATGAGGGTGAAAAGCAAATACAACCCGGGGCTGTCGGGCAATACGATCTGGATCGCGCCCCAAATTGCCGCTAGACCATACAACGTAAAGACGCAATTACGAGACCAAACGGAATAGGGAGGCAGAGTTGCGTCGATTTTCGGGCTATCGTCTGTCATGCATCTCTCCCTAACGAAAGAATCCATTTGAGTTCTGGTTTTGGGCGGCCATTAATTGCCGTCCCTCGACTGTATTGTACTCTCGAACCGCAACGGACACCAAGCGAACGCGGGCCTCGTGCCGAATGGCGTTGAATTAAGCCTGCGCCCGAAGAGGAAGTTGTAAAACTTCCTGGAGTTCGAGGCACTTCAGGAACTCTTACGAGATTCCACTACTTGCTCTGAGAAGGGAACTTGACGTGAATCTCCGGTGAGTAACTTTCGTGTTTGTACTTGCTCCCCATCTAATAGACCGAAACAGAATGATCAAAATAGGGAATCAAGCATCTGTACCTGACGATTGCTTTATACTTGTTGCGACGAGCATCGTCAATAATGAGATCATCTATTGCGGAAAGAGCGATGGGATTGTCGAACTGCACGCCCATCATTCCCAAGCCACCTATACCCGTCCAAAACAGGATACCGTTTTCCTTCATGATTTGCCCAAAGCGTTCTGATTGATCTTGGCTAACAGCAATATGGCCGCTGATGGGGACTCTGCCAATGAGGATGACTAGACCTACAAGAATGCAAATACCTGCCAGGACCACCGAAGCGATCAATCTCGCTTTCACGTGTCTCGAAGCAGTACTGAAAATGTCAGTCATCATTTGTCGCTCTGCAGGTGGGAGTATCACCTGCTACCAGAAACTCGACCAAGTATCTCTGCCTGAGGAATCGCGCCTAGCATTCGGCTATCGTTTGCTTCGACTGGATTGTCGCCAAGCAGATAGTAGTGCCCCTCCGGCACAGTATAGGGGTGTGGTCTAGTTTGCCCATCCGCAACGCCGGAAGAAAACGTTAATTGCTGAAGGTGCTGCGGTGGAGTTAAGGGTTGTCCGTCAACGACAATCTTCCCGCCCGAAATGGAAACGGTCTCACCTGGTAATCCGATCACACGAAGTACTTTAGCAATGTATGCTCCAGTTGGCTGCTCTTGAGGATCTAAGACGACTACTTCCCACCTAGCGGGCTTAACAAGCCGGTAGGCATGTACGTCCACCGCAAGGTATTCACGCGTGATCGTAGGCGCCATCGCGAGCGAGCCTCCTAACTCCATGATCTTGTAGTCGGGTTGTCGCATTACGCGATTGATATACCAACTAATTCCAGCTGCAACGAAAGTCGTAACCACGAGGAGCGTGGAGATTCTGAAACGAAAGAGTCGCTTATCCATAGTCCTTCGGATCGTAGCAATTTGCATCGCCTAAAGAGTTATCAAGCAAGTTAAGGCTTCCACTAAGTCAGTCAGTCAGCCGCAAAACGCCACCACGCAGAATCGTCACAAAATCCCAAACCCATGGAACAAAACGAATGATCATTCTCGCTCTCGACCTCGGCAAGTTCAATAGCATGGGCAGCATTTACAATTCGAAAACTCACAGACAAGAGTCCACTAACGCCACGACCGCTTACCGAATGCGAGTTCCAGAAGAATGTGCCAGAATAGCTCCGAAGTTGCTCGCAACTCACTGAACAAGGTCTTGGTGGAGATCGGCGATCCGTCCTAATTTGATCGGTCGAGCATCAACAGAACTCTTCGCAAATAGCGATCCCGCTGGGAAAACGAAGGTGAACGCGATCGCTTTGATAAAGGTACGACGCAAGACGGTGTGAGGCAGAAAAATCGAACACAGAAAAATGACAAACACCTCGTTGGAGTAGATGTAATGATGAGCATCGATTACGGTCGAGCTCGACTTTCGTCGAGAACCCGAGAAAACCGGGGCTAGCGCCCGACGGCTAATTGCTTGGAAAACTCATCAAAGTTTGAGGTACTAGACCGTTTATCGATACAGCAAGTGCGTTTCGCGAATTCTCAAGAAATCACTGACTCCGTCCACAATCGCGGGCTCAAGTTCTTCGCCCCCTTTGCCATCGAGCAGCAGCTTCAATGTCGCTTGATTGCTTAGCAATCGATTGAGGCTCTTGGTCTCCCAAGCCACAGGATAGAGTCGCCGCAATGTTGCGGCCAAATTCAGTCCGACTCGCACCGGCTCGATCGCTTTTCGATCTGTAATCATAATGTTGACCCCCTTACACAACTGACCAGGATACTTGGTCGCAGTGGGCGTGAATTCAATCGGCACAAACGTCACACCTGGCATTTGCATCTGGTTCAACGACCTTGCCAATTCGCGACCATCCATCCAAGGCGCCCCAACGACTTCAAATGGAGTATCGGTTCCGCGCCCAACAGAGACATTGGTTGTTTCGATCAGTCCGACGCCAGGATATAGGAGAGCTTCGTTGAGACTTCGCATGTTGGGCGACGGGTTCACCCAAGTCAAACCGGTCGCATCCCAATAGTCCGCTCGCTGCCAGCCCTCGCACGCGATCACTTGCAAGTCCAATTCCAATTTCAATTCCTGTTTGAATAGCCTCGCCAGTTCGCCAATCGTCATGCCGTGCCGGACAGGCAATCGATGAAAACCGACAAACGATTCGGATTTGGGATCCAACATTGGCCCGACAACATCGACGCCATTGATCGGATTCGGGCGATCGAGCACAATAAATTTGCGTTGATGGGCCGCTGCCGCGATCATGGCTTCGCCCATCGTCGAGATGTAAGTATAAAATCGAGTGCCGATATCTTGGATGTCAAAGACGACCACATCGAGATCAGCCAACATCTCCGCGGTTGGGCGACGGGTCTCGCCGTACAAGCTCACGATTTTGGTGCCTGTCCCTTTGTCCTCGCTGTCCGACACCTTTTCGATATCCAGTTTGCCCTCGAAACCATGCTCTGGGCTGAACAGAACCTTGAGCTTCACATTTGGCGCGTTTTGAATCAACTTCACAGCGCTCTGGCCGGCCTGATTTCGGCCCGTGTGATTAGTAATCAAGCCAACACGCTGGCCCGCGAGCTCGCGAAAACCATTTCGCTCCAAGACATCCAGCCCCGTAAGGACTGGCATGCGCATCGGAGTGCTAGCTGGCTTTGCCTCGTTCAGCGAAGCGGCCACCACATTGAGTATCTTTCCCGCCAGAGGATTGACTAGCCCTTTTCCGTTCGGATGAACTCGGTTGCTCAAGAAGATGAAGAACAAATCCAAGTCGGGATCAATCCAAAGCACGTTGCCTGTGAACCCACCGTGGCCAAATGCGGAGGAGCTAAGCAGAACCCCTCGATTGATCGAAAAACCAGTCCGTTTGTCCCAACCCAATCCACGAATTCCGCCTGGGACGGTATAGCCCTGTGTCATGATCGCGACCGTCGAAGGCGACAGGATTCTTGCGTCACTGGTTCCCTTTCGCAACATCATCTTTGCGTAGAGAGCGATGTCCCCCGCCGTTGAAAAAAGACCGGCATGGCCCGCTACACCACCCAGCGCGTACGCTCGCGGGTCGTGCACCTCGCCTTGCATCCAACGTCCCTCGCGTTGTTCTGTCGGCGCGCATATAGCTTTCAGATCGTCCGATGGCAAAAAGCCTGTTTTGGTCATTCCAAGGGGCTGAAAAATCGTCGCGTTCGAAAAATCCGTGAGCGTCTTACCGCTGAGCTTTTCGACAATTTTGCCAAGCACGATGAAGTTGACGTCGGAATATTTGAATGCTGTCCCGACGGGCGAAATCAGTTTCAGTTCGCAGATGCGATCCCATGCTTTTTCTGGACCATCTTGGTAATCGGACATCGCATTGTCGGCAATCAATCCGCTTCGGTGCAACAACAAGTCTTGGACCGTAATC
>CANHVO010000485.1 GCA_947463915.1 Planctomycetaceae bacterium
CCATCCGTTCCAAAAAATCGTGTTCGTCGGTCTTATTCGGGATTCAAAAATACCATGTCGATATCCAGGCTTCGAACTGCAACAATCGTTATTTTTTCCACGCGATTCTTCGTGTTGGCTTTAGCCTACTCGTTGTCAGCAGACTCTTTCGCAGACGACTCGTGGAAGAGCCAAGCGGACTTGCTCAAGATCGTTAACGATCAGTTCGAACCTCCCCAGGACGGGAAATTGCTCCATCGCGAAAATCGGATTTGGATCAACAAAGATGAGCAAGTTGTGGTTTTGGATGGCTATGTCGTTCAGCGAAGCGTGCCGCTGGAACTGTTCGCATGCCCTGCTGGAACCAAAGAGCATGAAGCTGTCGTGGCGGTGTTTGCCAAGTCGCAGTTGGTTCACGCAGGCCTACTGGCTATCGGTGCTAAAGCTGGCAGCACAGCTAGTTTCGAACCGTTTAAACCAGCTCATGGAACGACCATCAGGGCCTATGTGCTCTGGCTCGATGAACAAGGCAAAACCAAAGGGACACTGGCACAAAACTGGATACGCAAGTCCGGAACCAAGAAGGCCATGAGTTGGGACTGGGTCTTCGCGGGCAGCAAAATCTACAAGGATGAGGAGGGCAACGAGCATTATCTTGGCGACAGCGGCGAATTGATTTCGGTTTCCAATTTTAGCACATCAACCATGGACGTTGCGGTCCAAAGTGAGCAGTCCAATGCGGCTCTCATGTTCGAAGCCTTCACAGATCGCATTCCTCCTCGCAACACACCGGTTCGACTCGTCCTGACTCTGTTGGACGAGCCACCCTACAGTGAAACCGACGGCGAATCGACCACACCCAAGCCCAAAGAGGCAAAGGACAGTCCGAAAGACAATGCGAAGGGCGATGACAAGCCAGAGACAACGGGACCCAAGCATCTTACAGCCAAAGTGGACGAGAGCATCTTGAAAATGCTTGTTGGCAAGGCAATCAAGCGTACTGAAGCTGAGCCCGCAGAGCCAGCCACCACCAAGAACCCTCCCATTAAGCCCAAAAAGTAATCTACCAGGATATGACGCAACAACCATTCGGAGATCGTCTTGCAAATGCAGTCCAGGAAAAAGGCAACGCAGTTTGCGTCGGCTTGGACCCGCGACTTGAGCAGCTTCCAAAGGGACTACAAGTTTCCAAAAATGCATCGCTCGAAGATCAGGCAAACGCTTATGAGCGATTCTGCTGTGAAGTGATCGACGCAACGCATGCCCTTGTGCCTGTAGTCAAACCACAAAGTGCCTTCTTCGAAGAATTGGGCCCGTATGGTGTTTTGGCCTTAGGAAAAGTATGCCGCTATGCCTCGAGCAAGGGGCTAATCGTGGTCATGGACGCCAAACGCAACGATATCGGGTCTACTGCCACCGCATACGCCAAAGCATATCTCGGTACCCATGGACAAAGTGCGTGGGGAACCGATGCGCTGACGGTCAGTCCCTATCTCGGTTCTGACACGCTCCAGCCATTCATTGACCAGTCCAACGCAGTGGGAGCTGGTATCTTCGTTTTGGTAAAGACGTCCAATCCAGGCAGCGGCTTCTTGCAAGATCTTTCCGTCGACTCGCGAACGATCTCGGATCGAGTCGCTGACTTTGTTCAAGAGCAAGCTCTCAAATCCGCTTCGTCGTCCACAGGGTATGGTTGCGTTGGTGCGGTTGTCGGAGCAACTTATCCGGAACAGCTCCAAGCGATGCGAAAAAGGATGCCTAACGCTTGGCTGTTGATTCCAGGCTATGGTGCACAAGGTGGCTCAGCTGCAGATGTTTTGCATGGCATGGACTCGAATGGTCTCGGCGCCATCGTCAACAGCTCGCGTGGTATCATCTTTGCCCACGAAAATCCAAAGTACGCAGGGTGCAGCAACTGGCAAGCGGCAGTCGAAAATGCGACAACCGACATGATTAGCGCACTAAGTCAAGCAAGAGTGTAAAACGATTGTCCTCAATCGTTTCGGGTGTAGAACAATTGTCCTCAATTGTTCTTGAACTTAAAGTCGGCAATTCCAAACCAGTAAAAGTTCAATCCGCTTCAAAACCGTCGCGTACCCAAAAGGCCAAAAGTGCCTGCCAAGCGATTGGGACAATCGCTTTACTCTAAAGCAAGGACGCTCGAGACATTTTGAAATCTATTCTAAGTTCACTATTCCTCATTGCCCCGCTCCTAGCCGCGATCTTGATTGTCTTTTCGTCTGCACGATTAGCGACCATACCGACGGGCAGTCGATACGACTTAACCGTGGTTGGGCGAGGATATTTCAGAACGGTAGACGAGTCCAGCGAAAATGCCCAGTATCACCGATCCATGCAATTGGCGGTCGACGCCAACGGACTTCTTTGCGCCAAGGTAAACGGTGTTTTGCGTCAACTTGATCCGCCGATCACAGTTCCATCGGACCGCAAAAGGATTGACGTAAGTGCCGAAGGTCAAGTTAACACAGAAGGATATGGTGGCTGGATGCCTTGCGGGATAATGAATTTGTATTTGTTTGTTAGCGAGAATTTGGCGAGCGACGATCGGATGCTTGTGTTAAGTGACCCAATCGGTATGCCGCAGCCAGTTCTACCAGGACAAAACGGAGCAGGCCACATTCTCCTTGGGTACCGACAGGAGTTCGTTGTCCCTTTTAGCAGCACCAATCTCATCGCGATCGGGTTGGCTTTTATTACCATTGCTGGCTGTCTTCACCGGGCACTGAAAATAGTTCCTGATCCTTCGCATGTGAACAAAAAACAAACGGAATGATTAGCGGTTGAGCGTTAGCCAAATGGCACTCACTTTGTTCAAATTGAGCCGCGAGCGTTAGCCGAGACACCCGCTTTTGCCAGGGAAACCGTAACGCGGTTAGCGCCTGCGGCTCAATACCGCAAGCTTTGCGACAACCATCGCAGCAATCGCGATTGTAGTGATCCGGTCTTTAGAGACCATCTATCTCGAACGGATACGAACCATGCTCCCATTGTCAAACTGAACGCAGTAATCCGAAAAACGCAAGTCAGCTCGGGGGTAGTCGGTGCTGATAAACTGCGCGCCGCTGGCAAACGCTTTGTCCCTCTGAGTCGCGTCGTTGAGTCGTGATTGCTTGGTTTCCGCGTCGGCTCTGGTCCGAACCAAAAATCCCTTTGCAACCATCGACTGAATCTTTTCGAAATCGCGGATAGGATCATTGATCTTCATCCAAGCTGCGGCAGGGTGAGATTCGTTTACCGAGGCGAACATCACGCGGTCATTTAGAATGGGATGACCTTCGAGGTAGCGATCGGCAAGCGATCCTTCGTTGTCCAAGGCAAAAAGCAACTTGCCACGACAGTCAGCGAGCGTCGGCCATCCACGTTCTAGAATAGCAGCCCTAAGCGTTTTAAATTCTCCCCGAACGTTGTCGGGAAGAAGCATGCTGGTCGCCGGCACAACCGAACGGATCTCGGTATCGATAGCGTTCAGCAAATCCGAGTTGAATGCAAGCGGTTTGACGCCCGCCGGCCCAGTGACGTCTTCCTTGAGTTCAATCATTATCAAAATAGGCACATGCTTTGGGTTGGCTTCGGACCAATTCCGAATTTGCTTTAACGCATTCACCAATGTCGGCACTGTCGTTGCATAGTCAAAGCCGGGCGAATGGATGATCTTCATTCCAGGCTTCGACATTACTGCCTGGAATTCGAATTGCATTCTAGAATCGTTCGAGGTCGCAGCGAGCAACGACTTGCCGATCGGATTTGCGAAAAGCCCTCCTTTCGGATCGGCGTACACATCCAACTCCAACTGGCGGATGCCGTACTCGGCCAATTGAGTCTCGATCGGTGCATGGCTATAGTCGATGGCCATCGCCGCACGTTGGCTCGTTGCGGCGATCAGTCCAAGCAACTTTGGTTCGGGCGCTAAGTGGTACGAGTTGTGCGTCCCGATAACCTGAATTTGATTGAGCTTGATCTCGTCAGGCAAGGTTTTGTCATCAACTTGTGCTATTGCGTTGCAAGAAAACAAGCAAAGCGAAATCGTGACTAAAAAGTGAAACTCACTCATATGAAATAACTTTCTAAGGCCGGTCACAATGAACACTGCTCGCGTTCTAAACAATAGCATCCAGCTACGTCGGCTGGAATATCGGAAGTAACCATCTTCCAGATGATCGCATTGCATATTGGATTACCGCTAGACTTGAGAGCAATTGTTCGACAAGGATCAGCTGGCAAGACGGGCTATTGCCCCGCAAAACACATAGCGATGAGCTTACGATAGTCTACGATCTCAAACTTCTTGTTCTGGTGCATTCGGATAACTAACGAACTTGCGTACTTGGAGGCCTATTTCGAAGCAATCAGACCCATGAAATCTTACCCTTGCCACTTCGCAATACGACTGCCCCGTCGGCAGCGACAGCCTAACGATTTGAGTAGGATACCATTGCTGATGCGCGATCACTCCAAATCCATTTCTGGAGATATCGCGAATGACGACTTTACAAGTTTCTTGTCGATCGAGGTTTCGGTTCGAATCAGCCGTCTGTTCCATGATTCCGTAGGAATTGCAGCGAAACCTTGCATATTTTCGTAGCTCGTTGCATTTGGAGTCTGTCACGCCGCGTTCTTGCTGGAGAATTTCCGCAAGCGCGGGGGTTAGGCAAATCAGATCGCTTAGACTATCACTCAAGTCTACAAAGCAGTTTGGGCTATCGATTTCCAACATTGGAAATGCTCCTTAGATACTTTGGTTCCGATCTCTTCTTCAAGATTTACTATCGCTTCGTGAATATCAGAATAAGTCAAAGGATGTCGGTTGCCACCCAAAGACATGAAACGATCGATGACAGTATACATCTTGGCCGCATCGCTAATCTGATCACCTGGAACACCAACTGGAAAACCTCGACCGTCCAAACGTTCGTGGTGTTGATACACCATCATCATCTTAGTCCAGCTTGCTCCTTCCACGCTTGCAAGTCGCTTTAATCCAC
>CANHVO010000486.1 GCA_947463915.1 Planctomycetaceae bacterium
CCAACTCGCACCGGTTTGACACGCCGGAGCGGCGGTTTGGGTAGGTTCCAAGCCAATCACTTACCTCCGAGTAGCTTGGCTACCCATTCAACGAGCAAGATGGGGTACATTTAAAGTGTCGGCACTGGCACCTCGTCGGAGAATTACTGGCTATCGGAAAACATGGACACGCCCCAAATATTTCGATTGACTGAACTAACGCTCGTTTGGGGACCGCTCGATCTGCCCGATGATGCGGTGAGTTTTGCAGACGACTGGGAGTGGATCATTTACACGCCTCAAGAGATGGAGAACGCAATTCTGTCCGTTAACGGTGTGAGTTTACTACACGACTCAGCGCCCACTTGGAACGAATGGCGAGCTCAATGGCGGCGCTTAGATAGGACTATTGACTTCGGTATCAGTGCGTGTGAACTCGATCCAGACTTCGGAAACCGACCCGGTGTGTCGGAGTGTTGGGGCGGATCAATGTTTCGAACGAACTGCTTGCTCGAAGATATCATGGATGTATGGCTTGGCATCCGGAGAAATTGCCCAGCGGCTTGGTTGCATGACACAGGTTGCAGAATGTACAATCCACGATCGTTCGTGGCGGAACTGCCCCTAAAAATCAGGGAATGGAGCCGATAACCAAGGGTTGCAGACGAAGCCCTCATCGGTCATGTCGGACTTTTGTTAAATCACTCTCTCGCCCTCGGACATCCCAATCGTTAGCGGAGAAACTGAGTACGAATAGCGACGAAACTATTACTGGAACGGTAGTCGAGTACTTGAAACCATTTACATTTAAGGTTCGACTTCAGACCGGCGAGGTCATACTTTGTGGCCTGCAACAAGGATACTTTGGACGGATGCTGCCATCCGATGCAATGAAATCGATTTTGGCGAATGGCCCGCTCGTTGGTGATTCGGTTAGAGTAATGATTTCGGACAGTCGATCTGGCGGTATGAGACAGGGCGTAATACTCCGAGAACTGATCTAACAATGGATCGGTATAAGGTCCGGATTTCACCGGTCACCTAGCTAACCTCCAACTCGCTCCGGTTTGACACGCCGGAGCGTCGGTTTCAACTTGGCTGCCAGACAAACATCGACCTCAAGTAGCTCACCTACCCATTCTGCCAGTTTGATGGGGTACAATGCGTGCGAGATTGCTACTCGTTGATCCGGAAAATTTAGCCCCATGACAGGTCGACACGACTGGTACAGAAATACCTCCTGGACTGAATCCGAACGTGAAGAGTTTGAGACTCGGTTTGCAAGGACTCGAAAGGCTAGCCGTTCGCAGTATTTGACGATACAAGCTGGGTATTTGTTTGACGGTGGCCACTTTCGCGAATCGCTATCCTTACTCGATCGGATGTTTTCGGACTACCCCGAGAGATTCAATTTCTCATTGGGTCACTTGCTTCGTGCGAAATGCCATTCTGCCTTAGGAGATGTTTCGCGTGCTTTAGAGTCTTTCCGGATGTCAATCCAAACAGAGCGAGACTACCCAAATGTTCGAACTAATGTTCCACTCGACTTTGCGCAGTTTGTTGTTCAAAATGAGCTAAGTGAGTTGTTCCGCGAAGCATTGTTAGTTTTGGATGGGATGCGTCGTGTCGGCACACAGTTTCCTGCCCACGACTACTTGCACTACTCGCTCAAATCTTGCCTGTTGGACTCGCTAGGTATAAGCGGAGCGAAATCCAATGCTGAACTAGCGAAGGCTGCGGCTGCGAGAACACATTCGGGCTTCTGGAAACATCCGAACCTTTGTCTGGTTGAAGACGAGCCAATCTGGCTTCGTCAACGATTGGATCGTATCATCGCCGGATAACAAATAAGGGCTTAGATGCTGCGACATCGCTCAACCGACGGGCGCGAGCTTGGCTGCGTGTGACTGCTCGATCTCTCCTTTAGAAGCGTAATAACTGAGCCAGCTCTAAATCCATGATCAGGAAGCCAGGCAGTGATTCGGCGGTTAGCTGGGGCGTTTCCTCGTTGTGACCGCCGCGTGATTGCTTCGAGTTCCGCACATGGCCTGCTAATCGGATTCGCCCCAAAAGGCTGTTGCTTTTCCGCTGCGGCCAACTTGCTCCGGTTTGACACGCCGGTGCGTCAGAGTTTAATCGGCGCCCAGCCAACCCCCCCAATCGGCCAGCCTTCCCATTCAATCAAACAGATGAGGTACATTTGGAATGTGTTTATTAACGCAGCG
Organism: Planctomycetaceae bacterium; assembly: GCA_947463915.1. Classification (GTDB taxonomy): domain Bacteria; phylum Planctomycetota; class Planctomycetia; order Pirellulales; family Pirellulaceae; genus JBKCUI01. The sequence continues at coordinate 2,205 of CANHVO010000486.1, forward strand.
CCGGAAAATTACGCGTTCTGACAAAGGAGGGCGACCATCTTAGTGACCGATCCGGCAAATCCATACATTGCCCCAAAAGTCGATGGGCCCGAAACTCCATCTCTTAAACGCCAGTCGTTTTTGCATGTTGGGCTATTCCTTTCCATGTTTGCTCTTTGGGTTGCGACTATCGTCCTCGTTTTCACACCAAACAACAAGCTAAATGCATATGGGCTCGGCAACGCAATCGCACTTGATCTATTCGTCGGCGTTCCGTTCGCATTTGTTATCGCGATCGTTTCACTCGTCAAACGTCAATCATGTCCGAATCTACCACTGCTAATCGTAACTCAGTTGTTGGCATGGGGACATTCGGTCGGGTTGATTGCTTTGCTTGTACTCGCAGGAATCTTTGCGATCCGAAACGGTGCCTAAGAATTGCGGCCAGGATCGCGACCACATAGGATCTAGGAAAGCTATCTGCGGCAGAACCAACCCATCGGGATATGGGCCCGGATTGCACCTGGAACCGCCCACACGACCTAGCATGTCAGGCCGCAACTCGCTCCGGTTTGACACGCCGGAGCGTCAGTGTCTGCTAGGCTCCAGCCATACATTCACCTCCAAACGGCTCGACAGCACATTCAACTATCCTAATGAGGTACACTCAAAGTGTACGTATCGGCGCCGTGCCGAAGAATTGCTAGTTCTGTCGCCAAGCAAAATGCGCTTGTTGATGCACAATGGAAAACCGCAAACTTGTAAGCTGTCTGATCTCTGTCGCTGTGTTTGCTGTCGTCGCGATTCTCGTTGTCCCTTGCGTATGGGCAATCTGCTATTTTGGTGTTTACATTGGTTACGGCAATTACAAGGTCCGCGGCCATCAGGATTTTGCAGCCAATGGTGTTTCGCAGGTCGAATCTGCTGCGCAGATGGATGCAACTTTCGACGATTGCAGGCATTACATCTCCTATGGCCCGAATGACTTCCCGTTGTTCAATTCTGTTGCGTACTTTGGAGATCGCTACGAGCTCACAATGCAGGTTCCCGTACAAATCGACTCCGCAACGAGTGGTCACACTGTCGGTGAACCGAAGTTCTATTTGAACGAAATCGCTTCAGTGGCAATTTCCCCGACCGGGGAAATCAGCGTTTCATTTGCCCGCAACCTAGATTTCGACGCAACGGAATGGGCACAAGTATACGACGGGCGCGGTGACTTTGGTAAAATCGGTTTCGCCGTAAACGCTACGCCAGTCGCAAACTTTCAAAAATACGCTGATGCTTCACGACCATCCAATTGAAACCGTGCCTGTCCGCATGTGGCGGTTCTGTCTAGCCCCAACTTGCTCCGGTTTGACACGCCGGAGCAGTACGAAAACCTCGTCGCTGGTTGGTGGCCCGAGTGCGATGGGCACTACAAATTCGACACGGAGCAAGGCACATTTTGTGACCAAAGCGAGGTCAGTAACAGCTAGGCCCAACCTGTCTGCCCTCAACGTAGTGAGGTGCAATGTCGAATCCTAAAACCCAAGCCGGCCCCCACAAAATTACCCCAACAGAATGTCTTGCACGAAACTGTGCTGGACTTTCAGTCCTTACTTTTCTTGATCAGTGACTTTAAGGCTTCGCAAAGCAGTGAACGATGTTCGTTAATATTGATCTCAGAGTTTTTTTCAATTTCTTCGATTGCAAGTTCGAGTGTCCTATCAAATGTCGATTCCGACAACTGGGCTTTGATTTGGTACCGAAGTATGTTTTTTGTCTCGTCCTCTAAGATGACGAACACGTTTCCTACGGACCGAGAATAAACCTTACTATCGATAACGAAAACGTCGCTTTCACGATTCCATCCGCTACCAAAGCCAAATGACGACTTTCCTTCTTGATGGAATTCTTGGTTCAAGGTGGAGACAGTTCTGCCGTCGCCGGACTGTTGCGTTACGGATGAAAACTCTCGAAAAGGTGAATAGCAAATTACTAATAGTAGAGATTTGCCAATTTGGTTCGCTTTAGGAGGCGAGGTTGTCCCAAATAGGCAAGTTACATCACCGCGCGGAACGTCACCAATTCGCCTTGCCTCTCGATGTACCACAACCCACTTGCCTGTTTGCCCTCCTTCGCAACCAAAAGTCCCAATGAGCACTAAGCCGCAGAACGCCAATCCCAAGATGCTAATCAAACAGTTTGACTTGTTACTCAGAGATGATTTCATCATTTGCAAGCCCCCTGCAATAATTGCTAGCATTAAACTTGCGTTCAAAGGCTCCGGCAATCGTTTAGTAAAAATAAGCTAGTAAGCCCCCATGCAGGGTGAGTGTACCTCGAAATTACTACCTTCGGTGATCTGATACAAGGCTTACCATCAGCTTATGCCAAGATTTCAAAATCTGGGAAATTGGATGTGCCTATCGACATAAATGTTCGGGCTGATTTTACCTGTTGTTCTCTGACAAACGAACAGCCGGACCCACTCGACCAATTGGTCTCCTTTTAGCGTAGCAAGAGCGCCATGCCATTCAAGCCCGCAATGAGTGGATTAGCTGTATCAACGGCACCGCGGCTCAGCAATGCAACCGCCCGATATCGTCCAAATCGCTCCTGAATCGATGATGAGGTTCCCCCCATTACCGTGTTTGGTGAGTTCCCATAACCCCAACCCGCTCCGGTTTGACACGCCGGAGCGTCGGCGTCACTCGGCTCCTAGCCAAAGATTCGACTGCAACTAGCTCCCTTGCCCATTCAACCAGCCAGATGGGGTACATTTAGAAATTGTTTACCGGCGCCGCA
>CANHVO010000487.1 GCA_947463915.1 Planctomycetaceae bacterium
CGCCGGCAGAGATGTGTCGCCCTCCGGGCTGTTTTATGGCACAGCACCTATCGGTTACTTCCCGTCACTCAACATCCATCAGTGACTCAGTGTCGCTCGGGGCACGAAAGGCCGCGACGAAGTTTCCGTTATCCTGCTCCGGCGTATCAAACCGGAGCGAGTTCGCGCACTTCGTCGGTTTGCCGCACTTTTGCAGTTTTGGGTCGGTTTTTGCCGATCCGATTGAGCGATGCCACTAGGAAAAAGTCTCTCCGGCAATTGTGAGGATGGCCGTACGACTAGGCGTTGCAAGGGGGCGCTATCGCGTTCAGAATCGATTCTGTGGGGGCTCATTGAAAGAACAGCGCCCTTTTTTAAAACGCAGAGACATAGAGATCGCTGAGTTAGTTGTGATCTTGCCTCTGCGCTCTCCGCGTCTCTGCGTTCCTTTAAAACCCCTTCAACCAAGAGCAAAATCAAAGCGATGCGAATATCCGTCAACGACTATTCAGCATCTCCAACACAGTCAAGACGTCAATCGCCCCCTTATAGTAAATCGCAGGATGCTCGCTAGGGATCGCTACTCTCTCTTTCAACGACTGAGCGATCGCCAAGAACACTGGTTTGTCTTGAAACTGATTCAAAATTTGGAACTTAGAGTTTAAGTACTCAGGTGTCCAAAAACCGACGATCTCAAGCATAGCTCTTCTTCCATCCTCATTCACAAAAACAAAATCGGGGAAGAACGCTGTCTGCCCGACGTGCAATATCTCCGTCTCTCGCTCCAATCGCCAACCATCCCGCGGCTGATCACCCCATGCCAACGCGAACGCTTCCTCGACACTCGAATCGAACTCGCTGTCCGCGTCGACACGACTAACCAACTTACATCCATCATCCAGTCGAAATCGAATGGGCCGGCGAAATGAGCGAGCTCGAAGCACCGCTTCCATCGACCAGCCCCGGCAAGATAACAATCCGGGCAAAAACTTTGCCATTGCAACTCCATAACGATGGGTTCCCCTCAGCACTGAGGCCGGACCGTCGAACTCGAATCGATAGTGATCCGATCGCTTCGTGATGCGGTGCATGAGCCTTGCAAGTTTCGCATACCGCAAAATTTGCTTGAAATCGCCCGTTGCTCGAACCGTCATCTTGATCGCATCAAACAACACCGCTTGAGTCTGCGCCACGTTGTATCGCGATAGCAAAGCTGCTCCGTCTTGAAAACCGTGAAAGCTTTTCAGCTCGTGGTTTTCAATCAAATCCGAGAAGAGCATGCCTCGCAGTTCCGGCCAACTCATGCCATGCCCCTCTGCAATCCTGCGTTTTACTTCGGACTCTTCGCTCTCAAAAAGGGCATCGCGTTGCACCACCAACGGATGATGCTCCGCTGCGGCTCGGAAAACCGATCGCCTCAACTGCACGATCTTTTTGCGGTCCCCTTTCAAATACTCAGCCGCATCGTCGAGAAGTTTGCAAAAAGCCTGAATGCGTCTCTCAGGGCAATCGAGTTGTTCATTGAACACGCGATGCACGGCTAGATGAAGTGATTTCCGTGTGCGCCCAATCCCCGATCGATAAATATCCAGCATCGACTCAGCGAAACCGAGATAAGCGGCGTCGGACTTGCGATTCAAGCGATCAGGAACGAGCTCACCATTCTCAAAACTTGCGATTGCGAGTTCCCGCGTAAGCATCGCTCTTCCTTCGTTGCCGAGAACGCCCAGCCTCGTTCGTGTCTTTGGCTACTACCTCATACAATATAGCTCGTTCGTCCCCGCGCCGACGAAGAATCCGCCCAAGCCGCTGCTTGGCTTGCCGCGTCGACGCCATACCTCCGATGACCACAGCAATCTTCACCTCAGGCAAATCCACCCCCTCATCGAGCACTTGATTGGCCACGATGGCTGGATAAACCCCGTCCCGCAAACCATCCAAATAGTCGACTCGTTCGGCTTTGCCGCAATGGTTCAACAAGCACGGTATCAAGAACCGACTCGAAACGTCCCGTGCCATCGCATTGGAACCGGCGAAGATGATCATTGGTGTCCCTTTGTGCAAGCGAAACAAATCTTCGAGAACACGCAGTTTTTCCTCCGCTCGGTCCTCGATCGACTTTTTCTCGCGATAAGCTCGCAAGATGATGCCGGCCTCGCCGCTGCTCTGCGTTTCGGCACAGAGAGTCTTCCAAGTAAAATTGGAGTCCTCTCGCCTTCGCTCGTAGACATAACTCGAAACCACTTCGGACAACTGATCGTAACGAACGCGTTCACGTTCGTTCAGAAAAACGGGAACACGAAAAACGTCAAATTCGGCAAGCGAAGTACCACGTACCAGATTGATCTCAAGCCGATACACCGACGGGCCGATAAGCTCATCGAGCTTGGCATGCTGGCCGTCGCCGCGCTCCAAAGTCGCTGTTAGCCCTAGGCGCATGGGTGCAATACTCATGCGAGCCGCATCGCTGCGAATCGGACCTGGCAAATGATGGCACTCATCGAAAATGAGGAGTTGAAATCGGTTTCCCAATCTCGGCATGTGAATACAAGCACTATCAAAAGTCGTCACCGAGACGGGCTTCACATTATAAGTGTTATCCCCGATGATCCCTGCATCGTATCCAAGCCCCTTCAAGATACGTTTGTGCCATTGGTACATGAGATCGCGAATCGGGGCGACGATGAGCGTGCTGCAAGCTTGATCGGCCATGATCCGCAACGCCACTTCGGTTTTGCCAGTGCCCGTTGGCATTACGACAACACCTCGGCGAGCTGCCGACCAGGCGTTCACGGCATCGGTCTGCTCCGTGCGCAGTTCTGGAAGTTGGACGTTCGACCAAACAACGTGCTGCCACTGCGGAACGCAATCGAGCGTACCGTACGAGTTTAACTCTAAGACTTTTCGGATCTCAGGATAGTGAATCGGGTCACAGCGCCAGGTGTTCGAGCGGACATCCCAAGTCCAAATGCCTTCGCCAAAGATACGCGTGATGGCTTGCGACGACCATTGATCGAGAACCAGCGTCCCGTCGCAAAAATCAAGCTTGGCTTGATTGAGGATCTTGGCGGCTTTTGCTGGCTGATGAGATCTCATTGGCTTTGCTCCCCTCGCCCCTTTTTGGAAACGCAGTGAAGCGTTTGGTAGCGAAACTCGCCAAGAGTTTCGGTCGTTTAGGCGATGCAACCGAAAGTCTTGACGACTTTCGCTACCCAAAGGCCAAATTACATCCCGTCTCTTTACACCATGCAATGTTCGAGAATCGCTGACCCGGTCGCCAAGTAACCCGTATAAAACGACCCGAATTGACCGAATCGAGCGCTGGCCGAATCGTATCGCATCGTGTACACGATCTCTTTGAGGAACTGTGGATTGCGAGCCCATAGCGTGACGCCCCATTCCCAATCGTCCAGCCCCACGGACGCGGTCACGAGCTGAGTAACGCGACCGGCAAAGGCCATTCCACTTTGAGCATGCTCGGCCATCATCTCGGTTCTTGCCGAAAAAGGTTCCAAGAACCAATTGGCGCCGACGTTACGCACCTTGTTCATCGGATAAAAGCACATGGCGGGCCAGTTTGGAAACTCAGGTGCGAGGCGCTGTGCATGCATCATTGGCAATCGCTTTTCATACGACGCCACTTTGGCTTGATAAGTCGGAGACGTTGGGTCTTCACCGCTACGAACCAGTTTTTGTGCGTACTGCTCTTTGTTAGGCAAGTACTCGCTGATTTCAGACATGGACACAAAGGAGTATACCGGCTCAATCGCAGCACCCAATGCCGAGCTCATGATCCGTTGATGCACGCGATCGATTCGCAGAGGATCAGTATCCATCATGATCGTCGCAAAGTCGGCTTTGTGTCCGCTGATGATAAACGATTGAATCCGCTCTGGCCTAGCATTCGCATTCGGGGCAATCGCTGCCGAAAACTCTGCCTTAGCTTCGTGGACCGCTGCCTTGCCCAAGTTCGCTAGAACCTCCCGTTTCCATCGATAAAAGTAATGGCCGCAATGCAATCCCTGGACGGGAACAACAGAGGGTTCAGGAAGAGAAGCAGCAGAACTATGGGGATGGCTCATGAAATCGACAATCGATCCAAAGGGGTTTCGTAATCGTAAAGCAAACTGGGGGGTTATTGTAACATCGGCACTCTCCCCTGCGAACCGACATTCTCCTAGCGGCATTTGCTCTTGTTGTGATTCGCTCCTTTAATCTATATGCCTATTTTGTCGAAAAAAGTCGTAATGTTGTTTTTGCGACTTTGTACTGATGTTTCCAATCGAAATCGAATTGATGTCAAAACGAAAAGGACGCAAAAAAGAAGTCGTTCGAATTGATGTAGATTGGCTCTTGGGCGAATCTCCAGCTCAATCCGTTCGGACTTTCCCTCGGTTTGGAAGCGTGTTCTTCTCGCTCATGTGTGTGCTGGTTGTCGTTTGGAGCTGGCCCTACGCCTCGAAACAATGGCTGCGATGGGAATGGCAACAACAGCTAGTTGAGGCCACAGGAAAACAAACGGAGGAAATCTTACCGATCCTTCTGGCCTTAAATGAACTCAATCCAGGCGACAACCTGACCTTGATTCGTCAACTCGCAGACAGTGATCCCAACAAACGAAAATTCTCCTTTCAAATTTTGGAGAAGCGGATTCAACAATGGGGTCAAAAAACTCGGCCGACTCCAGCCCAATGGCTTGCTATGGTCGAGGCCTTTCAAGCGAACGATACCCAACTTCCAGAATCGATCATGCTGCGGGGGTTGCTCGCACAGCAGCTGCGGCCTTTGGTCCCAAGCGATCTACCCGATGCATCCAAGATACTGGCATCCTTGGATGCGATGGTTGATCTGATTACCCCACGTAATCTCTCGGCGATCGTAGCGGCAAACTCGCCCGCGGAGATCGAATCGACTCCCACCACAAGTTCTCCAGTCGTTCACTCGACTGCCCCGAACACAGCAAACGTCAGAATCAACCATAG
>CANHVO010000488.1 GCA_947463915.1 Planctomycetaceae bacterium
AACTGTCAACAGACTGTATACTCAAGATCGGCCTCCCTGATGTTCCTTAAGTTGCTTCGTAACAACAACTTATACGCAGGAGAGGCCACTTTTGTTTGCGACATGAATGAATAATCCGGGTTAAACGAGCGAGAAATGAAGTTAGGTTACCCTGCGCAATAACCCATGGGATTCCAGAGTACGCGCAATTCCGCTCAGTTTAGCAAATGGAATCGAAGCCCGCTCGGCCATTTCAAGAATCGTCGTCTTGCCATCAGCCAGATTTAGCACCCAAAGCATCGCCATGTTCTCCCCCGTGCTGCCCAATTCACGATACAAACCTCGCCGACCAAGCTGCGGCTCGCATTTCGGTTGTGTATTGAGATAGATACAATCCCCCTCGAGGACTTCGACAATTTTCAGGATCGTATTCAGCGAGCCTGCCAGGGACTCGGGCCGAACAAAGGACGGATTATCATTCGACGTGTGATACTCCGGATAAGTACCGTAAGGCGAGCGGGAAAAGCACCCAACTGGAAGATTGAAACCTGGTGAGCAATACTGCCGTTCGTCGTATCCGTAAGGTGAAAAACGTTGAATAGCAAATGGCTGGCCAATGCACGATAAAACATGCGAGACCACTCGGTCAATCATTGCATTCCCTTGTCGGCTCTGCTTGTAAGTAATCGCACCTGCGTCGCCGAGCCCACTCAGGACAAGTCCGTGTTGAATGCGCTGCGTTCGCTCTTCATTGCGAGCCAACCAAGTGATCGCACCGATGGTTCCAGGGATAAACGCGAAGCGATACGAGTATCGCGATTGAGGCCCAGCAGCAATCACAGACGCCAACATGGCACTGACAACAACCCCCGACAAGTTGTCATTGGCAAGTGAGGGGTGGCAAATGTGAGCGGAAAAAAATATTTCATCGGTGGTCTGCCCCGGCAAGTAGTACTCACCGTAGGTCAAACTACCAGGTTCCAAACTCGAGTCGATGCATACCTCGTAAACGCCATCTTCCAGTTCCTGCAAATCGCGATGCCGCATACAAAAGCCCCAGTCTTCTTGGTAATACGACGTTTTATATGGAATGACATCGGGCTGATCAGGCAAACTTGTTATGTGTTTTTTAAGATGCTCTAGCGGCATCGTTTGGTTGATGGGGACGCTGTAGCTCATGACGTGCAAGCTATGCTGTTTGAAGTCCAGCACGCGAACTCCATCTGCATTCTTGATCCACGCATCTCTGATGTTCCACTCTTTTGGTACGACCCAATCGAAAACTTGAGTACCAGTGGAAACTTCGTGGATGTGAAGCGGTAGCAAACTTTGTAGCTGCGATAATGTTTCGCGGACACCGTTTCCTGTAATGCTCCGGCAAATCGGATAGAGCGATGTGAGTCGATCATGCATCGCTTGCCCGATCCGGCTTTCCTCTGTCATGTTCATGTTAAGAAATCCGGATAGGAACGATCGCGATCGTTCAATATTGGGTTTGGGAGCGGCCACTCTATACCGAACGCTGGATCATTCCATCTCGCAGCGCAGTCGTGTTTCGGATCGTAGAATTCACTCATTTGATAAAAAAGTTGCGTATCGTCTACCAGCGTTTGAAAACCATGCGCGAACATTTCAGGAACATAGAGAGCGCGATGGTTGCTTTCGCTGAGCTCAACGGCGACGTGCCGAAGGTAAGTTGCTGAATCGGGTCGTAGATCGATAATCACATCCAGTATTGCGCCACGCACGACGCGTACCAGTTTGGCTTCCGGAGACGGGAGAGAACGCCAGTGCATGCCGCGAAGCGTACCTGCCTTGATATTGTGAGCGATATTGCACTGAGCCGTAGTTTGAACCAAACCGTGCGATTCAAACTCTCGCTGGCAGTAGGATCGAGCAAAAAAACCGCGATCATCCACTCTGCGTTCTATGTCAATCACAAAGGCCCCCTGAAGGGGAGTTTCCGTGAAAATCACGCCAGCACCTGAACCTCAGGAATCGGCACAACAAATTGCCCTCCCCAATTTCGTACGTGCGACATTTGCGTCATGATCTCTTCCTTGATGTTCCACGGCAAGATGAGGACATAATCAGGCCTCATCTCGTTGATTTTCTCCGGCGGAAAGATTGGGATTCGGGACCCAGGCAGAAACTTGCCATGCTTATAAGGGTTCCGATCAACAACGAAATCGATGAAATCCGTTCGGATACCACAGTAATTGAGCAATGTGTTTCCTTTGCCTGGCGCTCCATAACCCGCTATGGTCTTGCCTAATCGTTTGGCTTCGATAAGAAAGCTGATCAGCTTTCGTTTGGTTTCTCGTACTTGTTCCCCAAAGGCTGTGTAGGTCTCGATCCGATCCAACCCACGAGCTCGCTCCATAGCGACTAATGCATGAACTGCGTTGGTAGTTTTGCGAGGGTCATCTTGGTGACACACGAGCATGCGTATGGATCCTCCGTGAGTCGAAAGTTCTGTTACATCAAACAGCCGAAGTCCATTAGAGTCGAAGAGGCGATGGTCGGCCAAGAGCGTGTGGTAGCAGTAGTGCTCGTGGTAGATCGTATCAAACTGATTGTTTTCCATAAGCCGCATGAAATGCGGTATTTCAATGGAAACCGTCCCGCCAACCTTGAGAAGCAGCTTGATCCCCGCGACGAAGTCATTGATATCAGGAACGTGGCCAAAGACATTGTTGGCAATTATCAAATCCGCCGAACGCCCATCCGCAACTAGCGAGCGGGCTGTGGCGGCGCCAAAAAAAGCAACGACGGTCGGAATGCCTTTTGCCTCCGCGACCTTGGCAATATTGGCGGCTGGCTCGACTCCGCAAGCCGGAATTCCCTTTTCGACAAAATTCTTGAGCTGATAACCATCGTTGCTGGCTAGCTCGACAACCTGGCTTTGGCTGTTCAACCCAAGACTATTCGAAATCTCTTCCGCAAAAAGTCGACAGTGTTCGAGCCAACTATCCGAAAAAGACGAAAAGTAAGCATATTCTGTGTAGATCGACTCTGGCGAAACATCCGTTTCAAGCTGAACGAGCAGGCACCCTTCGCACACCATAGCGTGCAGCGGGTAGAAAAGCTCCGGTTCATTGAAGTGTTCGGCGGGCACGAATCCTTCGCAAGGAGGCTGCACGCCAAGATCGACAACGCTGTGGACAAGCGGTGCCGAACAATGTCGGCACTTTGTGCGTTTTCCGGAAGCGGCCGCGGGATGATTCATTTGTTGTATCTTTTGAGATTGATCAGCTGTTATCGCACTTGAAATTGTATTTGCGGTAGACGGGAAGGGATGGTCTGCCCACCAAATAATTCTCAACGCCGTTCTCCAATGCTTTGCGATAGACAGCCAGCGCACCATCCATCGCTTCTAGGCAGCGATTGATATCTTCATCGGAATGCGAGTAGCTGACAACCATGGAGCCAACTAAAACTCCGCGTCGAATGGTTTCTTGAAGGAACAGGGATCGCATCGACTGGGATGGTTGACGGTTTTGATCCAAGGTGGTGTAAACCATGCAGCAAGGTTTTCCCTGGATTTGGACATGCTGGCTGAGTCCATGTCTAGCAATAATCTGCGTCCCCTCGTTTTTGAGTCTTTCGCCACGTTGATACAAAGTTTCGATGACTGGCTCCCGTCGATAGACTTGCATGTTAGCGATAGCGGCTGCGAGGCCATGCGTTTCCGCACCATGCGTCGTCGACAACAAGAACACTCGCTCGGAGGAGTGTTTTATTCCGCCAAGCTCCATGTACTTGCGTTTTCCTGCCAGAGCAGAAACCGAGAAGCCATTGCTAAGTGCTTTACCCCAGCAGGACAAGTCTGGCTCGAAGTCATAATACGCTTGAGCGCCACCGTTGTGCCAGCGAAAGCCAGTGATCATTTCGTCAAGTATGAAAAGCGCACCATTAGAATGGCACAGCTCCTTGACCGCTTGCAGAAAGCCAGGGGCTGGATCGGCATATTTTGCAGCCTCCATTATGATAGCGGCGATTCGGTTTGGGTGCTCCGCAAATAAACGTTGGACACCTTCGAGATCATTGAATCCAAAAGTCAACGTCAGAGCCTTGATCGATTCTGGGATTCCGGCATCGAGCGGTGTCGTGCCGATGAACCAATCGTTGGTCGCGAAGAACGGTTGGTCCCGACAACATGCGACCATGTCTCGGCCAGTGTAAGCTCGCGCCAATTTCAACGCGGCGGTTGTTGCATCCGAACCATCCTTGCAGAACTTAACCATGTCCGCATTAGGAACCATTCCCAGAAAAGTTTCGGCCGCTTCAACTTCGATGGCGGCGGGACGAGAATAGTTCGCTCCGTTGCTCAAGACAGCTTGAACGGCCTGAATCACGGCTGGAAATGCGTGCCCAAGGCCAACGCTTCGGTTTCCCTGTCCGAATTCAATGAACTCGTTCCCGTCTACGTCCCAAACATGACTCCCCTGTCCTCGAACGATAAAACCGGGAGACAACTCAGGGTATTGGTCGTCACCCTTTGCATAAGTGTGACAACCGCCCGGGATCAAGTCGTGAGCTTTGACTCTCAGTTCCTTGGAACGTTTGAAATCCATTTTAGATTGCTTATGACGAGACAAATGAGTTCGGTAGAACAAGTTGACCGGCCGCGTTGAAGCGCATAGCTTCTTCGTATTCGACGATTTGGCTCAAACTGAAGTCCCGCATGGAACCCTCGTTGCCTTGTCGATGCCGATACCATTTTGCGGTTTGTCGAATCGATTCTCGAACATCCCAACATGGCTTCCAATTCAATTCCCAAATTGCTTTATCAATCGACAAACGCAGAATACCGGCTTCGCGTGGAGCACTTGGGTCGCTGCCATCCATCCAGCTTCCCTCACCCCATTCGTCGAGAAGCAATTCGACAACTTCTCGTACAGGGATTTCATTGCCAGGTATTGGACCGATGTTCCAACCGCTGCAATAGGCTGGATCGT
>CANHVO010000489.1 GCA_947463915.1 Planctomycetaceae bacterium
GGGCTTGCCCCTCCGTCCGCAGCTTTGGAGTTCTAGATTCACGCCGCCCGACCGCGCGCTTCCGGATTCGTAGCACCGCCTGTGGCGGTGCTACGAATCCGGAGGTGTCATTTTCATCACGCGGCCCATAAGAACACCAAAGCGGTGTCCGGTCGGGACAAGCCCGAACCGGACAAAGCGACAAAAATCAAAAGTCCATGTCGGCAAGCGTGACTTGACAATATTCGCACCTCTCCGACGCGACTATTGAAATGTAGCCAATGTTTTCGTTGTTTGAAATGCTTCAAAGCGGTGCCGAAACGGGGCGAGGGGGAGAAAATCCTATCAGTTCCGTTTGTCTTTAAGCAACTTAGATTTCTGGGTTGTTGGGAGATATGGGTAAAGACAAGGCTAACGCCCAATGGCTTCGTAACACTGCCCCCAAATCGCACATTCGCTACTTCGCGAACTGTGAAATAGGCATGTAGCTTGAACCGAATCTTGAGTCCGAGCCCTTTTTGCTCATTGACGAGACGTTTTCGCTATTCGCGTGACGATTGTTCGAATAGCTATTCGACGACTTGCCGTCGTCCATCAACAGCTCGGTCAATCGCAACGCCGCTTGCACTTCGAAGTTCGAGAAGAACAGCTGCACGCCGGTGTATTCCGAAACGACTTTCGGCTTTTTAGCGAGCTCCGCCCAAGTCAAACCGTTTGCAATATGCCATGCGGATGCCTGAGCTACGTTCTGACTTACTTTGCCCGTTCCAAGCCCCTCGCAAAGTTTTTCGATGGCTGGTGAATCACTAACTTCTTTTAAACGTACCACTTGGTACTTCATGCGTGGGTTGGGATCGGTTTTGCCATGATTAAGGCAGACGGTTGCAACGGTGAGCTTACGAGGTGTATCTGGTTCAACTCGAAAGAGTCCTCGCTGCCCCATACCTTGCCCCATACCTCGTCCCATACCTTGTCCCATGCCCTGTCCCATGCCCATGCCTTGGCCCATACCTTGGCCTGCTCCGAAACCTCCACCCATCCCTTGTCCGCCGCCGCCTCCACCACCTTGTTGGCCAGCCCCGAAGCCCGCGCCTTGTCCGAGCCCCATTCCCGGCCCACCTTGCGCTAAAACAGGAACAGCGCCAAAGGTTGCAGGGAGGATAATGTTGACAGGCTCGTTACCTTGGTTGCGGAAGATCAAGTTCGCTTCGGTTGCATCCTTGCCGATGAAGTCGACGGTCAGAATTTTTTGGTCCATGGCCTCGAACATCTCAATCGACTTTGCCTGGATCTTTTCTGATTGGGAAGGCTTCTTGGTGGCAACCTTCGTTTCGGTTTTCGTTTTCGGAAGTTCGTTCGAACCGGTTTCACTGTCATCCGCGATCGACAACACATGCGAGCAGGATACGGTCATCGCAACACAAAGAAGCCGGCACAAATTTCGTTTCATTTTCAAAACCCTTTAGCAAATGGGACGAGATGCAGGCCACCAATACGGCCCAAAGTCCGATGCGATCGCGAATCGGCTTGATGCTCTTTCGAACGCAAACTTCGTGCCGTAAGCGAGGAAGAGGCTTCGAAACGGGTCAGCCCTTCGCCCTTGAGCGGAGGAATTTACGCGTTTTTCTTGACTTTCGGCGTGGCGATTTTTCTTGATTCCGTTGGGTTTTTTGGTTTCATGAACACGAATTCATGAAGCTTGAGGAGCAAGCCGCGTTGCAAGAACGTAGCAGTTTGCTACCTTTTGCTGTTCAATCACGCGTAGTGCGCGAAAACGAAACTTCACTCTCACGTTAGGAATCAACCATGTCCATGTTTGTCGGCGAATCATTGGTAGGCGACGGAAACGAAATTGCTCACATCGACTTGATGATCGGCAGCAAGGATGGCCCAGTCGGTATTGCTTTTGCAAATGCTCTGTCAACCCAAAGCAGTGGTCACACCAACCTCCTCGCAGTTCTTGCACCCAACGTGGCTGTTAAGCCATCGACCGTGATGATCACCAAGGTGACGATCAAGGGGATGAAGCAAGCAGTTCAAATGTTTGGCCCTGCACAAGCAGCTGTTGCGAAGGCTGTTGCCGACAGCGTTGCAAGCGGAGTGATTCCAAAGGATCAAGCCGAAAATCTTGTGGTCGTTTGCGGTGTTTTCATTCACCCAGCCGCTGCCGATGACAAGAAGATTTACGATTACAACTACGCTGCGACCGTCGATGCTATTTCGAACGCAATGAAGGGAAGTCCTTCCGTTCAAGAAATGCTTGATAAGAAGGACACTGCTGCTCACCCATTCAAGGGTTTCTAGTTGAAAGCGGCGCCTCGAGTGTAGCATGGCACTCGGTAGCTTGATCTTGAGTTTAACACGGCACTTTGTGCCGTGACCTGAAGCTTTTTAGGACGGCTGGGGCTTGCCCCACCGTCCGCAGCTTTGGAGTTCTAGATTCGCGTTGCCCGACCTTATGCCTCAGGATTCGTCACACCGCCACAGGCGGTGTGACGAATCCTGAGGCGTTATTTTCTTTATGCGGCCCCTTAGAACACCAAAGCGGTGTCCGGTCGGGACAAGCCCGAACCGGACAAAGCGACAAAGGCACTACCGACAAACGCGAGTCCGGTGCGTCACAGCAACGGATGTTTCGCGGCTACCCCTGAATACAAATAGCGCGGATTCAAAACCTAAGGCTCAAAAAACTCAATTCCAATTATTTTTGACTCGGCGGAGGAAGCAGTGGCAATCGCTACTGAAAATCGCACGGGCAAGATTCTAGCAGCCTTGGTGTTCGTCTTTTTGTTCCTGGCTGCCCACGTGGTGGTACCTCCGATCGCCGCGTTCTATTCGCCTCGCGATTCGGACATGGGGCTTTGGTTTTGCAGGTTAACAAAAAGGGGAAACTGGGGTACGCTACTGAGATAGGACCAACTCGGCAGTGGCTTCTGAGTTCCATGGACACCAAAAAAGACTATCCCCATGTCGATTCGAAATGACTTGAAAATTCTCTATCATTTGCTGCTTCGCCCTGTACGAGGCAAAGATCATGCGCAGCGTATGGAGAGTTTTTATTCCGGGCAAGCTGAGGGGTACGATGATTTCCGCAAGCGGCTTTTGCAAGGCCGGGAACATGTCTATCAAACGCTTGGTCAATCGGAGCCCAAAGTTTGGGTCGATTTTGGCGGCGGCACAGGTGCTAATCTAGAATTCATTGGACCTGCCATTTCGAAGATTCAGAAAGTATACGTTGTCGATTTGGCCACCTCGCTCCTCGGAATCGTGAATAAGCGTTCGGAACGCCATGGTTGGACGAATGTGGAAGCGGTGACCGGCGACGCGACGACTTGGACGCCACCCGAAGGGAGCGCCGACGTGGTCACCTTTTCCTATTCGCTCACCATGATCCCTGATTGGTTTGCGGCGATCGACAATGCAGTACGAATACTCAAACCAGGTGGAAAACTTGGGGTGGCGGACTTTTATGTCT
This sequence comes from Planctomycetaceae bacterium, assembly GCA_947463915.1. Lineage (GTDB taxonomy): Bacteria > Planctomycetota > Planctomycetia > Pirellulales > Pirellulaceae > JBKCUI01. The sequence continues at coordinate 3,455 of CANHVO010000489.1, forward strand.
CGAGGAAATTTGCGGCGGAGGGGTTAAAACGCCATAGTTGGATGACACGGACGTTTTGGCCAACTTGGTTTGGCGGAGATAATGTATTTCCGAGCGCGGACCATATTCCGTACTTGCAAAATAGGTTAGAAACGTCCATGCTCAACGAACAGCGAGCAAAAATTCCTTATATGCCACTGCTCCGGACTCCGTACTATCAATTTATTGGCATTAAACGATAGGTTGATTCCATATGCCGTTTGAATTCGTTTGCCCATACTGTCACAGTCGAACCAAGGTCTTGGATCGGTATGCTGGCCAAACAGGTCCATGTGTGGGATGCGGCAAGATGGTCACGATGCCCCATTTCAACCCTCAAGGTGTCTTGGTTCCCGCGATCGATGCCCCTAAGAAAACGAAGCCACCTCGTGAGAAAAAAAACTTAGGTTGGATGCCGGCCATCATCGGTGTTTCGGTTGTGGGGCTAATCCTTTTCATGGGGGGCGTGGCCGCGTTCGCATTGTGGCCCCGAGTTCGCCAGGGGATTCAGAGATCCGCACAAACGCGAGACTTTGAGAACATGAGGTTAATTCAAGTTGCATTGAGTGAGTATTCGGATCGTTACGGTTCGTATCCACCACCTGTGATCTACGACGCAGGGGGCAAAGCTTTGTATTCGTGGCGAGTCATGATTCTGCCATTTCTTGGTTATGACGATCTCTACAAGCAGTTCGACCTAAAGCAGCCATGGGACAGTGTGGCCAATACCAACTTGCACCGGCGAATGCCAACGGAGTTTGCCAGCCCTAATTCGCCCGATGCGGCGACCAGTTACGAAACAAACTATGTTTTGATCACTGGGCCTGGGACACTGTTTCCGCCATCGGGCCCGATCTCAACCAAGAACATCGACAAGCCGACACTGTTGCTGGTGGAGACGAAGAACAACACTATTTGGTGCTCTCCAGGGGATATTGATTTGGCAAGAAGTTTTCGCGTTGGAAATAAACCTATGGTCGATGTCGGCGGACTTCATCATGATTCTTTCACTGCGATGACGGTAGATGGTGAATCTTTTCGTATTCCAATCAACGTTCCGCCAACAGCCTTGAACGCATTGGTGACTCCAAACGGCGGCGAAAACGTTCAGACCTCGACGTTTCGAGATTAGATGATTAGACGGCAGAACGGCTGACTGCCATCAAGATTCCATTCTGCGATCTCCCTCCGCGCCAATTAGCCGATGGGCGGATTTTTGTTAGTCACTTTTGCCGACATGGACTTTTGATATTTGTCGCTTTGTCCGGCTCGGGCTTGTCCCGAATGGACATCGCTTTGGTGTTCTAATGGGCCGCGTGATGAAAATGGCACGCGGATTCGTCGCACTGCCAAAGGCGACTGTAAAACGATTGTCCTCAATCGTTTCGGAAGTGCAGACCACAATCGCATTCCAATTGCACCTTCAAGTCGCGGCTTCTTTGTTCTGCGGGA
>CANHVO010000490.1 GCA_947463915.1 Planctomycetaceae bacterium
GTGCGACGAATCCGGAGGTGTCATTTTCATCACGCGGTCAATTAGAACACCAAAGCGGTGTCCGGTCGGGACGAGCCCGAGCCGGACAAAGCGACAAATATCAAAAGTCAATGTCGGCAAAAGTGATTTTCCAAAATCCCTACTTGACCAACTCCGGCAAATACTTCACAGGCAAAGTTCCTTTGAGCAGGACCTCTTCGTGGTACGGCCCGAGCTCAAATGCATTACCGCGAGCCCGCTGAACGTTTTGACGCAAACGATAAAAGGCTGTCCTGCCAACAAAATAAGTCGATAACTGACAGGAGCTTTGTTTGGCTCGCTGGATTTTGCCGACCGCTTCACCGGTGGTCTGGAAACCGCGATCGACGAGCAGTGACAACGCTTCATCGTCCGTCATTGCGGAGCAGTGCATACGATAGTCCAGAATAGCATTCAATACCGCCCGCATGTAAAACTTGAGCTGATGAAGACGCAGTGCAAGGTCGCCGTCTCCGTAGCCTTCGTCAAGCATCATTTGCTCCGTATAGACTGCCCATCCCTCGGCAAAGACTCCCGACGAAAGAACTTTGCGAACCAGCGAATCCATTCGGTTGCTATAATCGAGTTGGACGTAGTGTCCTGGATACGCTTCGTGGATCGTGAGCACCTGCAACATCGAGCGATTGTATTCTTGGAAGAACGCATCTTGACGCTCTGTAGGCCAATCGGAAGGTGGAGGCGAGATCGCGTAAAGGCTCTTTGCTTTCGAATCTAACGGGGGAGCTTGGTTTAGGTACGCGGCCGAAAACCCGCGTTGAAACTCGGGCATTTCGATAATGGAACATTGGTCCGGATTCGGGAGCGTCAAAATCTTCTTGCGTTCGATGAACTTCTTGATTTTATCGACCGTGTTTTTCGTATCGGTCAGCAGCGTTGTGGCCGATCCGTGGTCTTTGCCGAGCTCTGCCAACACGGCTCGAATGGTTTCGCGCCGACCAGACGCGTCGTCAGGAAGCAGCGTGGTTTTCTCGAAAACGGAGCTCCAAAGTTGCTTGGCGACGTAATACATTTCGCGTTCGACGCGATCCGCTTCGGCTTCTGCTGTTTCGATGACTTCCTTTGCAGTGAGTCCAGCGTCCAATTCCATCGCAAGTTTCTCGCTAAACTTTTTTTCTCCGATTCGCCATTCGCCGTTGGATCGTGGCAAGACCTCGTCCTCAAGGAATTTTTTGTACTCGCGTAGCGCTTCAGCTGCTTTGCGACTTGGGCTAGCAAGCGAGCTGATTTGAGGTGACTCTTCGGCAAGTGCAAAGATATCCTTGTCGTAAAAAGCAATCGCACCATCGGTTCGTTTGATAGCCACCTCAGTCAGAATCTTGGGTGGGTTTTTGAGCGAAGCTTTGGCGGCGGCAATGACCTCAGGAATGCGTGCGATTCGGCTCGCGGCGTTTTCCACATTTCGGTGACGTGGTAGCGTGGACTGAGTGAACAAACCGAAGACGCTATCGGAACAGTAAACAAGATAGATCCTAGGGTCGTTGGCAAAGTCATCGCTATTCTTGTATTGCCAGCCGCGATATTTCAAAAAACTTTCCCATATCTCTAGATCGATCTGTGCGTTTCTGGAGAGCTTGGTTCTGTCAAACTTCTTGGACAGCTCGAGTAAGACTGCTTCGTCATGTTTCGCATCCTCGGCGCGCGCTTTGGGTGACAAATCGTCCATTTGGCCATCGAACTCTCGCATTCCCTGTTGCGTCGCGAAGACAGGATGCCGTTTGCATTCCGCGTCAAGCCACACTTGAAATGCGCTCGCAACCTCGGCGTCGTTCGGACCGGCGGAAGTCTTGTTGGGTTGGCCGATTGCTTCGTTTGCGGGCTGCAGAGAAAGCAAAAGGCCAATTGGAATTGCCAACAGTGTTTTGAGATGGAAACGATTCATGTTTAAAGTGCTTGAAGTTGGGAAGTGGATGTCATCGCGACTCGACAAATGCTTGGCATATCTTAGGCGAGCGGCAGGCGGAAAACTACCGTAGCTGGATTGGCAAGAATTCAGAACGCACTGGATTCTTGCCAATTCAGCTACGAATCCTGGTATGTTCGTTCCGCCGCTCGCCTTAGCACAATCGCATGTTTCGAAGTCCCGCTCGGCGGATGTTCTTTTGTACTAAGCACATCCGCATGTGTTTCTCGTATTAATTAGCCGTTGGGCGCTAGTAGCCCCGGTTCTCGACGAATGTCGAGACATTGGAAAACCGGGGCTAGCGCCCACCGGCTATTGGTTTGTTTCACTCGAAGACTTATGCCGAAGTGCTTACAATGGAGGCCAAAGGTTTTCGAAGGACTATCGCTCAACCCAGCCTATTTACCAATGCGAAGCAATGTCATTTTCCTTGTCGCCATCGTCTCGCTAGTTGCTGCGTTATTCCTGCGTTCGGTTGTTTGGGAGTCTGCGGCAGAAACTCCCCCCAAGCCGAGTTGGTATTTCCCTGAACCACAGTTGTACGAATTCGCATGGGGTGGCAAACAGAAAAGGGATCAAGCCGGTCAGGCCGAACTTCGGAGCCCTCAGGCACCTTTGTCACCTGACGAGTTAGCTCGGTTTGCATCACACCCATCGGTAGACAAACAAACGGACAAATGGAACCCGCCAGCTTCTGAGGCAGAACTTCAGTCTTTGCGAGAACACCTTGGAGCGCTGCCTCAACAACTGGAACGACTACTCAGGATAAGTAACGGTTTTTTCGAGTCTCCGGAGGAAACGGATTTCGGATTCTTTAAGCGAAACTCAAGCGGTTCGTTTTCGACAAGCCTGAATGTCGAAAAAACCTGGACGACTCGAAAAAGTTGGAGCCTACTGACCTCGGAGCAAATGATCGAGTTGAAGACACGACTGGATCTCTATCTCTCCAAGGTGGATCGATTGGTGGACCTATCAGGTAAATCAGGTAAAGGGAGTTCTCAAACGAGAGATTTGAAATCCGATTTGATTCCGATAGCTTACACTCCCAGGGAGGGAATACTGTTATGTCTCAAACCGGACACCGATCTACTCTTTGTGCTCGCAAACAACGAGTATCGAGTCGATGTTGGGGGTATTACCTTTCATCCCGGTGTCTCGGATCGCATCATGATTATTCCTACCAACACACGTCTTCAAACGGTATTGGATAAAGGACCATGTAATGATTTAGACATTGTCGAAAGTGACAAAGAAGCGTCGGACAATTATATAAATTCATTGAGAGTATCTGGCACGTCCGTCACTTCAACAGTCAAGATCGATCTCGCACCCAATTCGCTCGGTGACAAGAAAGCCCCGAGCCCGATCTTCCAATACGTGATCGTTTTGGGCCTCATCATCGCTTATAGCGGCTGGCACTACCTTCGCAAAACCGATGCGAAAAAAACGGATGATGAAGAGAAAACGAATTAAGGCGAGCCGCAGTCAGCAATATCCCAAACCAAAGCGAGAATTTTGAATTTGCATTATTTGTTTTAGGGCCGAAGGCTCGACACATCCTTTGCCGGTGCCGTGAGGCACCGGAATTGCTGGCCCCAAGGATTTGAAGGCCCGAAGGGCCGACACACTCGATCATGTGTCGCCCCTTCAGGGCTCGTCTCTCGATTGGTCTTCGCACCGTGGCCTAACGGCCACGGCTAGGGATATGTCGGCCTTTCAGGCCTAATTTGCGCTCGACGGGCACCCGGCGTGAACGCAGCTCGCAACCCAACGGCGAGGTGGTCATATCGATCCAAGTCTACTATAACATTGCTTGGTCATTGTCATGTTTGTCATGGAACCATGCTAGCATTCGAAGCACAATAGCATGGAATGAATTCCGCAATCTTCACTTCCAATCAGGAAACCAAGAATGATTCCTCGTGTTCTTTTGCGTAGGCTAACGGCCTTAATCGTTTTCGGTTGTGCACTTGCCTGCGCGACACCTGCCTGCTGGGCCCAGAAAACTCTCGCATGGAAATTCAAAAGAGACAGCGTGACCAACTTGTTAATCGAACAAGACACAAGCATCCAAATGGAAACGGCCAGCGGCGGAGCGGTCTCACCTATCCAGACTCAACAACACCAGATCTCCAACATCACATGGACCGTCAAAGAGATTGCGCCAGATGGCCTTGCATCCATCGAGCAGTTGGTGAAACGGGTTCAACTCGATTTGAAGTCGCCTGCTGGGGATTTCCAAATCGACACTAACAACAATCAACCACTGTCAGGCATTGGTGAGTTGATGGCAAAAGGAATTCGACCGTTGGCCGGCGCCCGGTTTGTAGTGAAAACGAAACCGAGCGGCGAGGTTTCAGATGTCGTAATCCCAGATGATGTGCTCAAGAATCTTAATGAGCTTAGTATCGCTGGCCTCAAGGAAATCGCAGCAAATGGAACCCTCACGTTTCCAACAAAAGCGATCGGCGTCGGCGAAAGCTGGCCTGCTCAATATGAACTAGAAATGCCCCCGTTTGGGAAACTGATAGTGAGCACAACGTATCAGTATCTCGGCGAAGAAACCGTCGGAGGAAGAATACTGGACCGCATTAAGGAAACGAAGGCGATCAAGGTCGCGGATGCGATCGGCAATTCGGGGCTAAAAATGGAAAGCCAAGAATCCGGAGGCATCATTTGGTTTGATAACACCCGCGGCAGCATCGACCACTCTGAATTCAAACAAGAAATTTCCATTAAGGTCGACAGGCCAAGCACCGACCCGGCGAAACCAAGCACCAAATCAAAGCAGACAGTCAAGCAAACGATGAAGCTAAAGTATTCGCCTCAGTTGTAAACACCAAACTAGCACTCGTCCACTGGCTCCGCATAAGGACGCAATGCACTACAGGCTCCCGCCTACTGATTTGGCAACGCTGTGAAGCATTTCAAACTAGGAAAACATTGGCGAGGTTGCACGTGTCGCGTCGGAAAAGCGTGA
>CANHVO010000491.1 GCA_947463915.1 Planctomycetaceae bacterium
AGTTCGGTCTCCGTGTGCTACCGAAGTCTGGCGACTCCGGCTACGAAAACTGGCCAAAGTTCGGTCTCCGTGAGCTACCGAAGTCTGGCGACTCCGGCTACGAAAACTGGCCACAGTTCGGTCACCGTGTGCTACCGAAGTCTGGCGACTCCGGCTACGAAAACTGGCCACAGTTCGGTCACCGTGTGCTACCGAAGTCTGGCGACTTCGGCTACGAAAACTGGCCACAGTTCGGTCTCCGTGAGCTACCGAAGTCTGGCGACTCCGGCTACGAAAACTGGCCACAGTTCGGTCTTCGTGAGCTACCGAAGTCTGGCGACTTCGGCTACGAAAGCTGGCCAAAGTTCGGTCTCCGTGTGCTACCGAAGTCTGGCGACTCCGGCTACGAAAACTGGCCAAAGTTCGGTCTCCGTGTGCTACCGAAGTCTGGCGACTTCGGCTACGAAAACTGGCCACAGTTCGGTCTCCGTGTGTTACCGAAGTCTGGCGACTTCGGCTTCGGGAGTTGGAACGCTATGAAAAACAGGAGCGAAAATGCGCCAATGACGGCACGCCTTCGGCTGACTGTTAAAAGATTAAATACTCTTCGGATGAGGTTTTTTCCGGAAAAAAGGACTTCCTGGGAACTTCCTCGCCCTAAAACTTGTGGATCCTGATTTTGCAAATTACCCTAGTTGAGTTGGGTGAATCCGCTTCTTGTTTAGAACCAAAGTCTTGTTAGGCCCTCATGTACGCGTTGCTTCCCTACTTTTGGATCGTCTTTATGCTCGGCATAGTCGTCGTGACGTTTGCTGCTGCTATGATGGGGCGTCCCAAGAAAGCACCCAAAAAGGCTCAAGCAGCCAGCGCCGAAACGGTCGCGGATCCTATGGCGGAGTCCGAACCGGTGCTCGATTTTGGTGATGAGCTTGCGCAGATGGACAACAAATAGGTATCCTTTAGCGATCACCGATTTGTAGTTCATCTCATCTAGAGTTCTTTAGCCCATGAAATTGGATTGGCAGACCGACGGCTGGATCATCGTCGCGGGTGCATTGTGCGCTATCGCAGCCTCGTTGTTGGGCAATTTTTTGGTCCTTCGCCGATTGAGCATGATGGGGGACGCGATTAGCCATGCCGTGTTGCCAGGCATCGCGGCCGCGTTTCTGTTCAGTGGTACGCGAGGCTCGATCGCGGTCCTGCTCGGCGCTGCTAGCATGGGATTGCTAACGGTATGGTTGACCGAATTGATTCGGAAGTACGGCAAGGTCGAGGAGAGTGCTGCGATCGGAGTTGTCTTCACCTCTTTGTTTGCCATCGGACTGATCATGATGGAACGGGCGTCGAGCAAGATCGATTTGGATCCGTCTTGCGTTTTGTATGGAGGGTTGGAGACCATTACATTGCGAATGGTGGAAACTCCGTTTGGGGATGTGCCTTCCGTCGTTATCACGTTGACTGTGGTTTGTCTTCTCAATGCCGCTTGTATTGCCGCATTTTTCAAGCAGTGGCAGGTTTCAACGTTCGATCCATTGTTGTCGCAATCGCAAGGTATCTCGCCGTCGTTCTTTCATTATCTGCTAGCTTCCTTAGTGGCGATCACCAGTATTGCTAGCTTTGAAGCGGTGGGAAACATTTTGGTTGTGGCTATGTTAATCGTTCCAGCGGCGACGGCGTTTTTATTGTGTAAGCGGTTGCATCGCATGGTGTTTCTGAGTGTGGTGATTGGGACGGCAGCCGCGGTCTCGGGGCATCTTCTGGCGCGATTTGTGCCTGCCACCCTGGGATACAAATCGGTCAATTCGGCTGCCATGATGGCGGTTGCAAGCGGTCTGTTCTTGGTGCTAGCAGTGGTCGTTAGTCCCAAGTCGGGAGTGTTGGTGCGCTGGCTCGAGCAGCGATCAGTAGCCAGGAAAATCATAGGTGAGGATGTGTTGGCGCTGCTCTACCGACATTCCGAGCGAACGCAGGCAAAAGATAAAAACGTTAGAAATAGAGCTGTATTGGAGTGCAAAGAGATCGCGTCGAAGCTCGAGATATCGTTAAAAAAATTCAGTTCGGTCGGTTCGGATCTTGTGCGATCGGGGTGCATTTCCATGAATCAAACAACGGTCTCGCTGACAGATCAAGGGTATCGGGTGGCTCAAAATTTGATCCGATCGCACCGACTGTGGGAGCAGTATTTGTCGGTCGAAGTGAGCGCGAGCGACGCGAGGTTGCATGCTCAGGCGGAATCTTTGGAGCACTTTACAAGTTCCTCGATGCGCGACAAGCTAGATGCGGAGACCGGGCAATCTACTATGGATCCACATGGTCGCAGCATTCCACCGGAAGGATAGTTCACATGCGTTGTTTGATTGTGTCAGCAAGGATGCCAACCATTAGGCGAGCAGTGGGAGAGTTCATACCACGATTCGCAGCTGGATTCGCCAGAATTCAGTACCTTCTGAAGTCTGGCGAATCCAGCTACGGTAGTTTCCCCCCCGCCGCTCGCCTTATGCCTATACGGTTGATTGGCATAATGTTGATCGTTGCATCGGTGGCGCCAGCCGTTGCGATGCAGGGCGATTCAGAAAATGCGTCAACCAAAACGGATGAAGAGGCGATTGAATTGAAAGACGATGCGAAGCTTTGGAATCTTTCGTTGCCCACTTTGGGCGGCAAGCAGTTTTGGACCGACTATCGATGGTGGCAAGGTTGGCGAGTTCAATACAACAGCACGCTCGATCATTGGCGGTTGTTGGATCCGAATTCAGTTCGCCGTGCTTGGGGTGGACGCCAAGCGATGATCGATGAGTTGGCGAAAATTGCATCAGCCAACCCGTCCGTGCCGACACCAGAAGAAGTCGTACTGCTGATGCATGGATTGATGCGATCGGCTGGAAGCATGGAGCCTATTCAACGCGAGTTGGCACGTGTTGACACAGAATCGAAAACACATCGCCCAGATACCGCCCATGTTCGCACGGCAATCGGATTTTCATACGCGAGTACTCGCGAGCCCATTTCCAAGCATTCAGCTGCGTTGCGGGAACTGGTTGAAAATCTGCCGGGTCTGCCTCGGATTAGCGTGGTTGGTCATAGTATGGGGAATATTGTTTTCCGGCATGCGATCGGTGAGTGGCAGCGGAATGGTGATCCGAAGCAGGTCTTGCCAAGGCTAAATCGGGTGGTGATGCTCGGGCCACCGAACCAGGGATCGACATTTGCTGCGAAATTGTCGCGATTAGGCATATTTGAAACGATCACTGGGAATTCAGGGATGCAATTGGGGCCATCGTGGGATACATTTCGTGACGGATTGGGGACTCCTCCATGTCCATTTGCCATCGTCGCGGGTGACATTTCCAAAATCCCACTTCAAAATCCCTTGCTAAGCGGCCCAAGCGATGGCGTGGTCACAGTTGAGGAAGCGGCATTGGAGGGGATGACCGAGCTTGTAGCCGTTCCTGTCATTCACTCGTTTTTGATGAGTGATTCGTCCGTCGTCAAAGGGACTGTATCCTTTCTTTCCGGAAATGGGCTCAGGGATGGAATGGACTCCAAAAAATAAAACGAAAGTTGATTGAGAGGTACTAGATGAAGACCAGATGGAACGAACATGAGGAGCCTAGCAGCAAGGATATTCGCGATGAAATCCTTCGTTTTCTGCTGATGATGAAACCGGGGGAGAGCATCTGCCCATCGGATATTGGACGAACGTTCGGTTCCAAGTGGAGGGAACTCATGACCAGCGTCCGCGAAGTCGCATCGGACATGGTTCGCGATGGAGTAATCGAGATTACGCAAAACGGCGAAGTGGTCGATATTGAGGAAAGAAAAGTCGAAACGCTTAAGGGGCCGATCCGGCTACGATTGGCGAAGCGCCGTACCATCGACACCAGTGACGTGGACGATGATGACTTGGACGATGCTGACTAAATTGAATTGTGGTCGATGTTACCCAGACGCGTGATGGGGCGAGCGGCACGATAAAATGTGCCACGAAACGTAGCTGGATTCGCCAGAATTCAGTGTGTTCTGAATTCTGGCGAATCCAGCTACGGTATTCTTCATTCCGCCGCTCGCCCAAAACGACCATTCCTCGCTCGCGCTTCGGCTTACCAATTCAACTCCTCGCTCTCGCTTCGGCTTACCAATTCAACTCCTCGCTCACGCTTCGGCTTACCAAGATACGAAATGTTTTTGGTTTGTAGCATCTTGGCGCTCAACAAGGCATAATACGTCGATTCTAGATTCGAAGGCGAATGTCGGATCGTCCATGTCATTGACGTTATTTGTTTGTCCTTACCAAGTTGAGTCGACGATGCACAAGAAGTCCCGCGTTTGCCGAGCAGTAGCCCTGTTTGGTCTTGCTCTCAGTCCATTTGTTTCAGCCCAATCGCCTGTCGAAAAGGTCGATTCGGCGATGATCGACAAGATCAAAGAAGAGGGACTTGAACGATCTCAAGTTATGGATTCGATCAGTTACTTGACCGACGTTCACGGTCCTCGTTTGACCGGTTCGCCTCTGACCAAAATCGCTGGCGAATGGACCAAAGAAAAGCTCGCCGAGTGGGGCTTGGAAAATTCGCATCTTGAGAGCTGGGGGCCGTTTGGTCGTGGCTGGACATTGGAGTCTTGTTCGGTCAATTTGGTGGAGCCGCATTACACCGCTTTGATTGCTCACCCAAAAGCGTGGACGCCAAGTACCAGCAAGACGATTCAGAGCGTGCCGATATATCTCGATGCATCGACCCCTGAAGAACTCGAAAAGTACCGAGGCAAGTTAGGGCGAGCGATCGTTTTCATCAGTCCACCTCGCGAAGTCAAGGCTTTGTTTGAAGCACCAGCAACGCGTCAGACCGACGCCGAACTTTTGACTCTCGCCAATGCTGATCCTTCGACACAACGGCGACGTGGTGGTCCTCCCGGTGGACCAGGTGCAGGCGGACC
>CANHVO010000492.1 GCA_947463915.1 Planctomycetaceae bacterium
ACGGTTCTTGGCGTCGGTTAACAAGAAACCCGCGAAAACCTAGGATTTTAACGAAAAAAGCCGAGGTAGAGACCTCGGCTTTCTGCGTTAACTAAACCAGAACAGTTTCGAGACTGTTCTGAAAGGCTCCCCCGGGTGGGCTCGAACCACCGACACACGGATTAACAGTCCGTTGCTCTGCCGACTGAGCTACAAGGGAGTATTGTTTTCGACCTTCGACAAATACCTTTTACTACCTGACTCTGATTCGGTCGGAGAGGAAAAGGTTCACTTGGGTTTTTGCTTTTACCCTCAGACTTTGCCCGAGTTAACAGCTATCACGGAATTTACCTGCAAAACTGAGGCCGTGCAAGGCTGGTTTATTTCCCGTCACCTCTGTTTCCTCCAAAATGCCTCGGACGACCGCTATCTTCCCTCTGTTCGCAACAATCCGATGGCGGAAAAGGTCGGTGGGGGGCCCGCTTATCGCATTTTCGTCCATCACGACGTTCATCCCTCGTGTTCCCGGCCGAAAATCAAAGCTAGCCGAGCCCGAAATTCAGTTCTAGGCTGTTTCTTCCAAACCGACCGACGCGCCTGATGAGCAATTGAGGGAAATTGATCTACTCTCCCAGTATTTTTGGCTCTCCTAGGATCTTGGGCCCTGCCGCTTCCAGCATGTCTAGCACGTATTCAAAGCCGGCTTCTCCGCCATAATAGGGATCGGGCACGTCGCGCGGCCAACTTGCGTCCAAAAAATCACTGAGCAACTTCACGTTTCCTTGTTGGCCACCCGCGATACGTAGGATTTCCGAGTAGTTTTCCCGGTCCATTGCAATTACGATGTCGCGTTCTGAAATCATCGCTTTTGTGAATGCTTTGGCCTTGCTAGCCAACAAATAGCCTCGCCTCGCGGCGGCTTCGATCATCCTGGAGTCGGGCAACTTACCAATGTGATAGCTGGCCGTTCCAGCCGAATCCACGGCAAGCTTGCCCTCCAAGTCCCGCTGCTGAATCATGGCTTTTAGAATCCCCTCGGCGGCTGGCGACCGGCAGATGTTTCCTAAGCATACAAACATGATTCGATACGGCGCAGGTTGGCCCGCCAAATGAGCTTTAGATCGCATTTATTCTGTCACCAAGTTGGAAAAATTCGACGTTGAATTGGCTATCGCTGACGATTGACCGCCTCGTTCCAGGGGAGCCAAGAACGGCAACGATTTTTCGGAGGCCCAACGGAAATCACACCAAACCGTCGGAAACAGTGAAATATTCAAAAAAATCGATACTATTCTCTTGAATTATCTAGTCAGACTCAAAGCTGACCTGGATTCAAGACGATTCACGATAAAGAATATACACGTGAGCCGTTAATCCAGGTCAATCGCTCACTTGCACCGCGCCGTTTTGTTTGGGGCTTACAATTTTCGTCACTTGGGATTTTGAATACTGAGCGAGGAGCTCCCCCATGCTAGGGTCATTTAGTCCAAACGATTGGGTCGTTTACACCCGTGAAAAATACAGCCTCTCGCCCGGACCTAGAGCGAAAAACATTTCCCCCTCTCCTCACGGCGAAATGTACTCCTACGAAGTTGACAAATACTGGGTCGTCCGCCAAGTGAAGGACGGCCAATTGTTGCTTGAGACACGACGGGGGAAGCAACATTCCTTGCCCATTCATGATTCTCGACTCCGCAAAGCGAATCTCTGGGAGAGACTTTTCTTTGCCAACCGATTTCCAAGTAAAGCAACGGTTCGACAAAGTGACTTTACGACTGGAACACCTACGGTTAGCCACTAAATACTGGTCGAACGCTTATTTGACTTCTTTGATCGTACGCCTGCAGCTGACTGTTAAACGGAATGAATTCGGTTGGCATGCGACTTTCCGCTAACTTCTCACCGGACGGCTTGCGTCGTTCCGCTTTAACTGTGAGTGACTTTCCAAGTATTTCTGGTGGAGCCTTGTTTCTCGTTTGGGCCTACACGAAATGAAGACGACCTATTTTTCGGCCCTCGAGCTTGAAGGGGCGGCTGAGCTCATCAAGAACGGCGAACTCGCAGCGTTTCCGACGGAAACAGTCTACGGTCTTGGTGCAGATGCTTTGAATGAGAACGCTGTTCAAAAGATTTTCGAAGCCAAAGGTCGTCCGGCCGATAACCCTTTGATTGTGCATGTTGCGGACGACTCGCACCTTGCTTTGATTGCGAGCAATATTCCAGTGGTTGCTCAAGAGTTGATGGCGCGCTTTTGGCCAGGGGCACTCACTTTAGTGCTGCCAAAGAGGCCGGAGGTGTCTTCTCTCGTGACCGCGGGTCTGAACACAGTCGCTGTTCGTTTGCCCAGCCATCCGATCGCGATTGAGTTGATTCGACTTGCAGGGACCCCTATCGCTGCTCCTAGTGCGAATCGATCAGGCAGGCCAAGCGCCACAACTTGGCAGGCCGTTGCAGATGACCTCGATGGTCGCATTGCGGGAATTGTCAAAGGGGAACCCACTTCATTTGGTCTTGAGAGTACAGTTCTAGATGCGACCTGCGATCCGCCGAGAGTATTGCGGCCGGGGGGCGTGACCTTAGAACAATTGAAGGAAGTTTGCGATGCGATTCAGCCATACTCAGGTGGACTCTCCAATCAAAGCCTCCAGGGTGTCAACTCACCAGGGCTTAAATACAAACATTATCAACCGCAAGCGAAAGTGGTTGTTTTTACGGCAGGAGTCTTAGAGTCTGAATTGCAACGGGCTTTGGATCGCCTAGATCAGGTTCACTATATCGGTTTGAGCTCGCCATCGAACCCGATGAGATTTGGCTCTACGCAAGTGTGCAGCGATGTGGGCGAGTATGCTGCGAAGCTCTTTGATACCTTTCGCAAAGCTGATATCGCCGGTGCCGAGTGGGTTTACTGTGAAGCGGTTTCGGAAATTGGGATTGGTGTGGCTTTGATGGATCGATTGCGTAGGGCTAGTCAGTGAGGAAAGTCCCTCGCTAACGCTTCTTTGAGGCTCGATGTTTGATTTAGGGCCAACGGCCGACTGATTGCGTCGGTTGGATGATAGCCAATAGACCTATAGCTCTTTTGAGAGTACGCCAGCGGCTGACTGTTAAACGAAATGCATTTGCACAAAAGTCACACCCGGCAGGTGTGACCCACGGCTCAGATGCGGCCACAAAGGTCGCACCCGGCAGGTGTGCCCCACGATTTGGATAGCAACGGGCATGGCGGACGGCACATGGAAAGTGCCTGCAACTATGTGTCTATGGCTCAGCTGTGGACAAGCTTTTTGAATTCGGCCATGAGCTTGGTGGTGATAGGGCCGACATTTCCAGACGAAATGGTTCGGCCATCGATTGACACGACGGGAATGACTTCTGCGGCACTTCCCGTTAGGAAGCACTCATCGGAGACGAAGAGATCATGTCTTGTCAGTGTGACTTCTTCTGCTGGAATTCCCAGGCTCTTTGCTAGATCCAGAATTGCGTTTCGCGTAATTCCCTCAAGGATCCCCGCGTCTTTGGATGGCGTTTGGAGCACGCCATTTTTGACGATGAAAATATTGTCGCCGGTGCATTCGGCAACTTCACCTTTGATATTTAGCATGAGGGCTTCGATGCAACCGGCCTGGAGCCCTTCGATTTTGGCCATAATGTTGTTGAGGTAATTCAGCGACTTGACTCGCGAGCTCAATGCGGCGGGGTGGTTTCGAATGGTGGCTGCCGTGATAATTTTCAGGCCTTTCTGATAGTACTCTTCGGGGTACATCGAAATGGAGTCCGCGATGATGATGACTTGCGGATTGCTGGTTCGGTTTGGGTCGAGCCCGAGTGAACCTGAGCCTCGGGTGACGACGAGTCGGATGTAAGCGTCTTTCAGAGAATTGATTTGGAGGGTTTTATTAACGTCTGCTTCCATCTGTTCTTTGCTGATTGGGATGGTCAAGCAGATCGCGAGTGCCGATTCGTAAAGCCGGTCCAGGTGTTCTTTCATCCGAAAGACTTTGCCAGAGTAACTGCGCATTCCCTCGAACACTCCGTCGCCGTAGAGGAGTCCGTGGTCGTAAACGCTGATCTTTGCGTTTTCTTTGTCGTAAAACTGGCCGGCTACGTAAATTTGAAGTGACATAAGATTTGGTATAGGGAATCGGATTTGCGACTGAAATTGAAGTGCAGTTGAAGCGAGGAGGACAATCAGAAATGTTACCAGACACGCGAAAGCTTCGAAAGTGCGTGCGATTTGAGCGCACGAAGGCCAAGAGACAAAATCAAAATCGATTGGGTTCGGCTTGAGAATTGAAGCCACGAGAGTAGCAGGCTCACTCCGAGTGCCGAAGCCGCAAAAACCGAGGGGGGCTTGGGCGGAATGGCGTTGAATGAAGCCTGTACCCGTGGAGGAAGTTGTAAAACTTCCTGAAGTTCGAGGCATTACAGGAACTCTTACGAGATTCCACTACTTGCTATCTCAACGCCATTCGGGCTTGCCTGCTACATTGAAACACGGTTGAGACAACCGTACAGTTCGAGAAAAAACGGTTGGGACAAGCGTTCTCCACTACGAGTACAACAACGGTGCGTTCTGCTGTTGGTGAAGCTGATTGCAAGTTTCTGGAGCAATTCTCAACGCCTTAGCCAATTGTCGCAGATAGTCTGCTTCCTCTTTGGTATCCAATTTGATCGCCATAAGGGAAATGCCGTAGGCTTTTTCTTCCATGCCGATGGGCAAAGATTGGGCGTATTCGTTGACGTTGAGCGGTCTGGCAAATTCCGTTCTGAGAAACTGAATTGTCTCCGGGCTCGTGTCGCCGACTTGTCCGATGATGTTGTTTTGTTCGTCTTCGGAAATTTCGCCATCGACTTTGGCTGAATTGATCATCGCGCGAATGAGCAAGACTGCTTGGTCGTTGTC
>CANHVO010000493.1 GCA_947463915.1 Planctomycetaceae bacterium
ACAGAAAATCAGGATTTGCCTGGCTACGTCACGATCAATCCGCCACCCAATTTTGGCGGCGCCATCAACTACGGCAGCGCTTTCATGCCTGCCAACTATCAAGGAACGAAGATCAACGACAAAGGCTACTTGCCGAATCTTCAAGCTGCTTCTGATCCTCGGCTTCAGCGAAAGCAATTGGACTTCATTCAAGGGCTCAATGAAGACTTTGGTGGACTCGCTGGTGCTCCAGACGAACTCGAAGGGATTATTCAGTCCTATGAGCTTGCGTTTACAATGCAAGGCAAAGTACCAGAAGTCCTCGATTTCAAGAATGAGCCGCAAGAGGTGTTGGATGCATATGGTGTCCAAGATGGTCCAGCAGGAAGTTTTGCTCGTCAGTGCTTGATGGCCCGCAAGCTCAGCGAAGCTGGTGTCCGTTTCGTCGAGGTTTGCGATCCTGGTTGGGACCATCACAATAACCTCAATCAAGGCTTGAAAACCCGCACGAAGTCCGTGGATCAGCCGATAGCCGCTTTGCTTGCTGACCTTGAAAAGCGGGGAATGTTGGAAGACACCTTGGTTTTGTTTGGGAGCGAATTCGGACGATTGCCACAAGCCCAAGGACCTGACGGTCGCGACCACAACATCACGGGCTACCCCATGTGGTTTGCGGGAGCGGGAGTAAAGCCGGGCTTTTCATTCGGCGCCACCGACGAATTCGGTCGCGAGGCTGTCGAAGGAAAAATGCATACCAACGATTTGCATGCAACCATTCTCGCATTGATGGGACTCGACCACGAGGAATTGACCTATCCGTATGCCGGACGTGAATTCCGACTCACGGACGTTGCTGGAAAGGTCGCAAAGGAGATCTTTGCGTAGCCAACAAGACATGCTTACTGTTGCTTACAATAGTGTGTGGTAGCAGGCGCATTTCGTGTGCCGCCCGCCCCTTTCATTCAAGCGAAACACCAGTTAAGGAAGTTACCGAAGATAAATGAGAAACCTAGAGATGCGAAAATGGCTAGTGCTTGCGGGACTGCTTCCGCTGTGGATTTGTCACCTAAAGGCAACGGCCAATGCAGATGCTCCCAACATCGTGTTGATTGTCGCAGATGATCTTGGATGGGGAGACGTTGGTTGGCATGGCAGTGAGATCAAGACTCCTAATCTAGACAAATTGGCCAATGGCGGTGCGAAGCTGGAGGCGTTTTATGTTCAGCCTGTTTGTACTCCGACGCGTGCGGCACTCATGACAGGCCGCTATCCCATTCGACATGGATTGCAAACTGGAGTCGTACGGCCTTGGGCACAATACGGACTTCCTCTCGAAGAACAAACGGTGGCCCAGGGATTGAAGTCTGCAGGCTATGCGACGGCGATTGTCGGGAAGTGGCACTTGGGACATTTCGAAAAAGGCTATCTGCCGACGCAGCGAGGCTTTGATCATCAGTATGGTCATTACAATGGCGCTATCGACTACAACACCCATGTGCGTGATGGTGGCTTTGATTGGCACAAAGATGACGTTACCAATCGCGACGAAGGCTACAGTACACATTTGATTGCCAAGGAATCGACTCGGATCGTTCAAACCTATGCAGGAAAGAAGCCTTTTTTCTTGTACGTTCCGTTCAACGCAGTCCATGCACCTCATCAAGTTCCCGAGAGTTATCTTAAAGACTACGGGCATCTCAAGGGTGATCGGAGGATCTACGCTGGAATGCTCACTGCATTGGATGAGGCTGTTGGGCAAATTGTTCAAGCGATTGACACCGCTGGAGTGCGCAGCAACACGCTGTTTGTGTTTGCTTCCGACAACGGTGGGCCGCAGCCAGGTGTCGTGACCAGCAATGGTCCATTGCGGGCTGGCAAAGCCACTCATTACGAGGGTGGCGTTCGCGTTGCTGCCTTTGCCAATTGGGAAGGCCGAATACCAAAGGGTTCTGTTGTGAACGAACCGTTGCACGCAGCCGATTTGTATCCGACCCTTCTCAACTTGGCGGGAGCCAAAGTTGTGCAAAAGTTGCCGCTTGATGGTCGCGATGCATGGGCCACCATTGCGGATGGCAAGCCATCCCCGCATGAAGATATCCTTATTAATGCGACGCCACAGTCCGGGGCAATTCGAGTTGGTGATTGGAAGTTGGTCGTCAATGGAGCCAAGTCGACGGCTGGCTTTGATGGCGAAGCAGTTGAGGAATCAGACAAGGCGCAGCAGCTCGAGCTTTTCGACCTCAAGAACGATCCATACGAGGAAAGCGATCTTCACCAAAAATTTCCAGACAAGGCGAATGAGCTCAAGAGCCGATGGGCCAAATACCAAAAACAGGCAAAAGCTCCCAAGGCGCGGCCTAAGCCGGACGGATTCAAATCGCCAGCCGTTTGGGGTGAAGCCAAATTAAGCGACGGGAAAAAATGAAGTCATCATCCAAAGCATTCGTGTCGAATCTTGTGATCGTTCATGACAACTCGGAGCCCCCCTTTGTATTAAACTTGCTCCCTCGCACCTGTGTAGCGAAAGTCGTCAAGACTTTCGGCTACAACGCCTACGCAATCGAAACTCTTGACGAGTTTCGCTACAAATGCTCATAGCATTGCATTTTAGTGGCACTCCTGTGGGCTGTTGAACCATCTACCCCTAAATGAAAAGCCCCCTTTTTATGGTTTTATCATTCCATCGAACCTGGATCTCCGGCGTCAAACACACTGTCTTGCTTGTTGCCTCGGTAGTAACGTTGACAGTCGCTTCATTTTCGCAAGAGAAACTTTCGCAGCCCAACATTCTGTTCATTGCAGTCGATGACCTTAATCATTGGGTTGGTCATCTTGGGCGGAATGCACAAACGAAAACCCCGAACCTCGATCGACTTGCGTCCCGGGGCATCACGTTTACGAATGCACACTGCTCTGCGCCCGTTTGCAATCCTTCGCGGGCGGCACTGCTCTCTGGCAAGCGACCGAGCACGTCCGGCGTGTACGACAATGGAATTCCCTACGTTTCTGCCATCAAATCGAGCGACTCTCTTTTTACACAGTTCAAGAATGCTGGCTACGAGACCCTTGCGATGGGGAAACTCTGGCATGGTGGGATTGGGTTCGAAGACCAATGGACGAAAACCGGCAGCAAGGAGCGTGAATCGATTAATGAATCCAACCTCGATGATCGCAGTATCGCCGGTATCAAATTTGGAATCGTGAATGCGGGGGACGACGCGATCGTGGACACACCCACTGCGGACTTCGGAATCGAAGAACTCAAGCGAAAACACGATCGCCCATTTTTGCTCGCTCTTGGATTTCACAAGCCACACATGCCTTGGAATGTACCCAAGAAATACTATGACTTGCATCCGTTGGATCAAATCGAACTTCCACCCACCCAGCCAAATGATCTGGAGGACTTGCCAGAAGCCGGACGCAATATGGCCAAGGCTCTCGGCGATCATGAAGCGGTAACCAAGTCGGGGCGTTGGAAAGAAGCAATACAAGGATACCTTGCAGCCATTAGCTATCTCGATGGTCAGGTTGGTCGTGTGCTCGATGCACTGGACGAGTCTGCCCACAAGTCCAACACCATCATTGTATTGTTCGGCGACCATGGTTGGCACCTCGGAGAGAAACAACACTGGCGCAAATTTGCGTTGTGGGAAGAATCAACTCGCGCTCCGCTCATTTGGATTGTTCCTGGAACCACCAACGCGGGTGATCGGTGTGATCGGCCAGTAGACTTCCTCAATATTTATCCGACGCTCTGCCAACTGGCAAAGGTCCCTGCACCTAAGCATCTCGAAGGTCGTTCGATAGTCGGGTTATTGTCAGACCCAAAGTCAGCTTGGGACGGAGTTGCATTGACGACATTCGGACAAAACAATCATGCGGTTCGAGACGACCGCTGGCGGTACATTCGCTATGCAGATGGCGGCGAAGAATTGTACGATCATCAAAGCGATCCCTATGAATGGACCAATCTCGCCAAGTTGCCTGAGCATGAAGCCAAGAAAAGGGAATTGGCCAAGCACTTTCCAAAGATCAATGTTGATCCCGCTGATGGCTCGGATGGCAAAAAGCAAGCCAGGCAACGTGCCCAGCGAGTCAAACAGTAACGAATCACTTCGGCATGAGTTTACGAGTGAAACAATCCATAAGCCGATGGGCGCTAGGCCCGGTTTTCCAATTGCTCGACATTCGTCGAGAACCGGGGCTAGCGCCCATCGGCTAATTAATACGAAAAATAAATGCAGATGTGCTTAGAACTTCCGACGGAACAGTGGCATATTACTGAGCCGCGGGCGCTAGTGCTAAAATCCGGAAGTTCCTTCCGTTTTTTAGCGCTAATCCCCTGGCTCCGCCTGGGGACGGCTGTTTTGTAGCGAAAGTCGTCATGACTTTCGGCTGCATCGCCTAAACAACCGAAACTCTTGACGAGTTTCGCTACAACATGCTTCACAGTGTTGGGCAGAGCCCTGGAACGAGGGTAAGTTGAACATAAAAACCGGAAGGAACTTAAGACTTCTGACGCTAGCGGCGTAACGGTTTCCAAGGCAAACACGGTTGTCGCGGCTAGCACCCGCGGCTCATTTTTAGTAAAGAAAGAAACATGAAACGCGCACATCTATTCATTGCCTTATTCGGCATCCTCGGAAGCAACTCGCTCCAAGCACAGCAGCCAACAACTGAGCGCAGGCCAAATGTGGTTTTGATTCTGGCAGATGATCTTGGGATTGGAGATGTCAGCACATACCGCTCAAACCATATCCCCACCCCGAATATTGATCGACTTGGAAAGTCCGGTGTTCGCTTTACGGATGCTCACGTTAGCGCAGCGGTATGTATGCCGTCGCGAGCCGGTTTGATCACTGGCCGACAAGGGACGCGGCATGGTTCCGAGTTTAATGC
>CANHVO010000494.1 GCA_947463915.1 Planctomycetaceae bacterium
CGATGGCTATTGAGCGATTCCCGATTGCGAGCTTAACAACAACTACTGCAAAAAAACTTTTTCAGTTGGTTTTGGACTTGGAACTTGAGGGACATGCGTTAGACTTTGACAGTGTCATGTCGGCGACGGAGGATCCGGGCTTGAAAAGTGTTCTCGTAAGTGTCGAGGAACACGCGGCTCGCAAAACACCACTGTCGATGATGACAGCAGATGAGCGGTTGCATTCCCTATGTGAGCACCTGAGCGGTCAAGATGACCGAGCACTGAGGCGGTCGCAAATTCAATCGCTCGAAAAGAAACAACTGGATGAGGAGTCGTCCTTGAGTTTGCTGAATGATCTCATTCACCAGGCTCGCGTGCGGCAGGGGCTTTTCCCGCCTCAGGGCTAGTAGCGGGATTCCTAAGAATTCAGCTGGTTCTGAATTCTTACGAATTCAGCTACGGTAGACTTCATCCCGCCGCTCGCCTCAAAGCGATCATTGTTGAAACAACGTCGAGGGACTTCTCGACCACAAAAGCATTCATGTTGTTGACCCCAAACGACTGTTCATTGGATGAACGGTCAGTAACAACAGAGTACCACCATCAAATGGAGTTGATCTCGTGGAAACACAAATTAATGATTTGGAAAATTTGGTTTTGATCGGTCGCCAACAAGGCTATCTAACCTACGATCAAGTCAATGAATATCTTCCCGATGAAGCCAACACGGCTGAAAAGCTAGACCATCTTTTGGTCGCCTTGGAGCGAGCTGGGGTCAATATTGTCGACGAAACGGAAGTTGAAATCGAAGCCCGCAATAAGCTGAAAGTGTTCAACGGCGAACACTCGATTTCGACGCCTTCCGAAATGCCAAAGCTCACCAACGATCCGATTCGTCTGTACCTGAGCCAAATGTGCGAAATCCCTTTGCTCTCCCGCGAGCAAGAGATTTCCTTGGCAAAGAAGATTGAAATCACACGCCGCAAATTCCGTCGAGCCGTGCTCGGAAACGATTTTGCGCTTCGTCAAACCGTTGAAATCCTTCGAAAAGTCGCTGCCGGTATTTTGCCGTTCGACCGAACCATCAAGGTATCGCTGACCGAGCGACTGACCAAAGAGCAAATCACGGCTCGTATGCCGCACAACTTGCGAACACTTGACGCACTGATCGAAGAGAACCGCCGCGAATTCCAGCGCGTCGTTCGAAAGAGTACATCGGAAACAGAAAAAGAGCGCACTCGCCAAAACTACCAACGACGTCGCCTCAAGTCGTTGGTTCTCGTAGAAGAACTCTCGCTCCGTTCACGCCGCGTGATTCCGCTCATGAAACAGCTTGAGCAGTTTTCGCAACGAATGAATTACTTGAAAAACCGCATCGACTACCTTCGTGAAAACATGGGTTCGGGCAATGAGCTCAATCGATGCGTTTCCGAGCTACGCCATTTGATCATGACCACGCAAGAGAGCCCACGCTCATTGCAAGCCCGCGTCGAAGACTTCAAGAAGAACTTCAAAGAGTACGAAGCCGTCAAGCGACAACTCTCAAGCGGCAATTTGCGACTCGTCGTCTCGATCGCCAAGAAGTACCGCAATCGAGGACTGAGCTTCTTGGACCTCATTCAAGAAGGCAACACCGGTCTCATGCGAGCGGTCGATAAGTACGAATACCGCCGCGGCTTCAAGTTCTCGACCTACGCAACTTGGTGGATTCGCCAAGCCATCACCCGAGCGATCGCCGATCAAGCGAGAACGATTCGCATTCCAGTGCACATGATCGATGTCCTGAGCAAGCTTCGAAACATTCAAAAGAAGCTGACACAAGATTTCAAGCGTGAGCCAAGCATGTACGAAATCGCAGAAGTAGCGGAAATGACGATCGAAGAAGTCCAACGCGTTCTGGACATCGGCCGCAGTCCAATCAGTTTGGACCGACCGGTTGGCGAAGGCGAAGACAATGCGTTTGGTGAGTTTATCGAAGATCCATCGAGCGACAGTCCTGTCCGCAATGCCAGCAACGGCGTCTTGCGAGATCGTATCGATTCCTTGCTGCAGACGTTGACCTATCGCGAACGCGAGATCATTCGACTTCGTTATGGCTTGACCGATGGCTTCTCGTACACGCTCGAAGAAGTCGGTCGTATCTTCAAAGTAACGCGAGAACGAGTTCGACAGATCGAAGCCAAAGCGGTTGCAAAATTGCAGAATCCCGTTCGAGCAAAAATGCTCGAAGGGTTTTTGAAGCAAGTGGCTTAGTGCATTCGCCAAATCGCGATGTCGTCAATGACCTAACTCCCCTTCCAAAGGTGAGTAGCGAAACTCGTCAAGAGTTTCGGTCGTATTGAATAGTAGCCGAAAGTCTTGACGACTTTCGCTACCCTACAACCGACAGGCTGGAAGCCTATCCCACAGAAGTTCGCACCTCTGGTGCGAACTCCTTTTTTAACTTCCCAGCCATTGGCTACACAGCCACTGCATTCGCGGGTGGTGGAAAAAACTCTTCCACAGATTTCCCTTGGTCGATGTCGCTCGCCGTCCATCGCGGTGCAAATAGCCGAACCATTCTCCACCCTCTGGATCGGCGAAGTGGCGGAAGCTCCAATCGTGGACTTGCTGATGCCATTGTGCAAATTTGACGTCGCCTGTTAGTTCGTAAGCCATCAGGGTGGCAATGATCGTCTCGTTGTGCGGCCACCAGAATTTCATGTCTTGCCAGTACTCTTGAACCGGCTTGTCGTGCAAATCGCGAAAGTAAAATAGGCCGCCAAATTCATGGTCCCAGCCTCGTTCCCACATCCACTCCAACATGTCAAACCCAAGTCGAATCAAACTTGAGTCCGAACGATAGTGCCCTTCTTGCATGATAAACCAAGCTCCCTCGATCGCATGCCCGGGATTGAGCAGTCGGCCATCGAAGTGATCGACAAGATCACCATTGGGAGCAACGGTCTCCATCACCACGCGCAATTCAGGTTTTACGAACAAGCTCGAGATCTCGTCAATACACCGATCGATCCATTTCGTCAGATGAGGAGCCTCGCCAAGACTGGTTCTCATTTCCTGTGCCGTGATCAGCGTGATCATTCTCGGCCCCAAACCGATCACTGGTCGAGTATCGGTGTGTTTTGGGGGCATTAACCCAGGAGTGAAATTCCAATGCGTGAAGAAATCGAAAAGGTGATTGGCTCGTTGAGCGGATTGTTCCTTTCCCGTCGCTTGGTAGTGGGCCGCATAAGCGATCGCGGCAAACGCTTCGCTAAAAGCGTATCGTCGCTTGCGAATCGCTTTGCCATCCTGAGCAACATGAAAGAACATGCGGCCGTCGGTGTCAAAGCAATGGCGTTCGATAAAGTTGAGTCCAGATTCGGCCCAGGTGAGCCACTCGGTTCGTTTCTCGATCGTGTTGTACAGGGTCAATAGCATCCAGCACATGCGACCTTGCGCCCAGACCGATTTGTCCGTGTCCAACAGAGAGCCGTCATGGTCCAAACAATGCACGAAACCGCCATGCTCCACGTCGACGCTTCGCGGAAACCAGAATGGAACCGTGTCGTTAAGCAAGCCGTCGCGATAGCAATGCAGCAATCGGTTGCGGCCATCGGTGGTGGTTAGCCT
The DNA here is from genome assembly GCA_947463915.1 of Planctomycetaceae bacterium. GTDB lineage: Bacteria > Planctomycetota > Planctomycetia > Pirellulales > Pirellulaceae > JBKCUI01. The sequence continues at coordinate 3,595 of CANHVO010000494.1, forward strand.
AGCTGGCTGATCGGCAGGCAGCATTACCGCTTCACCCACTCAAAGAAGCCCATCGTTTCTAGCTTTTGACGCAGCTCAGTGATTTGGATGCCGGACAAGTTACCATTCGGCAACCGAGCAGGACCTACAGGAACTCCCAGGAACCCCATAACGGCCTTTGCTGCCCCCATGTATCCGTAGCTTGCGAGCAGTTGGATGATCCGTACGCTTCGAAACTGCTCTTCGCGAGCGGCGTTGATTTCCCCTTTTTGAAAGGCTTCGATCAATCGGAGGTAAATAGGTGCGGCAAAGTTAAAACTGCTGCCGACCGCACCTTTTGCACCGAGGGCGAGCGCAGCCAACAAAAATTCATCGCATCCAAACGGCACATCCCACTTGTAGGAATTGGCTCGCAAACAAAGCTGATACGCCATTAGGTCCGGGTTGGTAAACTTGATCCCTGACAGGGTTGGTATTCGGGCAGGAGCTTGCGTTAGAAACTCAGGCATCGAAAAGTGCACGTTCGTAAGGACTGGGATATCGTAAAAATAGAACGGCACGTCGGGAGCGGCGGCGGCGATATCCGCGGCGCAATCGATCAAAACGTCAAGCGATTTCGGCTTGAAGTAGCTCGGCGACATCGAAGAAATGGCCACGGCCCCCAGTTCTTGAGCTTGGCTGGCCAAAGCTCTGCAATCGGACAAGCAATTCGCTCCAACATGCACGACCATTCGCAGAGACGTGTTCCGAACTACTTCCGACCAGCGTTGTGCCAGCGATTGTCGTTCGGTGAGGGAAAGGGAATGGCTTTCTCCTGTACTGCCCCCGATGAAGACGGTATGGACTCCATTGGCCATCAGATGCTTCGCCTGTTGCTCCACGACCGCCAAGTTGAGTGAGCCATCTGCATTGAATGGCGTATGGGTTGCTGCGGTTAAACCAAGAAGAGAAGCGTGTTTCATGAGTCGGTGTGAGGGAGGGAGAAAGCTAGGAGGAGTTGTCGCAACTTAATTTGTGAGACGCAATTGTACATGCTTTCAGGAACAGTCAGGAAGCCATGACGCATCTCACCAAGACACCGCGACGGAAAAAAGACTGGGTTCTTATTTGCCCCGAGCGACACTGAGTCACTGATGGATGTTGAGTGACGGGAAGTAACCGAAAGGTGCTGTGCCGTAAAACAGCCGTGAGGGCGACACATCTCTGCCGGCGGCGTGAGCCGCCGGAGCCCAATATTGCAAACTGCAAAGCCCGGAGGGCGACACATTGCAAGCGACAATTACCTAGTAG
>CANHVO010000495.1 GCA_947463915.1 Planctomycetaceae bacterium
CTCGTAGCTGGATTCGCCAGAATTCAGTGTGCTCTCTACTCTGGCGACTCGTAGCTGGATTCGCCAGAATTCAGTGTGCTCTCTACTCTGGCGACTCGTAGCTGGATTCGCCAGAATTCAGTGTGCTCTGTACTCTGGCGAATCCAGCCACGATTATTCTTATTCCGCCACTTGCCGAAAGAAAGCTATTCATGCTATCCAACAACCGAACGCTCCGTCCCATCTTCATGTGGCTAATGGCTGGAGCATTGCTCATTGCGAATGACTTGCAGATCGGGGCGTCGGCGGTTGCAGGTGACCATCCGGTCCCAGAAAGCCCGTTATGGCTTACGTATCCCGGAGGGCCTGGGCCTGGACAAGGCAAGCACATCATCCTCATCGCAGCGGACCAGGAGTATCGAAGCGAGCATTCATTGCCGATGTTGGCAAGATTGTTGTCCAAGCATCATGGATTCGATTGCACCGTCCTGTTTAGCCTGAATGAGAACAACCAAGTGGATCCTACCAAGAAGATTCGTTGGGAAGATAAATCAGCCGTACATAATATTCCCGGTTTGGAATATCTAGAGAAATGCGACTTGGTCATTTTGTTTAGCCGACTCATCTCATTGCCTCCTGAACAGATGACGCACATTTACGAATATCTAGACTCTGGCAAGCCGATCATCGGAATTCGAACCGCGAACCATGGCTTTCTCGGTTTCGAGTACAAAAAGGGTGGGAAGAAAATCGATTTTGGGGAAGACGTTTTAGGGGGCGCTTTCCGAAGCCATCACGGTCGATGGCAACAGGATTCGACGCGCGGCATTATCGTCGAAGCCAACAAGCAGCACCCGATTCTCACGGGTGTTACGGATATCTGGGGCCAATCCGACGTGTACCGAACCTACAAGGAAGGTGGGCAACTTCGAGATGACTGCATACCGCTTGTCGAAGGACAGCCGCTGATGGGACGCAGGCATGATGATGCAGTCAACCCAGAACTCATTCCGCTTCCAGTCGCATGGCTGAAACCCTGGACAGGAAACAAAGGGCTTACATCGAGAGTCTTCCATGTAACGATGGGCAGCGCGCAGGATTACAAGAGCGCTGGCATGCGACGTTTGACCGTAAACGCAGCCTATTGGTGCATGCAGATGGAGTCCAAGATTGATGCGGAGTCATGTGTGGACATTGTGGGGGCCTACAACCCACCCGATAGTGGGTTCGACTATGCAAAACTCGGGGTTGTCCCCGTAATACCGAGCAAGTTGCGGTAGGCATTTTCGGGGCCCCAAAATTGCGAGGTTTTGGGCTTCCGGGGTAACCGCTCTACTAAGCGTTTACGAAAATCTGTAGACTGTCTGACATGGAACCACAAAACATTCTTGTCGACGCACGGCATGGACGAATGCTGTGTAACAAAATGGATACTTACATCGGTCGCTCGATTGAACTCTATGGTGAGTTCTCCGAAGGAGAAGCCGATTTATTTCGTCAACTTCTTCGCCCAGGGCAATGGGTTGTTGAAGCGGGAGCCAACATTGGATCCCTTACGCTGCCGATTGCGAAGTACGTTGGTTCTCAAGGACGAGTATTCGCCTTCGAACCGCAGCGGATTGTCCACCAAACGCTATGCGCGAATATGGCCCTTAACAACATCGCCCACGTTAACTGCCGCTGGGAAGGGCTCAGCGATAAGCAGGGCACCATGGTTGTACCTAGCTTGAATTACTCCAAGCCGAATAACTTTGGCGGCCTCTTTCTGATGGACGAAGGCAATGGGGAGCGGGTCCCGGTCGTGACGATCGACTCGCTCAACTTACCGACTTTACACGCAATCAAGGCAGACGTTGAAGGGATGGAGCACCAAGTCATTCGGGGCGGGATCGAAACCATCAAGAGATGCCGACCGTTTCTGTATGTCGAAAACGATCGGCGTGATAAATCCAAACCTCTACTCGAGTTGCTGCTGTCGCTCGATTACAGCCTCTACTGGCACTTTCCTTTGCTTTACTCTGCCGAGAACTTTCGCCGCAATTCTGAAAACATCTTCCCGGGAATAATCTCAGTAAATGTGCTCGGTATCCACAATTCCTATCAAACCAACATCAGCGGCCTGAGACGTATCGAGTCAGCCGACGATTGGAGGGAATGATTCCCCCAATCCCATTTTCTTCCACCGGACGCGTGAGCGAGGGATTCTTGGCCCCGCGGTTCACGCTTCGGGTTGTGCTTGAGACGTTGCCTAGTGGCGAACTCATTCATTCAGCAGTCTCCTAAGAGGGGCGACGGGAGCAAAATCAATAAGTAGAGGGAAAGATGAGGCCTGAATCCTCGGCTTTACCCATATCTTTGAACATCACATTCCAATTCCTTCGGGTTTTTCGTACTCGTACTCCGCCCGAAGGGCAGTACTCGTACTCGATCGGATGGACAATCGAGTACGAGTGCGAGTACCATTTCATTGAGTACGAGGACGAAATCTGTCAGGAATTGTGGGTAAAGACGAGACCTGCATCCTCGGCTGGAGATCGTAGTCTCAAGCGCCATGAGCAACAAATCCAACTCATTTTAGAGTAGTTCATCATGAAATTATTCAAGTTTTCCTTTGCGATAACGGCCACTTTGGTCACCGCACAAAGCGTAGAGGTATCCACGTTCGCTCAAGTCGTAAGCCCTGCCTCCAAGGGGGCGTCCGGCCCAACAGATTCGCCGGATCAACCAAGGCCAACACCTACCACGCGTCCGGAGATGAAGCGTCTCCTGGAGGACATGAAGCTTCGCAAGGAGCGTATCCCATTGCCACCCTTGTCGGAGAGCGAGAAGGAGTCGAACGACCCGAGAACGCAGGGATACGAAGGACGATTAGGCAAGTTGTTTTTGCCGATGACCAATGGCGCAAGAGGCTATCTGAATTTCAGCGGTAGCCCAAAAAGAAATCCTGCGGTACCTCAGCCAACCAATCGGCCCGTCGTGGAAGAAGACTTGGCGCTCACGCTCGACTACGGTTTCAAGACCCGACTGTTTTGGATCGCTTCTCGAGTCAACAACTGCCAATACTGCTTGGGGCACCAAGAATCCAAGTTACTAGGTGTTGGTATGCTTGAAGACGCGATTGCAGCGCTTGATACGGATTGGTCCAAGTTTCCGGTTGAGGAACAAGCTGCATTTGCATTGGCGCGTCGTCTAACTCTGGAACCTAACTTGCTTTCGGACGAGGATATCTCCGCTTGCAAGAAGCACTACAGCGATCTCCAGGTTTTGGAGATCATTCTGTCTGTTGCTGGCAACAACGCAATCAACCGGTGGAAAGAAGGTGTTGGCGTTCCTCAATCGACGAGCGGTGGAAATTTTGGAGCCGCGAACGCTTCGGATCAACACGCTCACTCGTATCTTACCGATACGAGCGCTCCGTATTTGACTGCGATATCGAAAACAGTCTATCTATCTGATCCTTTGCACGCGGTAGATGCAGCCCAAACGGTTGCAGTCAAGAGGCCGAGTGGCAGTGACTTAGCCACGAAACTTCAAGAGGCTAGCAAACGGCCCCCTCGACTACCTCTCGTTAGCAACGAGCGAGCCAAGGAAATCCTTGGTGAACTCGCGCCTTCGGGGGCTGTGCCGAATTGGATGCGACTGCTGCTGAATTTCCCAATTGCTGGCAAACGTCAAGTTGCATCACTCGTCACCGCGGAAACGGATCTTCAGTTGAGCCCACTGGTTCGCGCGCAGATGTCTTGGGTCATCGCCCAGCAAAATGGAGCTTGGTATTCGCTCGGCGAAGCACAGAACCGACTGAAGGATTTAGGACAAACCAACGAACAAATTGATGCGCTCTCAAATTTAGAGGACGCTTCGGGAAATGATAAACTATCGCCCAAAGACCGTGCGCTATTGATCGTTGCGAAAAATCTTGCCGCGTCGCCCGTCGTGCTAACCGACCGACAAGTTGACCAAGCTCTTAAGCTGTCGAGCGCTCGAGATGTGGTTCAGACGGTGCACTATACCGCCATGAGATCCATGTTTGACCGCTTCACCGAGGCGGCAGCCTTGGAGACGGATCGCTAACGCATGAGCCTAAAGCCGAGGCTTCCACCAGATGAAAAGGTTGGCACGCTGTACAGCGGAATACCAAACGTTGGTGTACCGGCTTTAGCCGGAATGGCGTTTGAAGTACCTCTGCTTCAATGCTTTTGTCAACTCAATTCTCGCTGCATGCACTATGACAAAGTTTACAACTTGGGACTTTCCGATCGTAGTTTTACTGTTCGTTGTTGCCTCTGCAGCGACGTTGCTTTTGATTTCTTTTGGCAATCCCAATCAGTTCGCCCAAGTGCCAAAGATATCGAGGCCGCGCATGGTTGCTCGACTCGCGAGCGTCTTTGGTGGATTGACCTTTTTTTGCTTCCTGCTCGATATCTCCGTCGTCGTACCTTTGGTGGCTGTCTTGGGATTCTTGGCGCTAGGTTGGTTCCTCTCCGAAGTGACACCGATCAGCTTCTGGAATCCTGCGATAGCCATCCTTTACGTGGTGCAACAGTATGTGTTGGGATTTCCCGATCGCGATGACTGGATTTTGCCATCTCCTAATTCGGACACTGCGGAAGCATCGGGGCAGCTCAATCAATGGATCGCCTACCAAGGGGTTACTTGTACCGTGGTTAAGCCAACCGGAGTCGCCGAAATCGATGGCAAACGCTTTGACGTCATTTCGGAAATGGGAAACTTGATCGAAAGCGAAACAGCCATTGTCGTTTCGTCAGTAAAAGGGAACAGGCTCGCAATTCGCGAGTTAACAGTTAACTGACAACTGAAAACTCTCAACGCGATCCTTCTGCATCCGTCGATCTAGCTTTGTCAAAATGAGCCAG
>CANHVO010000496.1 GCA_947463915.1 Planctomycetaceae bacterium
ATAGCGAAAGGGACTGTTGAACAGGCCGCTGGAATGTTGGGTGCAAGTTACCGTCCAAGGACACAAGAGTCGCCATGTCGCAAGTTAAAGCCGGAGGAGCCTATGTCGAGCTGACAACGAGGAGTTCTCAATTCCTCAAGGGACTCGAAGCTGCACAGAAGCGACTTAAATCATTTGGTGCTTCAACACGCTTGCTCGGAACAAAGCTCACTGGTTTGGGAGTTGCCGCAGCAACCCCAGTGGCTGGTAGTCTCGCAGTCTACACCAGCTTTGACGATGCGATTCGGGCAGCGGGGGCAGCGGCCAACGCGACTGGCGAAACGTTCGAATCTCTACGCAATACTGCGAAGCACTTAGGAGCGACCACAAGCTTTTCTGCTACGGAAGTCGCTTCGCTCATGACCGAACTCGGTCGCGCGGGTTTCTCTCCAAAGCAGATCGAAGAAATGACGCTTGCCGTCATGAATCTGGCACGAGCGACTGGTACTGATGCCACACTGAGTTCTGGCATCATGGCAGCTACCATTCGCCAGTTCTCCATGGAAGCTAGCGATGCAGTTCGCGTTGCCGACGGTCTGACGGCAGCTGCCAACAAGTCGTTCAACTCTGTGGAGTCACTTGGTGAAGCGTTGTCCTATGCGGGGCCAGTGGCTTCCGATGCCAATATGAGCCTTGAGGAAACGCTCGCGATACTTGGCACCCTTGGAAACCTCGGGATTCAAGGTAGCGAAGCCGGTACCGCACTCCGTCGCCTGCTAACACTCAGCGCGGCTGAATCCGAAAAGTTCATGAAGGTCTTCGGTGTCGCGACTAAAGATGCACAAGGCAACGCTCGCAACCTTGTGGACGTGCTCGGCGAAGTCTCTGCGGCCACTGCCAACATGGGAACAGGTGATCGGGCTGAAGCATTCAACGAAGTCTTTGGTTTGCTCGGCATCACCAGTGCATCGGCAATTGGAAAGACAGTGACAGATACACGTCAATTACTCGCCGAGTTGCAAAACTCAGGCGGTATCGCTGCCAAGACCGCTGCTGACATGGAGGCCGGCATCGGCGGTGCCTTTCGGATCCTGAAAAGCTCTGTGGAAGGTGTCGCGATCGCGATCGGCGAGGCACTCGACACATCGGTTAGCTCGATGATGAAGTCGATCTCGCGTGCACTATCTGGGCTCACTGAATGGATTGGCAAGAACAAGGAGATCGTCAAGAAGGTCGCATTGATTGTCGCTGGCGTCGTTGGAGTCGGAGCTGCATTCATCGGAATCGGAAGCGCTGCTGGCGTGGCCGCGTTTGCTGTTGGTGGGCTGGCATCCATGTTTTCGCTGGTCGGAACTGCGATTGGCGTCCTGGTAACGCTGATCGGAGCTTTATTCACGCCCATTGGCCTAGTGGTCGCTGCAGTTGCAGCGCTGGGGGCATACTTCATCTACTCGTCCGGCATTGCGGGCCAAGCGATCGAGTACTTGAAAGGAGTCTTTGAAACACTCAAGGCCGACACAATCAAAGCATTCGGTGCCATCGCCAATGCACTTGCGGCGGGCGAAATCACGGCAGCCGCCAATGTGTTGTGGAGTTATCTCAAGCTGCAATGGATCAAAGGCACCACCTACCTCAAAGGAGTGTGGGCTGATTTCACTAACTACATTTCTGATGTATGGGGCGATTCAGCCTATGCCATCGGCGATGTTCTGATCAGTGCTTTGTCGGGACTTGCTAGCGTCTGGAATGCAACGCTTGGCTTCATGGCCGATGGCTGGACGATTCTGACAACCTCCGTGCAGAAGGGCTGGAACTACACGATCGGATTCCTCAAGAAGGGATTCATTCGACTGCGAGAGCTTGTAGACATCGCTGGAGACGTCTCGGTACAAATCGGCGGTGTGCTCATCAACGCACTAGCAGGTGTCGAAACCGCCTGGGTCGAAACCATCGACTATCTCGCAGACACATGGTCGGTGTTCGTTGCCCAAGTCAAATCGATGTGGAACTCGACTGTCGGCTTTCTGCGTAAGGCCTGGATCAAACTCAAGTCCCTGTTCGATGACGATGTGAACGTCGAAGTCGAAATGGCCAAGATCGACAAGGAAATCAAAACAGCCGACGAAACCGAGCAAGCTAAGAAGCAGCAGGCCATCGCCGATCGTATGAAGCGGCGAGACGCTCGCAAACAGCAAATCGAATCCAATCGTGTGCAAATGCAGGAAGGAATCAAGCAACAACTTGAGGAACGTCGTAAGGCCCGAGCGGGTCGTGATATCGATGCTGAAATGGCTGTCATTGATCAAGAGACTGAAGCGAAGAACAAAACTGTTGACACCTCAAAAGAGGAGCAGTTCAAAGAGAACGAAACGGCCGGACTTGCTCGGCAAAAGACGATTGACGACACGACAGTTGGTGTCCAAAAGACTCTCGACCAAATGCGAGAAGAGGCTCGTATTGCACGCGAAGCTGGTCGCCAATCGCCTGAGGATCGAACGAAAGAACGCGATGAGCAAGTTGCTGCAGCACAAGCCGAATTCGACACTGCCGTTGAAACAGCCAATAACATCAAGGTGGAAGAACCCAAGAAGGAGAATCCAACTGCAAATGCTCCCAAGCCGCCAGCAATGCCCAAGCCTGGCGACTTGAAGGTTCCCAAGGTCGATATCGATGGCATCAAAGATCCAAAGCTAAAACCACCTAAGAAGAAGGACCTCAAACTCGGTCTCGATCGATCTGCCAAGGATTCGATGGACCAGTTCTCCAAAGGACCAAAGGACAATGCGGAGAAAACCGAGGCGGCCGGCAACTTTGAAAGTCGTGGACTAGGACTTGGTAGTGGTGCGTCGCTCATTCCTACGATGGAACCGTTAGATCAACCTGATGCTGCCAACGCTGATGACGTTGTCGATGCAATGGACGGAGCCGACGCTGGCGAAGCGAATCCGGAATTGCCTGAAGTAGAACAAGAGATCGCGCCGCAGCCTATGGATGCAGAAGTTGCGACGCCAGAGGACATGGTTGAACCTTCGATTACAGAGCAACAACCTTTGCTTAATCTTGAATCGCTGTTAGCGTCCTTCGCAGCAGTCCGCGTACGCCTTGATGAGTTCGACGCTGCACTCTCGCTGAGTGTCGCCCGATTGCAAATGCCACAAGTTACTGGTGAAGGCCTCTCGGATGATGTGAAGCGAGCCATCATTCAGACCGCTGAGAACACCGCTCAGTTGGCTTCACGAGCCCGCACGGGAGGCTTCGTGTTTAGCTAATGGGATTCTCAAGTGGCGGATACAACTTCGAACTGGCGGCGCTTTCAAAGAAGGCTACGCGTGGCAAGGCGACTTCGGACACGTTCGTCTATGTCGGCACTAATGGTGGCTCGGTCGATCCTGCTGCCGCTGCGGATGCAGTTCTTTCGTACTACCGATCCACTCAGCGCGATCTGATTCCATTCTTGCAGGTGGATGGTGAGTACATCAATGAGAAGCATGCCCTGGTGACCGTTTCGATCAACAAGACCAAGCTTGATCCAGTCTCATTCAATACCACCGGCGCATCGACTCACATAAATCAATCACTCTTCACGCGCGGTATTTACGCGGCAGGTGGCAAAATCGCCCCCAACTATCGTGGCGCGATCGGAGTCAGCGATTCCGGCGTCGCCGGCGTCGATGTGACTGTGCCAGCGTTCGAATTTTCCGTTCGTAAGAAGTTTGAGTTCGTATCGACCGACTATCTACTTGCCATGGTCGCGATGACTGGCCGCGTCAATTCAACACCATGGTCGATCTTCGCGCCCGGCGAAGCACTGTTCCTCGGTGGCGAAGGTGGCGAGGACGAACAGAACTGGGTCGATGTGACTTATCACTTCGCGGCGCGTCCTAACGAGACGAATGTCAGGATTGGCAGTATTCATGGCGTGTCGAAACGAGGATGGGACTACCTATGGGTCAAGCATGGTGAAGAGGTAGTCGGCGATCGCGTGCTGCAAGTCCCTGAAGCGGCGTACGTCGAACAGGTTTACCCTGAAGCGAACTTTAACGCATTGGGGATCGAGTAATGGCCCGTCGCGTTAAACCTGGCGAGAGACTCAACATCACCGCAGCCGAATACAACCGTCTGCTGGCGGCCGCAGATGCCATCGCTCGTGATCGTCTCTCGGGTGGCGCAGGAAATCGCACCCATGTTCGCGACGCTGCCACCGTTCGCGTTCACTACCAAAGTGCGACCACTGTGCCCATCGGTGGAATCGTTGGGTTTAACGCCCCACTAGGCGATCCTGACGAAGGCCCAATGGATCTCGCTCGTTTCGTTCGCGATGCCACGATCCAATCGGTCCGGCCTAACGCTGAATCCCACACGGGTCGCTTCGGCGTCGCGATTGAACCGATTGCCGAAGACAAAGTCGGCCGTGTCGTGTTTGCTGGCGTGGTGGCTGCCAAGGTTAACGTGCAAGAGACTTGGCATCAATATGCTGACGTCGCCGAGTCAGGAGGAACGACTCTCCAATCGAAGCCCAATGGATCGGCTCAAATACTGTGGCGAAGTGATCCAAATCAATCAGGGGAGCAGTGGGCTGTGGTTCGAGTCGGTACGCCAGCCGATCCTGCATTCCTGATAAAGGTACCGAGCGGTGGAATTCCAGGTCGATCTGGTTTAACGACTGGTTCTGCCAATTGTGAACTCTACCGGCTTGATGATTCCGGATTGATTGAATCCGTCCTTAAACCGAACGGTAACTCGGTTCGCATCATCGCACGCAATCCGAGTATTCAGCGTATCCGTGGCCCGGTGACGCAGTATGACGATGGCCAGTATCTCAACGTCACTTACGATGGCAA
>CANHVO010000497.1 GCA_947463915.1 Planctomycetaceae bacterium
ACGTGTATGACCATGTTCGCCAGAGCGAGTTTTTTAAAATTCGCGTTGTCGCTTCCGGCTACGCGCCGGACATGGTCACCCCCAATCAGTCAATGCATTCTGGTGTCAGTGTGCTTTTTCTCTGTGCACTTTACGCAAATCGCCTGAATTTCGCAGCTGTTAGGTTGCTTTTGTCATACCTACGTACTTGAGCCATCCCATGGTCTGCATCTGTCGGAAGTTATGCGTTATCGCATGCCAGAGGGCTATCGTTTTGGCTTTCACCAGCCCTCGTACTGGCAGTTGTTGCAGGCCCTGATTGCGGAACCTGGCGAACGTAAACTCCGCCGTCGAACTTCGTTCCTTGTAAATCTCCTTGGCCTCTTCGGTTTGCATGCGCTTGCGCCAATTTGCTACTTCATCGCTGTCGCCACGACGACGTTCGCTTGAGTCCGCATCATCTGTCCGACGTTTTCTCAGCGGTGAATAAAGCGTGGTCCCGCTAGTTTCAACGGCCGTCACGTCTTCTCGCGAATTGAAGCCTCCGTCAGCAAGAATCTCCTTGGGACGGTGACCATGTTGCTGCTCGATCGCATCAAGCATCGGTTCCATTTGGCCACTATCGGTACCTTCGTTGGTAGCCTCAACCGCTACAACTATGCGGCTGTCATTGAGCGTTGCTGCTTGAATGTTCATGGCTGGGCGAAAACCTCCGTCGGCCATCTTCATGTTGCGAGCCTCAGGATCTGTTGTGCTTGTGCGGGTCTTATCGCCTTCGCCTTTTTTGCGTTTCTCTCGCTGCTTGGACAATTCATCATGGGTTGCCAATGCCTCTTGAATTCGGCGTTGCTTATCCTCCGCTGCCTGCTTCCGAGCCGCTTGACTGCGTTTGTCGCTATCAGATTGCACAGCATCATCAGCTGTCAGAATCTTGCGAACTTCTTGCTCGATTTGCGATGACAGTTCTTCGAGCTTTTCTTTCTTACGGAATGAACTCTTGCCCGCATTAGCGCGAACTCGAATCCCATCCTGACTAACACGTTTGAAGTCAATCAACTGGTGAAAATGAAGCGATGCAATTGTCTGAGTCATCACGTCCTGCAGTGCCACTTGGTGATTCACCCGGAACTGATTGAGCATGTTGTAGTTGACACCGACATGCCCGCATATCCACATAAACACCGCGTCGCGTTCGCACAGTTTCGCCAATTTGCGACCGCTACTTACGCCTTCGATGGTTGCATAAAGCCAAGCCGTTAGAAGTATCCGCGGGTCGGTGGCGTTTCTGCCCGCGTTGTCGCCAATGGATTTGTAATTTCCGCAAAATGGCGTTAAATCCAGCGAACAGACATAGTCCCATACCAACCGGACTTGATGGGTCTCTGAAACCAATTCCTCCAAGCAGACGTCGCGAAACTCAAACTGAGTACGCTCAGGCTTATTGAAGCGAATTTCCGGGGGCAATTTGTTTGGGGTGGTGTTCATGCCACTTTTATAGCGCTTCAAAAAAATACTGCAATTACCGCTAACCCAAAAAATGTCAGTCTCGGAGCGAAGGGCGACATTGTCGCTCGTCGCTCCGCGACGAACGCGCACCTACCGTTTCTAATTCTGTTCACCAGCGTTTTACCATTCCTAAAAGATTCTTGTTATGATGTGGGACTTGAGCAAATCGTGTCTTCCGATTTGCGGTATAGAACCACTCTCAACAAAGACACTCTCATGTCTGAATCCGCTCCAGCCCCAGTTCCACCGTCCGACCCGGCAACGCTTAACCCAATAACACCAGATCCGGCAGCCAGAAAAGAAGAGCTTCGCCTAGCGATGAAGGCCTTTCGGAAGCGATTGAAGCTGACCAAGCTGGATGATGAGTCGCGCATTGGCCACGGACCAATGTCGGGTGGCGGAAAGTCAGGAGTGGTCGCAATCACGCCTCCAAGCCAATTCCCAAAAGATGTATGGGAGGAGCTTACCGAACAAGGAAAGCTCAAACGAGCTGGTCGCGGAATCTATGAGTTGGTCGATCCTTGAGCGTCGGCATGATACTACCGTAGCTGGATTCGCCAGAATTCAGAACATACTGAATTCTGGCGAATCCAGCTACGAATCCAGCTACGAATCCAGCTACGAATCCAGCTAGGAATCCAGCTAGGAATCCAGCTACGATTCCAGCTAGGAATCTAGGTGTCTGTTTCCTGCCGATTGCCTGAGTCAACAAGCGGTGAGCGTGTCATAGGGTACTAAACATGGTTAATGTCGAGTCAGACAAATCGATCAACAGCGTCCAGATGGCTTGGTTGGTGGTTGCACTTCTGGTGCCGGTTGCCTTGCTGAACTATCTCGATCGCCAGATGCTTGCGGCGATGAAGACCTCGATGATGGAAGACATTCCAGACATCGCGACCAAGGCAAATTGGGGCATCGTCCTCGGGTGTTTCAAATGGGTGTATGCCGGTTTGAGCCCATTAGGTGGCTTTGTCGCCGACCGAACGAGTCGTCGGCATGTGATCGCCGGAAGTCTCTTTGTCTGGTCTGCCGTCACATTTGCAACTGCCTACGTGACAACCTTTCCTCAGTTGTTGGTCGCTCGAGCCGTGATGGGAATTAGCGAAGCGTTCTACATTCCTGCAGCTCTAGCCATGATTTCCGAGTATCACTCGAGTCGAACACGCTCACGAGCGGTTGGCTTTCATCAGATGGGAATTTATCTCGGGATTATCTTGGGTGGATTCGCTGGCTATGTTGCTGACGAGCCAACACTCGGCTGGCGATGGGCCTTTGGCGCATGCGGGCTTGTTGGGGTACTCTACGCGTTACCACTATTTGCCGTTCTTGGTAATCCCAAGCGTTCCAATGCAGAGCGAGTCGAAACATCGCCGTTTTCCTCATTCCTGGAGTTGTTAACCAATCGAAATTTCCTCCTATTGGTTTTGTACTTTACGTTGCCAGCGATGGCTGGCTGGGTAGTGAAAGACTGGATGCCAGATATTCTCAAAGAGAAATTTGGACTTGGTCAGGGGAAAGCCGGGATTTCTGCAGTTCTCTTTGTGCAAGTTGCTTCACTGATTGGTGTTTGCATCGGAGGCTCTCTCGCGGATCGCTGCATGCAAACCACAAACCGCGGCCGCATTTTCGTGAGCGCATTAGGCATGAGCTTTTTTCTACCGTCGCTGTTCGGAATTGGAAATGCAGGAAGCCTTAGCGTAGCTGTTGGCTTTCTGATCTTGTTCGGCTTGGGTTGGGGATTCTTTGATTGCAACAACATGCCGATCCTTTGCCAAATTGTCCGACCCGAGTTGCGAGCGACCGGCTACGGATTGATGAATTTGGTCAGCATTGGATGCGGAGGCTTTGCCGACTGGGGGTTTGGGGCACTGCGAGACCGAAACGTGTCTCTCAATATCATTTTCGGAGTGTTTGCAAGTACAGCACTCCTTTCGATCATGATCGTTTTGCTGATACGCCCCAATGTCGAAAATGAACCGAAGCAATGAGCCGTTGGGCGCTAGCACCGGTTGTCGATCGAACGCGAAGCGTTTGCGAGAACCGGGGCTAGCGCCCAACGGCTAAGTTCATCGGCCAGTTCACTATTTGGTCCGCAACTTAAGCCATTCGGCGCTTTAGTTCTGAATCCAACGTGTCCAAAAACTGGTCCGTCGTTTCCCACTTCTGATCCTTGCCAATCAAATTCGCCAAGTCTTTAGTCATGTGGCCTGCTTCGACGGATTCGATGCAAACTCGCTCGACAGTGTTGGCAAACTCAACGACGTCTGGCGTTCCATCCACTTCGCCGCGACGGATCAAGCCGCGGGTCCAAGCGAAAATAGAGGCGATTGGATTCGTAGATGTTGGCTTGCCAGCTTGGTGGTCTCGGTAGTGCCGAGTAACGGTTCCGTGAGCTGCTTCGGCTTCAAAGGAAGTCCCATCTGGCGACATCAAAACAGAAGTCATCAAACCGAGCGATCCATATCCTTGGGCAACGGTATCCGACTGAACATCACCGTCGTAGTTCTTGCATGCCCATAAGTAGCCACCGCTCCACTTCAAATTGGCAGCCACCATGTCGTCGATCAATCGATGTTCGTAGGTCAGTCCTGCTGCCTTGAACTTGTCAGCGTAATGCGCATCGAAGATCTCTTGAAACAGATTCTTGAATCGACCGTCGTATGTTTTCAAAATCGTGTTCTTGGTCGACAAGTAGACCGGATACTTTCGGGCCAAACCGTAGATAAATACCGAATGCGCGAAGCCGGTAATCGACTCGTCGGTGTTGTACATGGCCATCGCGACGCCGGAGCCTTCCGATTTGTAGACTTCCTTTTCGATTGCAGGGCCACCATCAGCGGGGTGAAACATTAGTTTCACAGTCCCCTTGCCGGGGAAGCGAAACTCGCTGGCACGATATTGATCCCCGAAAGCATGACGAGCCACCACGACAGGCTTGTCCCAATGGCTGACCAAGCGCGGCACATTCTTGCAAATGATAGGTTCACGGAAGATTGTACCATTGAGAATGTTTCGAATGGTGCCGTTCGGGCTCCGCAGCATTTCAGGCGACCCAAACTCCTTGACACGCGATTCGTCGTGAGTGATCGTCGCGCATTTGACCGCGACACCGTACTTTTTGGTGGCGTTGGCTGAATCGACGGTGATTTGATCTTTGGTAGCGTCCCGGCTTTGAATACTTAAGTCGAAATACTTGAGGTCAATATCGAGGTAGGGATGAATCAATTTCTCTTTGATTTTCGACCAGATGATTCGAGTCATTTCGTCGCCGTCCATTTCGACGACGGGATTCTTGACTTTGATTTTTGCCATACGAAATTGCCTTCA
>CANHVO010000498.1 GCA_947463915.1 Planctomycetaceae bacterium
GATTGGATTGCAATCGATCGATCCAGCCACTCAAGACTTGATGGATCGAAGAAACAATCTAAAAGCATTTGAACGAGGCGTATCTGCGCTCATGGACGCAGGGATCCGAGTTAAGGTGGATTTGATTATTGGGTTGCCCGGTGACACGGTAGCCTCTGTGCGAAGGGGTTTTGAATACCTCGCGTCCAACAAGTTGTTCACGTCGACACAAGTCTTTAACCTCGCGATCTTGCCAGGAACCGCGTTCCGGTCAGAGGCCGAGCAATTGGGGTTAAGGTTTCAGCCTAGGCCTCCCTACTATGTGCTGGAAACTCCTACGCTACAGTCGAGCGATCTCTACGAATTGATGGCGGATGCACAAGACGTATTTGACACCGAATGGGATCCGTTTTCCGATCCAAAATTGCACTTCGATGAATCGTCGGATGTCGTCGAATGCGTGAAAATGGACCTGGATGTTGGCTTGCAACCACTGCCGCCTGCTGGAAAACGTGCCCAGGCGCTCACGTTGTGGTTTCAAGCGGAGCAGTTTGATCGTCATGTCGATACGATCAAGCAAACGATTACTCAGGTGCTCAAGGATTGTCCTCACTCATCGATGCAAGTTATCTTGGAGCCATCCGGTGATCCAACCAATGTGACCAGCCAGTGCGTTGAGCAGTTGCTGGCAACTTGTTATGAGCATCCAAACTACTTGGACCGCTACTACAGCTTGAACCCGCAAGGCCTATTGGGTTCCAAACGAGTGTTGGTTGTCGTCGACGATGAGGTCTTGGATGACCTGGATTCGGACTGGGCGGACGCAATCGAGGAGACGGCAACGCTCGTAGGCAAAGGGTAACGAGCCAGCCTATTGAGTTTATCGTTTAGGCGAGCGGCAGAATAAAAACCGCGTTAGCACGATGGGCAAGTTTTGAAGTTACACTATTTGTGTTGAGGGCTAAAAGGCCGACACTCCGATCATGTGTCGCCCCTTCGGGCAACGCGGCGGAGCATTTCAGGACGACTGGGGCTTTCCCCCATTGTAGAGCGATTGTCTCTACCCGAGCCAGTATTCAAAGAACCGATAAATCTGTTCATTGGATTCTTCTGTGGGAGTGTGAGACGCTCGATTGGTCATTGCCACGCGATCTGCCACGCCTAACAATGCATTGACGCTCTTGGCGTGGTTCAACACGGCCCATCGTGAGGGAGGATCTTCTTCGCCACCAGAAACGAGAAATGGACGCGGAGCCATTAGGCAGTGCAATTCGTGAAGGTTATGCTCGGCTGCAATCAACGTTTTGTAGGCACCGGTTCTTGGACTTTCCTCGCGAACCAAGCCCGGTTTTCGGGACACGTTTGGATCGAAACCCAGATACCATGGCTCTTGGTAGTTGATGCTCTCTCGCTTTTCGTCAAACACAATTCCCGGATCCGACCAAGCGGCGCAGGCGTATTTTTCCCAGAGGCATGACCCAAACATGGCCCACTTACCACCGTACGAATGGCCAACAATTCCGATTCGTTTTGAGTCGACTTGTGACATGTTGGCTAGCGCGTTCCATGCGTTGGCGGAAACGTAGCCAAGATAAGAAAGTGGCTGGCATTCGGCTCCCTCACTCAAGATAGGTTTGCGTGCATCGCCACCAGGTGACCCGATTGCGAGAGCTACAAAACCGCGCCGTGCTAATTGCCAAGCGAAATCGCGAAGAGGATTTTTGCTCATTCCGATACTGGTTTCTGGGTCATAGTATGGGACGAAAACGGCGGGGAAAGGTCCCGGCCCCTTGGGAACCAAAACATATCCATCGCAAAAGCGCTCAGAGGCAATTTGGACACGGACTCGTCGCTGGTCGATATTCTCGCGATCGCGAGTTTCAAGCACTTCGACTGCAGGCTTTTCAATCAATGCTGGCCACGGCCCCATGATACGAGTCCAATCGGACAATATTTCGGTGCGTCTGCGTTTCCAATCCTCAGCGGATTTGGCCCGGCTACCATCTGAAAAGAGCAGTGGGGATCGAAGCGATGCCAATGGCTGCTCATAGTCGGCAGGGACCTTGGTGAATGGTGCTTTGCGATCCTCTTGCGCAATCGAGAACTTGCCCGTCGCCAAAAGAGAACCGGCGCAAACTCGACCGAGGAATCTTCGTCTGCTATTTATGCATTTCATTGTTAGGTTCCATACTTAGGTGGCAGGCGGGTCTTAGGCGGCACGCAGGGTCAACCAGTCTAGCATGTCGCGCGAGCTAGTGAATCACTCTCGTTCCAGGGCTTGGCCGGAAGAGCCCTGGAACAAGAGTGATCAAGTAAGTTAGCCGGTTAAAGCGAAAAGATTCGAAAAAAGGAGCGATTGAATGTCTTCACGTTGATCAATGGCTCTCAGGTTTTAGGTAGGTAGCCGTAAAGGCAGCACTTCGATTTAGCAAAGTATCGATTCGTTTTTTTCGCCTTCTTTCGTTTCTTTCGGCCAAAAACGGAACACTCGATGCTAAGCCTCACGTGTTGTAACTCAGTAGCCGAGAGCCTCAGATGCATTGCGTTCTCATGCGGAGTTGGGGGGCAATCACTAGCTTACGCGTCGCGCTATTGGAAACGACGGGCGCGCAAAAAAATCCGCGGAGGTTATTTGTCTGCTCGACATTCCCTTCGCGGATTCTGAATACTATAGCGAAATGACTCTGACTAGGCGGAGGTTTCACCAAGGATATAGTGAACGAACTTGTTGATTTCCAAGCCGTTGGTCTTTGCATATTGGCCAACGCTTTGCTTGTCGTCCTTAACGAAAGGTTGCTCAAGCAGAACGCGTTCGGCGAAGAACTGCTTCAAGCGGCCTTCAACCATTTTGTCGACGATCGCTTCGGGTTTGCCTTCTTTGATGGCGATATCGCGAAGAGCGATGCGTTCTGCATCGACGATGGCTGGATCGAGTTCACTCGCAGACAAAGCGGCTGGGCGCATCGCAGCGATGTGCATCGCAATGTCCTTGGCTGCTGTGTCGTTGGAACCTTTGAGCGAGAGGAGTACGCCGGCAACCGTGGTTGCATTGTGGCTGTATCCACCGCTTGCTCCGTCGATCCGTACCATACGACCAAGATCAAAGCGTTCACGAATACGATTGAATAGCTCGTCGCGTTGCTCGCCAACGGTCATTCCAGGCTTGGAAGGCGATGGTTGCTTGAGCAACTCGTCGTGGGACTTTGCATCGCTCTTAGCAAGGGCTTCTGCGAAGTCGTTTGCCAACTGGATGAATTCGGCGTGGCCGGCTACTGGAGCGCTTTCGCACTTGAGTTCGACCATGGCTCCGGCGGTCTTGTCGCTGCCGGAGAACAAGCCAAATCGACCGAAGGCTGTTTCGCGGTCAGCTCGCTTTTCGCCAAGCTTGATCCCTTTTTCTCGCAAGATCGCGATCGCCTTTTCTTCATCGCCACCGCCTTCGACCAGCGCAGCTTTGCAATCCATGAGGGGCAAACCAGTTCGTTCACGCAGCGCCTTGACTGCTGCAGCAGAGATTTCTGCCATTTCTAAAACTCTCCTAAAACTATTGTCAACTGGGAATATGTGAGATGGATGCACGGCATTCCGTGCGTGATTCCCGAAACCGTTCGTCGAGAATCACATGATAAACCGGTGCTTATGCACCTGTCATGTCTTCTGCTTTGGCTACCATTTCGCTGGTTGGGTCAGGGACGTTGCCCATGGTCTTGAGCAATTCTGGGTTCTCTGCTTTTCCAGCAAGAACCGCGTCGGCCAACTGCTTCATGATCAAATCGATCGAGCGGATACCGTCATCGTTGCCTGGAATTGGCAAATCGATTTGAGTTGGATCGCAGTCGGTATCGATCAAAGCAACGGTGGTGATGCCCAACGATTTGGCTTCGCGAACCGCGTTCTTTTCTTTCTTAGGATCGACGATGACTAAGCACTCTGGCAATCGGTTCAATGTTCGTAGACCGTTCAGATTACGATAGATCTTGCGGTACTCGCGGTTCAAGGAAGACTGCATCTTCTTCGAGTATTCGTTGATCTTTTCGCTGTTCATGATGGCTTCGAGTTCTTCCAGTCGAGCCATTCGATCGCGAACGGTACGGAAGTTGGTCAAAGCGCCACCCAGCCAGCGTTCGCTGACGAAGGGCATTCCGCAGCGGGAAGCTTCACGTTGGATAACTTCGGAAGCTTGTCGTTTTGTACCGACGAACAAGACGAGTGAGCCACCGTTCGCTACTTGGTTCAAGTACTTTTTGGCTCGCAACATACCGCGAAGGGTTTCGCGAATGTCGATGATGTGGATTAGATTCTTGCGCCCGTAGATGTAAGGTTCCATCTTGGGGTTCCATCGGCTGACACGGTGTCCAAAGTGTGCACCGGCTTCGATGAGTTTTTGTACGATCTCGTTGGCCATGAGTTCTCCTTCATTCATTTGGCGTCCAAAGCAATGCTAACAATCGACTGGCCATCGATCATGCACAGGAAACAAGGCGGCAAATGGTGCCGGGGCTTGAAGTCCTTCTGCTTGTTTAGGTACGCGGAATCCCTGGTTGCTAGTCGGCAAGCGTGACCGCGACGGCCACAAAATCCGGTCGAAAGCGACTTTGGGACGGGAAAGGGTACCGGCAAAGGGTGTTTGCCGTCAACCGAAAACCTGAATTTAGCAGGTTTTGAAGGTGTATATCCAAGAAGACTTGCCCAAAACGGGGTATTTGGTGTAGATTACGCGAGTGTTGAGGAGGATAGCCGAATGGTTAGGAACCTGATTCGAAATCAGGCGCCGGGAAACCGGTTGAGGGTTCGAATCCCTTGTCCTCCGCTTGTATTTCTTGAGAAAC
>CANHVO010000499.1 GCA_947463915.1 Planctomycetaceae bacterium
AGCGCCGGCTGAAGCCGGTACACCAGCGTATGGAAGCGCCGGCTGAAGCCGGGATACCAACGAACCTCTCACGAAAGCAAATTTTGATGCGTCGCATTTCTGCAAATCTCACTTTTCTTGCCGCAACTTTTCTGCCAGCGGCATTGGGGCCTCTCTATGCCCAGGACAAGCTTGGGGGGGCCGGGTTCCCAGCAGTTGTTTCGGCCATGCAAAAGTTTGCCGATGACAAGGAGGTTGCAGGGACGGTTACGTTGGTTGCAAACGCAAAGGAGCTCAAGCATCTGCATGCAAGCGGCTTCGCAGACATCCAGCAGAACCAACCGCTAACCGAAGACTCGATCTTTTGGATCGCATCGATGTCCAAGCCTGTCACCGGCGTGTGCGTGATGATTCTGGTCGATGAGGGCAAACTGTCTTTGGACTCGCCGATCTCCGAGTATTTGCCGGAAATGAAAAGCCTTAAGTCGCCAGATGGTAGTTCGGCCAGGATTACTCTTCGCCACTTGATGACACATACGTCTGGCATGGCCGAGCTTGCTGAGGGGGAGGTGTACACTGCCAAGACGCTTGCTGAGGCGGCTGAAAGGTATTCGAAGGTCAAGGTTTTGTTTGCACCTGGCTCGAAATGGCAATACAGCCAAACAGGTATCAACACGGCAGCTCGCATTGTCGAGGTGGTATCCGGAAAAACATTCGACAAGTTTTTAGAAGAGCGTGTTTGCAAACCGTTGGGGATGAAGGATACGACTTTCTATCTCAACGACGAGCAAATGAAGCGGCTTGCGAAGTCATACAAGAGAGCCGAGAACGGCGACTTGGAGGAAGCACCGATTTTCCTACTTGCTGGCAAATCTCCGACGGATCGAAATCGGTTTCCGGCTGCTAACGGAGGTTTGTTTTCTACCGCCAAAGATTATTCGAAGTTCTGTCGCATGTTGCTGCAAGAAGGGACTCTCGATGGAGTAAGGATCTTGTCTGAGAAATCCGTTGAAGTGTTTCGAACTCCATGCACGGGCGAGCTAACAACTGGCTTCACGCCAGGAAACGCTTGGGGAATCGGTTGCTGTGTGACGCGCGCGCCAGAAGGTGTCACAGCGATGTTGTCGTCGGGTTCCTTTGGTCACGGTGGAGCATACGGAACTCAAGCTTGGATCGATCCGGTAAAAGGGCGATGTTACATCTTGATGACACAGCGTTCCAATTTCCCAAATGCCGATGCGTCAGGCGTTCGTAAGGTGTTTCAGGAGGAAGCGGCTAAGGCACTAGATTAGGGACTGTGCATTGTCTAGACGTAGTTTGGGATCACTGTCCCGAACTAGTTTACTGACGGGACAACGGTCCCGTCCTACATCGCCAGGAGCCTGGCCCCAACGCTGTAAACATGTTTCCAACAAGTTTACCTAAGCAATTCATTGCTCGGGAGGGTGAGGCTCCTGCCGAACCTTTGGATCGTTGGCTCGGCAGGAGCCTCGCCCTCCCTAAGGTTTTTAATGAAAATTACTTTGCAAAGATGTTTACCGCGGTGGCCTCCCCCCCTGCCCTGCCCCGAAAAGCGTGACGCATTTTCGCGCAGGAAGTAGCAGGTTTCCTGAGAAACCGGATGTAATGTTATCGTTCTTGAACGCAGGTTTCTCACGAAACCTGCTACCTTTTTAATCGACTTCGATACTGGCGGGCTCGTTTGTGAGCACCCAGCAAATCCCCAGCAGAATCATCCAAATGAATGCCAGAACGGCATTCAGAATTGCCCCTTGGAGCAAAGTCCAGATCAAGACGACTGGGCCGGGCATATTTGAACTGCGTTCAGGCTCGTATCCCAAGGCCGTGATGAAAGTTGCCGAGAAGATCCCGCAAAACATGTCCGCGTAAAGTGCGACTGGAAAAATCACCGACGCACTGATTCGAATGATGTAAGTAAGTCGAAGAGAAAGCTTCACTGCGACCCTCCTCCTGTAAGCCCATTCAAACGTCATTCTGTCGACGGCGACATAGCCACCTACAAAGAGCAAAACGCCGATCACCATCCATGGAATGTTTGGGACGCCCACCAGCCCAACCGCCAGAAAGAAACTCGGTGCGGCGCTGATCGCGCAAATGCTCGACCAAACGAGCATGGATTTCCCAAGTGAGAATTCTCGGACCTCCCATGGTGCTAAGAAAGGAACCGGGCGGCTGACCGCTGAGGTTGCGTAGGGGTTTTCTGTTTCTTCCTGATCGGGGGCGTGGCTCATACCGTTAGGTCCAGGTTTAGCCGGTTACCACAGCGCCGCGGAGTTCGCTGGTACCATCTTCGAATTGCTCGAGGTAGGTGCCCATTTTGCGGAATTTGTCGTAGCGGTCTGTAGCCAAAGCCTCAGGGCTCGACTTCAAGAGTTGGTCTAGCGTTTTGATCAAATAGGCTTTGAGTCGCGCTGCCATTTGACGAGGGTCGCGATGCGCGCCGCCCAACGGCTCTTCGATGACATCATCGATAACGCCAAGTTTAGCTAAGTGAGACGAAGTAAACCGCAATGCATCGGCTGCTTTGGAAGCAAACTGGTGACTCTTCCAAAGGATCCCTGCGCAACCCTCCGGGCTAATCACCGAGTAGTAAGCGTGTTGCAACATGGCGATTCGATTGCCAACGCCGATACCGAGCGCGCCGCCCGATCCCCCCTCGCCGATCACGACGCAGACAATCGGTGTCTTGAGTTGGCTCATGAGGAACATACTTTCCGCGATCACTTGCGCTTGTCCCCGTTCTTCGGCACCGACGCCCGGAAAAGCGCCTGGCGTATCGATGAAGCAGATGATTGGCAGGTGGTACTTCTCGGCAAGCTTCATCTTGGACATTGCTTTGCGATAGCCTTCGGGGTGTGCGCATCCGAAATGGCACGCGGCTCGTTCCTTGTAGGTACGACCTTTCTGATGGCCGACAACGAGTACTTTGTGCCGGCCAAGTTTCGCGAAACCAGTGAGCATGGCTCGGTCATCGCCAAAGAATTTGTCACCATGCAACTCAATGAATTCGTCGAATGCAAAGTTGAGGTAGTCCTTGGTGTATGGTCTGTCCTTGTGCCGGGAAACTTGAACCGTTTGCCAAGGCGTGAGGCTGGCGTAGATGCCTCGGGTTGTTTCTGTCCATTTGCGGCGCAGTTGACGGATTTGCTCCTGTTCCGCTTCGGTGTGCCCGTCGTTTTTTTCAAGGTTGCGCAATTGGATTTCGATATCCAAAATCGGTTGCTCAAACTCAAAGCCAGGTGCTGTAGTTTCCATAAAAGTCAGTTGTCAGTTGTCAGTTGTCAGTTGTCAGTTGCTTGAGCCTTTTCCATTACGGCTTATCACTCAATGCTTCTTACGTTGGATTTTCCATGCGACCGCCTGTTGGGAAGTCGTCAAAAATAGAGACGTCGGGAATGCGAGGTGGTTTTTTGAAAATGGGTGTGGCGCGTATCATTTTCAAAACATCCCACATCGATTGAGGGCGATCCTCTTGTTTCTTGGAGAGCAGTTTTTTCACAAGGTTGTTAAACTCGATCGTGATATTGTCGTTGACGACCAAGGCCGAAGGGATCGACGCCGATAGGTGCTTGCTGAGCAATTCATTGGGCGTGTTGCCCGTATAAGGAGCTTTGCCGACTAGGAGTTCGTACATCATGCAGCCCATCGAATAGATATCACTTCGCTGGTCCATGTTTTCGCCTCGGATTTGTTCCGGCGACATGTAGGATCTCGTTCCTTCGACTTTGTTTCTGGAGCCGAAAAGTTTACTTAGCCCGGTTTTGATTTTCTTTGAGATGGTAAAGTCAATCAGCTTGATTTCGAAATCGCGGCTCAACAACAAGTTATCTGGCTTGATATCGCAATGCACAAAGCCTTTGGAGTGGAAATAGTAGAGGGCTTCACAAGACTGCTCGATGATGCTTGTCAGCTTGTACGCGATCGGTTCTGGTCCTCGGCGGAGTGCTTGTTTTAAGTTGATTTCACTAAAAAGCTCGAGCACGATAAATGGGGTTTCGGCATCGGTCCTGTATTCAACCAGCTTGATGATGTTTTTGTGGTTTAGCGTTTTGGCGATTTCGTATTCGTGCTTGAGGAAGCCGATTTCGATTTTGTTGCCTCGCTGTTCGGGTCGCAAAACCTTCAAAGCGTATCGCTTTTCACCGTCATCTCGAATTGCTTCCCAAACTTGGCAGGTGCTTCCAAGGCGTATCATACGAGTCAAGCGATAAGGGCCTAGGAAGTCTCGAACTTTGACCATGGGGATTTCGCGTTGGGGCCTGGGATGAAAAGGTGTCTGGCACCCCCCTGCCCTGCTCTGCAGTTAGCGGAATGCAAGCGATTTGAGGTTCTTCCAGTGAATCGGCCCGGAACCGTGCCGGGCCAATTCAAAGGAATGGATTGCCAATTCGGACACTACTATAAGCAAAATCAGTACAGCCCGAAAGGTTTAACAAGCCGCGATGCGGCGTTTAAGGAGGTTTAAGGCGAGCGGTAGCTCGGTTTAAAATGGGAGGGCGAGGCTCCTGCCGAGCTGGGGACGCCACGGTTCGGCAGGAGCCTCACCCTCCCGAGTGACGAATTGGTTGAGGGAACTCTATGGAAACATATCAGCCGAAGGCGTACCGACCTAAAACAAGTTCCCGAGTACGCCTGCGGCTGACTGTTAAACCCGGATTATTCATACGGTGACTGGAAATGTATTTCCGATAGCCGTTTTTGTTGACGCGGGCCATTTTACACAGATTTAGCTTTTTGCGCGCACACCGCCCCCT
>CANHVO010000500.1 GCA_947463915.1 Planctomycetaceae bacterium
CACACGAAAGTCTTTGCCTGCGGCGATGATGGTGGTGAGACCATCTTTGCCAAAGAAGTAAACATGCTCACCGACACCGTATGGTGTCGCCCAGCAAGACTGTTTGGTGCGTTCCTTGTAGTTCAGCTTGCCTGTTTCCAAATCAAAACAGTAGATGAGACCAGTTCGATTCACCCAATAGACGCACCCTTGATGCGCCATCGGCGAAGCCCACGATGGAGTGGCCTCGTCTGCTTTCCAAAGGACTTTTGCCTTCCAGCCGTCGGATTCCTTTTTCACTTGCATCAACGCATTTGATTTCCGAGCCAATTCAACGTTGCCACCGTCTCGTCCTCCGGATGCTGCGATCAAGAACTTGCCTGAACCGAGCGAGACTGGTGTACAACCAGTATTGCCACCGACATCCGTAAACGTCCACAAGAGTTTACCGGTCGAGCATTCATAGCCATCAACGGAACCAGCAGAGCTTATAACCACTTGCTCTATGCCATCAATGGTATGTATCCCAGGCGAAGACCAGCTGCTTCGTGGAGTGCGATCTTGCTTCCATACTTCTTTTCCCGTCTTCTTCTCCATTGCGACGAGATAGCTTGGCCCTTCGTCGTCAATCAGGACAAAGAAGTGATCCAGATTTTGTACTAGTGAACCGCTCAGCCCGAACTTGTTTTTGAACTTGCCATACTTGTCGGTGAGATTCGACTTCCAAAGTTCTTTTCCGAGATGATCGATGGCGACGATATCGCCGCTCTCGAAGAATGTAACAACGCAGTTTTTGTCGACAACGGGAGTCGGAGCCGCTCGGCTGACATAGACACTGTTTTCAACGGGATCGGAATTCATGAGCTTGTAATCCCAAAGCAACTTGCCTTCGCTGGCCGAGTAGCATTGGACATGATAATCATCCTTCTTAGGTCCGTCCGTGCAGGTGAGAAACACCTTGTCGCCCCACGAGACGGGACTCGATTGACCGTGACCTGGGGTTGCAACACTCCACAACACTCCATCCTTGGGGGACCACTTTGTTGGCAGCTTGTCGGGATGCGTAACGACAGCTCCTTGACCGAGAAAAGCGGGCCATGACGACTCGCCATCCGGGGTGACCGTGCAATGGGCCAATAAGGTTGCGAAAACAAATGAAAGAACAGCCATCGGGATTCCTATCTGAACCTCAAAAAGTGAAACAAAAAATTGGTTGGAGCATTCTAACGTTGGGTTGGAGTTGGGAATACGCTGTGTGATGGCTTTAGGCGATTCCTTCTTGATGATTGAGTTTTGGCACTCGTCCCCCCGGCTCAGCGACGCTGTGAAGCATTTTGTAGCGAAACTCGTCAAGAGTTTCGGTCGTTTAGGCGATTCAGCCGAAAGTCTTGACGACTTTCGCTACCAGCGCGAGGTGGGACACAACCTTAGAAAGTTGGACGAAATCGAGTTTTTTCTGTTAGATTGTCCAGCCATACTGTGTTTTTAGAGGTGAGTAACAAAACACTGCAAATACGCGTGAGATCAACCCATGCCTGATTTTCCTGAAACACGACTGAGCCTGCTCCAGCGGCTGAAGAACGGACAGGACGAAACAGCGTGGGCGGAATTTCACGAAATTTATCGGCCGGTTTTGACTCGCATGGTGGTTTCCGCCGGTCTCCCAGTTAGCGACCAACAAGATGTCGTTCAAGAGATTTGGATCGCTATTTACCGGGGAATCGATCGCTATGAAGCCCGCAGCCATGCATTTGCGTTCCGCGGCTGGCTTGCCTCCATTTCGCGAAACACCGCAATCAATTACCTGAGTCGAAAATCAAATCCACAACGGGTTGAGTCGATTCGCGACGCTGCCACCATCCTGGACCGGAACTCCACGCGAGAGCTGCTCGAAGAACAATGGGATCGCGAGTACCAACGACAGGTGCTTCAATGGGCCGCAATGCGTGTTGCTTCTCGCGTATCCGAAGCAACCTTCAACGCCTTCTGGCGGACCGTGGTGGATGGTGAAAGTGTAGAGCTCGTAGCCAAGGAGTTGGGTATGACCGCGGGAGCTTTGTACGTCTCGCGTGGTCGAATCATGGCAACCCTAAAGCGAGAAGTTGAATCTCGCGAATGTGCAGAGGAGTAGTCGTTATGGTCGCAAGGATATGCTCGAAAGAACGAAGCAACTGGGATCGCTTGGTTGAGAATGATTTGCCACATCGCGAAGCGAACGAGCTTACCTCGCATCTCGAGGAATGCCCAAGTTGCCGAGAGAAGTTTGACTCGCTCTGCGCGGAGGCTTCATGGTGGAAGGGTTCGTCCACCACACTGCGACTGATTGAATCAGAATCAGGTGTCTTCCGAAAAAACAAAACCGAAAGCAGCGACTTCTCGCTCGCAAAATCATCCGAGTCCGAAAACAACTCGCGGACAAAGGGCTCGCCTTTGGTCGTGATCTCAGGCCTTAAGCCCTCCGCGGAGCCTGGGGCCCTAGGTGAACTCGGTGAATACACGATTCGCGAAGTGATCGGCTACGGCGGGATGGGGACGGTTCTCAAGGCATGGGACAAGCGGCTGTCTCGGGTGGTTGCTATTAAAGTACTGCATCCTCATTTGGCTATGAACGGAGCCTCGCGAGTTCGATTTGCAAGAGAAGCTCAAACGGTAGCAAGTATCTCGCATCCGAATGTTGTGCCGATACACGATGTCGCCGATGACAACTCACAGCCATACATTGTGATGGGCTTTGTCTCGGGCGGTTCGCTTCAAGATAAACTGGATCGTGATGGCCCTCTATCCTTGGAAGAGGCCCTCCGCATTGGATTGCAGATTGCGGAAGGATTGGAGGCGGCTCACTCACATGGCCTTGTGCATCGTGATATCAAGCCAGCAAACATCTTGCTTGAGGCACGCTGGCAGCGAGTCTTAATCACGGACTTCGGTTTGGCTCGAGCTCTCGATGATGCAAGTATTACAGCCAGTGGTCATCTGACTGGCACTCCTCAGTACATGTCGCCGGAGCAATCGCGAGGCGATCAAGTTGATCACCGAAGCGATTTGTTTAGCCTCGGCAGTGTTTTGTATGCAATGCTAAGTGGCAGACCACCGTTTCGCGCAGAGAACGCAGTCGCGGTTATGCAAAAGGTTTACAAAGAGCGGGCCAGACCAGTTCACGAGATTCAAGATCGGCTTCCTTTCTGGGCGAATCAACTTATCGAACGCTTTCACGCTAAGTCTCCCTGCGACCGGATCTCAACTGCCGTGGAGGCATCGGAGTTGCTTCGAAGTTGCCTGCAGCATGTTCAAAATCCAACGATTGGCCAGTTGCCTCGCAGTTTCAGGGTTGCGAATACGGAGCGGACTAAATCTGCTTTTATTGTCGCAGCCATCTTGATCGGAGCCGTATTGATTTGCTTGGGTGCAATGAGCTGGATGAGCTATTCAAATGCACTTCGGCCACAAGCGGTTGAGCAGCAAGGGGCGCTGGACGGCATTCGTTCTGAAGCTTCGCAGATAGCCCCTCTGAAGTCAGAAGAGATGGACTGGAACGGTTCTACCGATAATGAATTGGATACGTTGATGTTCGAGCTATCGGAGCTCGGACTTGAGTTTGGACGATGATGTTGACCTCTTTGGGAGTAGCACGATGAAATGGAATCTATTTGAACGCGGCATCACTTGCCTTCTCTTAAGCGCGGCCACGATTGCAGTCGCAAGTGGAGTAAAACTAGTCGACCCGCCTGAGGATGATGAAATCGCGATGGTCGCCGAGGACCAAACAGAAGAAGAGATTTCAGAGAGTGTCGCCGAGAGCGTATCGGAGGAACTGGCTGAGGTCAGTAGCGAGGATGGCGGAAGCGAAGAGCGTTTGAGTGCATTGGTAGAAGAAGTGCAAAACGCCAACGATGAGGAAAAAGAAGCCAAACGGGAAACGCTAAAGGATGCGCTAACCGATGTTTTCAGAAAGCGATCAGAGGCTCAACGCACTCGAATTGCGAAGATGAGGGAAAAATTGGATACCATCGAAGCGCAACTGGAACGCAGGTCGAACGCTGAGGAACAAATTGTTCAGCGTCGCATGAGTGAGTTGTTGGGCGACAAGGATGAATTGAGCTGGGATCACGAGCCCGAAATGAATTTGTCGAAAGGGAAGAGAGCAACGCAAGAAAGAGTACTACCGGATTTCCCGACCGAGTTCCCTACGGAATATCCATATGAAATTGCTTTGGAACAAGCGCGAGAGGCATACAGCAAGGCTGCTTCGAAAAAGCGCGCTGACTTCGAGCGAGCGGATAGAGTGGCGGCAATTGCGAGAGCCAATGCGGATCGAGAGCGAGCCTCACTGGCTAGAGAGCAGGCTGTAAGTCGAGGGAGCTTAGCGGAACGAAATGCTCGGTTGATGGACCTTAACCGCCTGAATGGCCTGGGGGACCAGTCAAATGTTGAGCGAGCGCGTGAGGTTGAGGAGCTCCGCAAACAATTGGAATCCATGCGTTCACAGTACAAAACACTCGAGAAGCAGCTACAGGAGATCTCGAAAGCGAAATAGCCCGACGCTGGCTTAACTGCGAAGCATTGGCATTTGATAGCCACGGATGAAATCCTCATCTTTACCCACATCTTTTTGATCTTGCTCCCCTCGCCCCTTTTAGGCAACGCTGTGAAGGATTATTCGTAGGGAAAATTGGGGTTTTGTTGTTCGGAGTAATATGAAAAAAGACCAGATCCCCCCGTAACCAACTGAAACGTATCAGTCAGAAAGGAATCTGGCCATGAGTCG
>CANHVO010000501.1 GCA_947463915.1 Planctomycetaceae bacterium
AAATGATTGTTGGGGGAAGGGGGCGGTGTGCGCGCAAAAAGCTAAATCTGTGTAAAATGGCCCGCGTCAACAAAAACGGCTATCGGAAATACATTTCCAGTCACCGTATGAATAATCCGGGTTTAACAGTCAGCCGCAGGCGTACTTAGCACGACGCGCAAGCTAGTGCATTAAATAGTTGATTCACGAGCTTGCGCGTCATGATACGTTAGTATTCAGGCTGCCCAAGCAAACCTTCGCTCCGCCAAACCCAAACAAAAACCCAAACAAAAACCCGCTAGCAATCCAGCGGGTTTTCTTTCTATTCGCATCCGATAAAAAACGTTTACGATTGACTACTTGAACTTGTCGTGGCAAGCCTTGCAATCCGATGTCTTTGTGAGCTCTGCGATTGCTCCTTCGCGGCCTAGAACAACTTTACCTGCACTCAATGCGGCTGCAGCTGCAGCGATCTTCCATTCGGCTTTGTCGCCTTTCTTTGGTTCCCCTTCAGCCATGTCGATGTAAAGATCAAGCAATTGCTTCTTCTCATCGTCAGTTGCTCCACCTGCCAAGACCTTCTTGAGCAGACCATCTTTGTGAGCAAATTTCATCACTTCCTTTACAGTCTTTGGACCTGCTTTTGGGGCTGAGTTGTTAACCGCCAAAACGCCGCCAGCACAGACCGCAGCCGCAACCAGGGAACCTACGAATAACCGAATACGCATGTCAAAATCTCCAGTGAGCAAACAAAGTTCGAAAAACAAGGCACGATGAGTTCAAAGTGTATTGGATTTCACAATGGGTTTGCAACTCATGGCAAGATATTTGCCAAAGATGCCTCAAAAAACCCTCGTTCCGGATTTGGGATCAATACTCCGACATTGGCATCCACGGTAACCCCTGACTCATCGCTACATCCGCTAAGACCGAGAGCCAAATTCCTTTTTTTTAGCTCCCAAGCTCAATTTCAATCAAAAATCCGGTCCCCAAATCCCGATCAAATCAGTTGGACCACTTTCTGTACAACCGCCTAAGCACATGGATGTGCTCGATTACGAAACATCCAATGCTTTCCAATTTCATCCAAAAACCCGTCGGTATAATCACCATTCTTGGGACCGCGATCGGTGGCCCCTACGCAGCCTTTGAGACCGATCTCGGAACTCAGATTCGTCGGTCGCTGGTCGGCCAAATGGGACAATCTGCCCCAGGCAATAGCGGGCCTCTCAATTCTGAACCCTCCGATCCGTTTTCACTCGCTGCTGCACACACAACCAACGGCTACAACGCGACGCCGTCGTTTCAGCCCACATCCTGGAACCAATCATCTGCATGGAATCAAACCAGTGCTCAGGCGGGTGCAAGCTATCCAAACCAGCCCCAAAACACGCCGCCGAGTTTTTCCAATCCATCTAACAATGGCCCTGTTGTCTCGACCGTATACGGACCAGCAACCATTCAACCTTTAGGGCAACCTACGCAACAGCAACCCTATTCATCGAGCACGAGCTATCAGCCGAATTATTCAAGCTCTGCAACTACGCCTTATATTGAAACGAGGTCAGGGCCCGCCACTGTTGTCCCGGGCAGAACAGACCAACTTTGGGACTACACGCTAGGAACACCAACCTTGGGGCAACTTCAGCAGCAGCCGAGCACGAGCGTCGGCGGCGGAGCTGTCACCGATTTGAGAGAAGTTCTTCGGTTTGACATCGTACCTGGATGGCTTCCGAAACGATTCTCTCGTGTTTCGACAGTGACTTCAAATGTTCAAATGGACGGCTTGCGGGTTCCGCTCATCACTGGCACACAACCCAACGATATCGCAGGGTCACTCACCTACTACTTCGACGCCAGTCAATCGCTCAAGCGTATTAATCTGCACGGACTGACTGGTGACCCAACCCCTCTCGCCAACTTGATGGTTCAGTTTTATCAGCTCAAGCCCGAGCAAAGCCTCGGCGGACAGCTCTTTACCACGCGTTGGAACAACCGTATCACCAGTGTTCTGCATGTTGCACCAGCACCGATCATCTACGCTGGCGCCGATCACTCCAAGTATATCCTCTTCCTGGAATTGAATCAGCCGACGAATCAATATGCGCTCAGCGACGAAGCCAGCGAGATTTTGCGAACCTCTCAAGCCACTCAGCGCTGGTAAGCACTGTATTCTCCGGCCAATTAGCCGACGGGTGCTAGCCTTGTCATTACCCATATCTTTTTGACTTTGCTCCCCTCGCCCCTTTTAGGGGAGAGGGGCTGGGGGTGAGGGGTTTTGCACTTTGTTTTGATTGGGATTTTGATTTCGGTCGCAATGCCATTTCTTGCTTAAAGGTGCTAAACAAGTAATTGAACCGAAGAATTGTTGCTGGCAATTCCCCCCCGCAACCGAATCGAGGCGAGGGGGAGAAAAATGCATTTTTTCATTTGAATTCAAGGGAATTAGAATTCTAAATTGCATCGAGATGTGGGTAATGAAGCAGCCAACGCCGTACGGCTAATTGATTCATTTGCCCCAATGACTTGTGATGATGCGGCTAGCTCATAGACCCCACGCAAATGGATCGTTTTCGTCGACGAGGACCTGCACATCTGCATTGACAAAAGCACGCCCCGTAATGCTTGGAGACACGATTCCCTTTGACTTATCAAGCCACCGATAGCTGCCGAGAAACGTGCTTCCGATGATACTCTCTTGAACCCACGTTTCCCCTTCGATA
This sequence comes from Planctomycetaceae bacterium, assembly GCA_947463915.1. Classification (GTDB taxonomy): domain Bacteria; phylum Planctomycetota; class Planctomycetia; order Pirellulales; family Pirellulaceae; genus JBKCUI01. Next base: position 2,703 of record CANHVO010000501.1, read on the forward strand.
AGCTTCGCGTCAGCAGCCAAGCAGGCCAACTTTGCGCTCGTACCTGTGCCGCAGGGCGAGCGGTCATACATCCCCCCTGGGCACAAGACAAAACTGCGTGAATCGCCCGGCACAGTCTTAGGAGGTCCAAAAATTTCAACGTGGTCTACCTCTGGGTAGCTTCGACGGCACGCGACAAGAATACGGCTCGCAAGTTCGAGCAATTCCGAAATCGGTCGATCGAGATCATCTTGACTCGGTGAAGCGACCAAACAAAACCAGTTGCCAGCATAAGCGATATCGGCTTTGATGATACCAATGCCATCGACTTGAAGTTCGATTTCAGTGTGAGAGCGATAGCTTGGTACGTTCTCGATTGTTACGCTAGAGTCCGTGTGGAGCGTTGCACTAACCGGCCCAGCCACCGTTTCAAAGCGATGCGTCCCAGGCCCAATCTTTCCAAGATACGCTAATGTCGCGACAACCCCAATGGTTCCGTGCCCGCACATCCCCAGATAGCCGACATTGTTAAAAAAGAGAATTCCGCAATGACTGTTTGAATCGCGAGCCGGAATCAAATAAGCGCCGACCATCACTTCCGAGCCGCGCGGCTCATTGACGATCGAACACCTGAAACCATCATGGTTGGCTTTCATGTCTTCAATCTGTTCAACGATGGATTCCCCTATCAATCGGGGACCTCCGTCGACAATCGTCCGTGTCGGCTCGCCGCCGGTATGCGAATCAATAACCCGAAACGTGCGCATGAGAACTCGAAAAAAGGAGAGCAAACGGTGGCATTTGGCGAAACATAAAACTAACGAACGATCGAGTTGTTCGGCTGATCGCTCAATTTGATTTTCGGAGAAAGTGTACTTTGCCCGTCGACGCCTGCAATCGCACCGTCAGATTCTTTCTTGCTGAAAATCTTATTCGCGAAGAGGTAATTTCTTCGATGATCGATGCCGTCCGACTGGCCAGCGATGCGAGAATCGTCCGAAACAACACCGCTGCCTCGCAATCGTCTTCCAGCGAACCGAGTTCCATTGTAGATGGAGCCATATTGAAGAGGTCCTACACCCAAGATCCAAGTGTCCCGAGCACTGCTGCCAGCTTGTGCGATGCCCGACTGCCACAAAGGCTCACGCGTTTCTCGATCATAAGCGAAAACAGAGACCTTAGCCGCCGCGCTTTTTAATTCCCGTTTTGCAACCGAGATTTCAGGAATGGCTGGCAGCGGTGGCGAGCCGGGGATAACCGACGAGGCTGTGCTGAGAAAATTACTGGCTGGCAGACCATAAATCATGCTATTGCCATCTGTCCCAAGAGCGCCACATCGAGCTTCGCATACGATTTCGGCTAGCTCCTTGGTGTCAACCAACATGCATCCGGCCGCGGTCAACTGTTGACGTAAACCGCTGATGATGTAATCCGAGTTGACTAAGTTAACCGGCATCGCAACCCCAGGAATCACCTTGCCCGCCCCAACTACGTATTGGGTATCGAGAAACACTTTGTGCCCCGACAGAGCCCGAAAATCCATCTTAGAAATGGTAGAATCCACTGCGTCTGACATCAGCAACTGCTCGGTGGCAGTAAAGGACTTGGTGGTCCCACAGCCAGTTGCCGAAATCAACAAAACAAGTAGCATCCAAGCTCTGTTTTGCAGGATCGAATGGCTCAAAGAATCAAAAAAATGCATTTGCGATTTTCGTGGGTGGGGAATGCGGCAGGCGGGTTTCCCTTAATGGAATTGAGCCGCAAGGATACAGTGACGGGCGTCCCCCGCGAAAGAGAACTTTGGGTATTTAGGAAGATTGGGGATTGGGTCGATAAACGATTTTGTGCGGCAAACGCCAAGAAGCCCTGATTTGGATGGGTTTCCTCAAGCGATTGCGAAAATGAGTCGAAGTAACAGCCATCTTGACCGGCGGGCCAAAGTCCATTAAAACCCGTCAATCGAAGATGATTTCAAAACGGCTCCGTAGCCAAGTGGCTAAGGCAGCGGATTGCAAATCCGCCATCGTGGGTTCAACTCCCACCGGAGCCTCTCA
>CANHVO010000502.1 GCA_947463915.1 Planctomycetaceae bacterium
ACTCAATGAAATGGTACTCGTACTCGATCGATCCAGTCCATCGAGTACGAAAAACGCAAGAAACCCAAAATCCAGACACACTCTCTCTGGGAGGGTCGGCCAAAGGCCGGCAAAGGCCGGGGAGGGTGAAATGACTTGTGCAATGGACGCTGTCACTTCACCCTCCCCTCGCTTCGCTCGACCCTTCCAGGGGGAGGGTGGCTAATCCAATTTTCATTCCTAGAAAATCGCGGCTAACGCAGTACGACCAATGAATTGAGCACCCAAGCTTCAAAATTCGTGTAGACCCGTTAGCCGTTATAGTTTAACTTTTCCGGTCACCGAGCTTTTTACATCGAGAATACAAGAGGAACCGTAAGGATGGCCAAGCGCCGTACGCCGGACAGCAACGAGGACGGAACAAACGACGAATTGCCAGACGGCCAAAAGCCGAAACGCAAACGGACCGCCCAACAAGAACTGTCGTTTGAAGACGACCAAAACGGAATCACAGGGGTGTCCCTGCGTGATGCTGCGCAGGTTCGATACCTCAACTATTCGCTCTCCGTTATCACCAGTCGAGCCTTGCCCGACGTCCGCGACGGTTTAAAACCCGTTCAGCGACGCATCATGTACACGATGGACCAGCAAGGCCTGGACTTCACGAGCAAGCATCGCAAATGCGCGAAGGTTGTCGGGGATGTGATGGGTAACTATCACCCGCACGGTGACTCTTCGATCTACGATGCTCTCGTTCGAATGGCGCAGTCGTTTTCGCTCCGCATGCCACTCGTGGACGGCAGCGGTAATTTCGGTTCCATCGACGGTGATAACGCAGCTGCGATGCGTTATACCGAGTGCCGTTTGTCCGCAGTTGCAACCGAGGTCCTGACCGACCTAAGCAGCGGTACCGTTCATTTTAAAGCCAACTACGACGGAACGCGTACCGAACCGGTCGTGCTACCGAGCCGCGTACCGAACTTGCTCGTCAACGGCGCAACCGGTATCGCTGTCGGTATGGCCACCAACATCCCGCCGCACAATCTCGGTGAGGTTTGTCGCGCACTGTTAAAGCTGCTAGCCGATCCGGATATCAAAGATTACCAATTGGTCGCTAACGATGCGGTAACTGGCCCTGACTTCCCAACTGGCGGCCAGTTAATCAACTCCAGAGATGAGCTTCGCGAACTGTATCGCACCGGTCAAGGAACGCTTAAGATCCGAGGAACGACCGTCTCTGGTGGCGATTCCAAGACCGGTAAACTTTTGCACATCACCTCCATACCCTATGGAGTCAACAAGTCGGTTCTCGTCGAACGCATTGCCGATATCGTGATTGGCGGCAAGATGCCATTGCTTGAAGACGTTCGCGATTTATCCACCGAAGATATCCGCATCGACCTGCAGCTTCGCAAAGATGCCGACGAAGCCAAAGTGCTGGCTTACTTGTACAAGCACACGCCATTGCAAACCAACTTTGCGGTTAATATGACCTGCTTGGTGCCGACCGAGAATCCTGAGGTCGGTGCACCAGCACGCTTAGGTCTAAAAGAGATCCTTTGGTTCTTCTTGAAGTTCCGATTGGAGATCGTGACGCGTCGGCTCGAGCATGAACTCGCAGCCTTGCTCAAACGTATCCACCTCCTAGAAGGCTTCGTGCTGATTTACGATGCGCTCGATGAGATCATTCGAATCATCCGCAAATCCGAGGGCAAGTCGGACGCGGCCGAAAAGATTATGGCTCGCTTTCCAGCCAACAAAGGTGGACTTGATGCCGAGCAAACAGATGCGATTCTTGAATTGAAATTGTATCGCTTGGCTCGCTTGGAAATCAATTTGATCCAAGAGGAACTCAAAGCCAAACAAAAGCGAGCTCGCGAGATCCAAAAGCTGCTAAAGGAAAGCACCGACGACACGAACAACTCAGGCCGTTGGCGAATCGTGCGAGAAGAAATCGAAGCCATCATCGGCAAATACGCCAAGACCAAAGAGGGCGCTCGCCGAACCGACATCATTACGATCGAGGAAGAGCCGGAGTTCGATGAAAAGGACTTCATCATCGACGAGGACTGCCACGTCATGGTAAGCTCCGAAGGTTGGGTCAAACGCCAAAAGCAAATCGCAGACCCAGGCAAGAGTCGAATGCGTGAGGGAGATACCGTACTCGCAGTTGTAGCCGGTTCGACCCGTGCCACCATCGCGTTCTTCTCGTCGTTTGGCGTTTGCTACACGTCGCGCTTGATCGATGTTCCTGCCTCGACCGGTTATGGTGAACCGGTTCAGAAACTGTTCAAAATGAAGGACGGTGAACGCATCGTTTCGGTGATGTCGCTCGACCCACGTGTTATCGGAAATATCAAAGAGAACCCGAAGAAACCGAACGATAGTCCCGAGGTCCACGGCTTTGCTGCCACCAGCAACGGCTTTGCGATGCGATTCGGACTGGACCAGTTCGTCGAGCCGTCGACTCGCAGCGGTCGCAGATTCGCTCGCGTTGCGCCGGAGCACGAAGTGATCGGGGTGCAAGCGGTGCATGGCACGGAAACCATCCTCGCCATTACGGCCGACTGCCGCGCAATGGTGTGCCCAGCCGTCGAAGTCAATTATCTCTCCGGCGCTGGCAAGGGAGTGACGTTGATCAAGATTGCCAAGACCGACAAAGTGCTCGGCTTCAAAGCGTCCGCAGCCGATCGCGACTTGCTCGTCGTCGAGACAAACCGCGGAGCACAGAAGACCATTTCCACAGCCAAGTATCGCGTCACAGCACGTGGTGGCCGTGGTATCGAAGTCCAAAAGAACGGAAAGATATCGGCGATCATTAGCGAGCCGATCAAATCCCCTGATCCGCTTGAACCAGCCTAAAGCACCGAACCATGAGCACCGCATCTACCTATAACGCGTCCGACATCGTTTCTCTCGAGGGGCTAGAGCCTGTTCGCAAGAGACCAGGTATGTATATCGGCAGCGTCAGCACCACTGGCCTGCATCACTTGGTGTGGGAAATCCTCGACAACTCGGTTGACGAGGCCATGAACGGCCACGCTTCCGAAATTGTCGTGACATTGCATAAGAATGGGAACACCGTAACAGTTGCGGACAACGGCCGCGGTATTCCTGTCGACAAGCACGCCAAGACAGGCAAAAGCGCGCTCGAAGTCGTTTTGACGGTCTTGCACGCGGGTGGCAAGTTCGAGGGCAAGAACTACAAGACCTCGGGCGGTCTTCACGGGGTCGGTGCGTCCGTTGTGAACGCCCTTTCCAAAGAGTTGATTGCCATCGTGCGTCGCGATGGCGTTCAATATAAGATGGAATTCGCACAAGGCAAACCGACGACGAAATTGCAAAAGGGGACTGTTGCTGTTCGAGGAACGGGGACCACGATCACCTTCACGCCCGATCCTACGATCTTCCCAAAGACGGACTTCGACGCCGAGACCATTCGCCAACGACTGGAGATCACGAGCTTTTTGCATCGTGGCGTTCGGATCCAATTTGCAGACGAGACGACCGGCAAGAAAGACAACTACTTTCACGAACAAGGGATCGTTGATTACCTTGCGAAGGTGCTCGTCCAGCGCAGTGCCCGATCGATTCACGACACTCCCTTTACGGTTAGGAAAGAGGGAGACGAGCGTATTGAAATCGCCTTGCAATGGACCGAGTCGACCGACGAACATGTGCGATCGTACTGCAACGGTATTCCAACCGCCAACGGAGGTACGCACGAGAATGGTTTCCGAGCTGGCCTAGGCAAAGCCGTTCGGAATTTCTTTGAAACGCACAATTTGATTCCTCGTGGCGTCAAGATTGGACATGAAGACATCCGCGAAGGACTTGTTGCAATTCTTTCGGTATTCATTGCCGATCCGCAGTTTCAGGGCCAGACCAAAGAACGGCTCAACAACCCGGACATGCAATCGTCAGTAGACAATGCGATTCGAGCTTCGCTGGAGCAATGGCTCAACAGCAATCGAAGCGTCGCGGAATCGATCGTTGCCCGAATCATTGCATCGGCTCGAGCCAGAGCGGCATCGCGAGCCGCCTCCGAATCGGTTTCACGCAAGACGAGCACCTCGCGAGCCATGTTGCCTGGCAAGCTTAGCGATTGCCTCTCGTCTGGCCGCGGCAAGTCGGAGTTGTTTATCGTCGAAGGTGACTCGGCAGGTGGAACGGCCAAACAGGGCCGAGACCGAAATTTTCAAGCGGTGTTGCCACTGCGAGGTAAGGTGCTCAACACCGAATCGCTAGCTCTGTCGAAGGTGCTTGAGAACAAAGAAATTCAAGACTTGGTCACCGCGATTGGTTGCGGCATTGGCAAGACGATTGACATTGCGAGAATGCGTTACGAGCGAATCATTCTTTTGGCAGATGCGGACTCGGACGGCCATCACATCACGACGCTCTTGTTGACGTTCTTCTATCGGCACATGTTGCCTCTGATCAACGATGGTCGCGTTTACATTTCCGTTCCGCCACTGTTCCGAATCGATATCGGCAAAGAGCGATATTGGGCGGCGGATGAGCAAGATCGCGAACGCATTGTTTCCACGCATAGCAAACGCGGCAAGCCTGAGATCACACGCTTCAAGGGTCTTGGCGAGATGATGCAAAAGGACTTGTGGGACACAACGCTCAATCCAGCGACGCGTCGAGTATTGCGAGTTGAGATCGATGATCAGCTGGAAACCGATCGAATCATGAACGACTTGATGGGCCGCGACGCCTCCGCCCGCTTTCGCTTCAT
>CANHVO010000503.1 GCA_947463915.1 Planctomycetaceae bacterium
TTGGAATCCAGTTTCGCGACCAGCCTTCCTCCGGTAGCTGACGTATGGTCCAAAATCCGGGTTTGGCTTTCGCCTGCTTTGAGAGTGATCGGTACGACATCGACCAAGTTATCTTCCAGGCTGAGCTCCAGTTTGGTTTTGACTTCTTCCAAGCCACTGTTCGTAACCTCGATCAGCACTTGGTAGCCAACTGAGTCCATCACGCTCCGCCGCACTTGATAGCGAGTGATGGCCGTATTCTCTCGCGGTTTGCCAACACCATAAATCTTAACCAGAGGATTGTTTTTGATGGTTTCAAAATCCTCGATGCAACCGTCTGTCAAAACGATGATTTCCGAGCGTTCCACTCGATCCTTGAGAAGACGCTCGGCAATTGCAATGGCCGGTAACAACGCCGATGGAGCGTCGGTTTCAGGCAGTTCCATAATCCCGTCGATCAGCAATCGAGCATGATTGGTCAAGCCGACATGCACCACCGATTGTCCGCCAGAGGAGACGAGCGACATTTCATCGCCAGGCCGAAGCGAGCGAGCTAACCCTTTGGCTATTTCTTTTGCCGACTGCAAACGTGTGATGCCACTGGCTTCGGTGGCTTTCATGCTGGCCGAATTATCCACGATGAGCACGATGCGGCGTTGCGAGTTCTTTTGCCAACTCCATAGTGGATCGATGAGAGCTCCAACGAGCAACAAGACGAAGGCCAATTGCAACAACAGCGAGAGCCAATGCCGGAGTTGCTGCCACCAAGCTCTCGGCTTCTTTTCGTCGAAGAGCTGATTCCAAAACAGGAGGGTTGAGACCGGTCGCCGCCGCAGTCGAACCTTGATAATGTAGATCAAGAAGATTGGGACAGTGAGCGCGGCCCACCAAGCGAGCATCGGACTAGCAAACTCTAACATGGGGCGTTTTCTTTAGCTTTGGATACCGGAGGCTCGCATCATACGCATAATCAACTCATCGAACGGCAAGTCCGTGGTCGATCGAGTGCACGACAAGGAGTACGTTTTGCAATAGGTTTCGATGGAGGTAAGGAACTCGTGAAAGAGCTGGTTGTATTGCTTTAACTTCCGTTCGGTGACGGTAATCTTTCGACGTTGACCGGTTTCGACTTCATCTAGTTCGATATCACCCAGAAAGGTTGGATTGGCTTCTTCGACGGTATGGATCTGAATGACATGCGGCTCGAAGCGACGGTGCCTGAGCAAGTCCACGCCGGCCCTGAATCCCGCTTGATCGTAAAGATCGCTAATGATCACCACCAGCCCTGTGCGTTGTGCACGGTTCACCAGCGACTTCGCTACGGTTGCCAAGTCGGTCGCCGCTCCGGCCGTTTTGGTGTTCTCCAAAAACTTGAGAATACTCAGCACCCGGTCCTTACCACGCGTCAAAGGCAGCACATCCAGCGGCTTGTCCGCGTAAGCCATAATGCTTACGCGATCAAGGTCAGCCAGTGCGATGTAAGCTAACGCGGCCGCAATGCGTCGCGCGTAATCGAACTTGTTCGGCGTCCCGCAATCCATGCTTTTGGAAGCGTCGAGCAGGATATACACATGCAGGTCCTCCTCTTCTTGGAAACGCTTCAGAAGCAGGTCACCAAATTTGGCGTAAACGTTCCAGTCCAAGTAGCGCAAGTCGTCACCCGCTGCGTACTCTCGGTGGTCGGCAAATTCGATGCCTCCTCCGAGTTGTTTGGTTCTGCGCTGAGCCAAAAGTCGTCCACGAAACACACGGCGCGACACCAGCGACAGATACTCTAGTTTTTTTAAGAAGTCGGAATCAAAGAGGCTCATGCGGCTTTCATCTTCCCAATGTTGCTCAGGATATCGCGGATTACATCATCGGTTTTGATGTCTTCGGCTTGTCCTTCAAAATTGAGAAGCACACGATGGCGTAGGCAATTGACAGCCATGGCATCGATGTCGTTGCGAGAAACATGATAGCGATAGTCTAGAATGGCATTGATCTTTGCGGACAAGATCAGAGCTTGCGCACCGCGAGGGCTGCTGCCAAAGCGAACGAAGCGCTTGGTCATCGACGTCGCCAATTCGTGGTCCGGGTGAGTTGCCATCACGACATGAATCGCATGCCGTCGTACTTCATCGCTGATGGGGATGCGGCGTGCCAAAGCGGACATTTCTAAGATACGCTTTGGATCGAGCAGAGGTTGGGCTTCGGGCGTGTGGGATTCGGTGGTTCGGTCCAAGATCGTTTCAATTTCGGCCGCGGTTGGAAATGGCACAATCAATTTGAAAAGAAACCGGTCCAGTTGAGCTTCAGGAAGTGGATAAGTTCCTTCCATTTCGAGCGGGTTTTGGGTTGCCAGCACAAAGAACATGCGATCCAGCTGGTGCGTGATGCCCGCCACCGTAACGCTGCGCTCTTGCATGGCTTCAAGCATGGCTGATTGCGTTTTAGGTGTGGCACGATTGATTTCGTCCGCGAGTACGACGTTGGCAAAAATTGGCCCACGTTCAAATCGAAAGCTTCGGCTGCCACCTTCTCCTTCGACCAAAATGGTTGTCCCGACCAAGTCCGCCGGCATCAGGTCTGGCGTGAATTGAATGCGAGTGAATTTCGCTTCGAGTGCACTGGCAAGAGTCCTGACCAACATCGTTTTACCAAGTCCCGGTACCCCTTCGAGAAGGACGTGACCACCTGCGACCAGAGCAAGCAAGACGCCATCGACGATTGGCTGCTGTCCGACGATGACTTTTCCGATTTCATTTCGCAGATTCTCAAAATCGACTCGAAACTGATCCAACGCACTCTTTAACTCGGGCGCAATCTCTGGCATTTCAAACTCCGTGAAACTTGGTTTTCGTGAGCGAGCAAATCATGAATTTCGCGAAATACTCAGCAGCGAAGAGGACGCTGATGGTAACTAAGAGAAAAAATCATTGACGAAGTTCTAAATGCTATGGGTTCAAAAGTCAAATTTCTCCAGTGTTACTGTTTTGCCAAATAAATCTTCCTGTCACCAATATTCGTGTCATCCTTTTTTGACACGAAAATTCATGACAGGAAAATGGACTCAATCTTGCCACGAAAAGACACAAAACTCGCAAAGAATGCTCTGTTCGGCTTTGCCCATGCAACTTGTTTCTCGGGAGGGTGAGGCTCCTGCCGAACCGTGGCGTCGCAATCTCTGCAACAGCCTCGCTCTCCCATGGTTTTTAAGGGAGTTGACAAAGCAAAGATGTTGGAAGCAAGTGGGATAAAAGTAGGCTTTGTCGGTGCAGTGCTGTTGAATGAAAGAACAGGTACAATACGGCCCAACTTTCACTGGTCCCGAGAAGTGCCTGGAGTCTTTTTGTGTTTTGCCTGCCTCATTGTTTTTTTCGATTCGGCCTGCTTGCCCTCGCCGTTTGCGCGTTCTCCGATCTATTGGTCGGTCAGGAAAACGTTCCTTCTCTCGGCACTCGCTTGAGCGAAAAGCAAGCAGCGGGCTTGGCTCAATTGGCAATCGCTGGTTTGCAGCGCGAGTTCCCGAACAAGCCTGCGAATGTTATTACAGGCCCTGCCACCATCCTCGGTCCCAAGCAAATGCATCCGGCATTTTATGGTTGCTACGATTGGCACAGCAGCGTTCATGGCCACTGGATGCTGGTCCGACTCCTAAAAATATCGCCTAAACATCCACTTGCCGAAATTTCGCGTTTGAAGCTCGCTGAGAACTTGACGGGATCAAACATCGAAGCCGAGGCAGCCTACTTTGACGAGAAAGAAAACAAGTCGTTTGAACGCATGTATGGTTGGGCCTGGTTGTTGCGATTGGTGTACGAATTGCATACATGGGAGGATCCACAAGGCAAACAATGGCGCGCGACCTTAATCCCGCTGGAACGCAAGATCGTTGAGCTAACCAAAAACTACCTTCCGCGTTTAAAGCAACCGATTCGAACTGGCGTTCACCCCGACACTGCATTTGCGCTTGGTCAGATTCTCGACTACGCAAGAACAGTCGGAGACAAAGAACTTGAGGAACTCGTTGCCTCGCGAGCCCGTGAATACTATGCGAACGATAGAAAGTACAATTCGGACTACGAGCCCTCCGGTGAAGATTTTTTTTCCCAGAGCCTCAACGAAGCAGACCTCATGCGCCGAATCCTTGGTCCCGATGCGTTCTCGAAGTGGCTTAGCGAGTTCTTGCCTGACGTTGGCACTGTGAGCGATTCCAAACTGATGCAGCCGGTCGCAGTGAGCGATGTCACCGATCCAAAACTGGTGCATCTCGCTGGTCTCAATCTTTCGCGAGCTTGGTGCATGCAAGGAATCGTCCAAGGACTGCCGAAAGGAGATAATAGGACCGCACCGCTATTGAACTCGGCCAAAGAGCACGCGAAAGTTGGATTGAGCTATGTCTTCAGCGGGCAATACGAAGGAGAACATTGGCTCGGTACGTTTGCTGTCTATTCACTGACAAACGTCTCAGGCCAATAGCACGAAGCGCAAGTTTTGAACTTGGGCCTTGAGCCCCAGTTCGCAACATGCTTGGCGTGCTAAAAGATCATCGCTCGCTCCGGCGTGTAGCACACCAAGCATTTGCGACTTCGGTGGGACAAGCCCACCAGTCGCTGCCCTTCGCCGCTTGGGCTTCACGCTCCGCAGCGAACTTGGGCCTCGTGCCCCAGTTCGCAACATGCTTGGCGTGCTAAAAGATGATCGCTCGCTCCGACGTGTAGCACGCCAAGCATTTGCGACTTCGGTGGGACAA
>CANHVO010000504.1 GCA_947463915.1 Planctomycetaceae bacterium
CACCTCTCCCAGCAAAGCTGGGGGAGGTCGGAGCGAGCGTAGCAAGCTCCGGGAGGGGGTGCGGTCACCATCCGGGCCGCCGAACAATTCTATCACTACAGTCGCAATTCGACCAAAAGTACTACAACAATTCGGCCCGTCACATTGCAGCCCACATGCCCCCTCCCGAATGTCGCTGATGGCTCCATTCGACCTCCCCCAACTGCGTTGGGAGAGGTGACTGATTTGCGAGAACTTGTTGACACGCCCTGTTGACCGCACATCGAAGTGTGTTCCGGAATTCGCTCCCACTGCTCAATAAACTCGAAGAAGAGCCGCTAACGTCACCTCTCCCAGCAAAGCTGGGGGAGGTCGGAGCGAGCGTAGCAAGCTCCGGGAGGGGGTGCGGTCACCATCCGGGCCGCCGAACAATTCTATCACTACAGTCGCAATTCGACCAAAAGCACGACAACAATTCGGCCCGTCACATTGCAGCCCATATGCCCCCTCCCGAATGTCGCTGATGGCTCCATTCGACCTCCCCCAACTGCGTTGGGAGAGGTGACTGATTTGCGAGAACTTGTTGACACGCCCTGTTGACCGAACATCGAAGTGTGTTCCGGAATACGCTCCCACTGCTCAATAAACTCGAAGAAGAGCCGCTAACGTCACCTCTCCCAACGCAGTTGGGGGAGGTCGGAGCGAGCGTAGCAAGCTCCGGGAGGGGGTGCGGTCACCATCCGGGCCGCCGAACTCCGATTCATTCATCCCATTTGAGCGGTCCGCCGAGGAAGCCGGATTTTAGGCCGGTCATGGTCAGAGCCATTTGGCCGCGAATGATTGGGGTTCGATGCAAAAGAGGCAAAGTGCAATCGCGGACGATTCCACGCCAGCGTCCATCGGATTGAAAGAAAGGAGTCAACAATGCGGTTACGAATCGGTAGTAGCGAGAGTTATCGCGTTGTTCTTTGACAAATCGCTGACCGGCTTTCTGCCAGTCACCGAGGTCCTGCAAGGCCTTAGCAAATCGATATGCATCCAACATCGCAAAGTTGAGCCCTTGCCCAAGATGCGGGCTGTTGGCGTGCGCCGCATCCCCCAAGAAAACATGGTGACTATCATAGACAGGAGTCACACTGGCTCGCCGATACGTCCCATACGTTGCACATGACCAGTCTTGAATGGATTCAATGGTCTCGCTGGCTGCCGGGTAAAACCGACGCAATTCTTCTTTCCATTTCGCAATAGGTTGCTGCATGCATCGTTCACGATCGCGGCATGCAAGTCCCCAGAATAAACTTGCTCGACCGTTCCCCATCGGCAAAATCCCCATCAACCGAGTCGAACCCTCCACGATTTGTAGCAATTGGTTCCGCACTTGCGTGGACTCCAAACTGCACCAAATGGCCGCATATTCATATTCTTTTTCCCGCTTCCGAAATCCGCTTTTCGATCGCAAACCGCATTTGGAGCCATTTGCAAAGATGACGCGATCGAAGCCGTCTATTCGACGACCATCTGAGCATTCAATTGCGACTTGATTATTGCTGACTGTCGTTTGAGTTACTGTCACGTTGAGTTCGATTGGGATCTGGCATTCCCGAACATCCTTCAGTAGAACTTCGAAGATATCTCCGCGATGAACTCCGTACGCGTGCATACCTACGCCAGCTGCAGCAAAGGGCATTTTGATCATTGTTCTCCCGGATCGTTGGATCGCGTGGAGTTCGTAGATAGGCTCCGCGTTTGCAATGACTTGGCCAAGCAGTCCCATCCGTTCGAGCACACACTGGCCAAGCGGTTGCAGCATCACCCCCGCCCCGATTGGCCGAAGTGCAGGGGCTTGTTCCAGCAGATGCACTTCGTGACCTTGGCGGTTGAGCAAAATGGAAACGCATGAACCAGCGATTCCGCACCCGACGACGGCGATTTTCATAGACTTGTTACTTCAAGACTTTGATTTTCGAGGGATACGAAACTTTGTTTCAGAGCTTGTTGCAATGACTAAAAGTCGCAGATGCCTATGTCGTTTTCGAACTCAGAGCTGCTTGCTTCTCGCGATGGAAAAGTCGCGCCCAAGACCATCGCGCCTATGCTCGCCATGTGAATAAGCCAACATCCTTCGTTCGCGACCACTGTACGCAGTGCAACCCATGCAACAAGTAGCATCGCGGCAAAAAAGATTCTTTCAGCAGTTCGCTGTAGTTGCAGGTTCTCTGAACTTTTTGCGACCCACAAACCTGTGATCGCAATGCAGGGAACGATCCATGGAAGGCATGGACCAAAAGACTCAAACCAATATGGCATGTATGGCATTGCTGGGGTGCTTCCTTGCTCCCGAGTTGATTGTGTTACCCGAGAATCGTTCTCCAAGTAACTTGAACGAATCATGAAGAATTGTCCAGAAAGTTTCAAGATCGGTTGAACAAGATTGTGGGCTGGAGTCTCTACCTTTTGGTAAGTGAAAATGCAATTGGATGGTTGATGGCACGAGAGCCGGCTGAAGCCAGTACACCAGCGCATTGCACCAGCTCAGGCTACCGAGGCATGACGGGCATATTCGAGTTCGCAACAGAACCAAGCCTCAGATTGTCGACCTGTGCGACTTTGAGCTCCTCGGTGAAATCTGGACCAGGCTGCAAATAGAGCGGACCATCTGCCGTATCTTGGACAGCATACAGTCCGTGGTGTCGCGTCATCTCAAGCGTTGCCAAAAACATTGCCACCAACGTGCTCTTGTGCATGCCGATTTCGAACAAATCCTGCAGTTCGACCCGGTTCATTTTCTGGACTCGTTCGTGAATCCGTTGCATGTACACGTGAATCGGAGTGTCGTCGTATTGAATACTTTGTTGAGGGGCTTTCTGACGTGCCTTCAGAATCCGCCCAAACGCGCTGACCAAATCCCAAACTTCGACCTTGGCGATGGGAAGCTCGTCCGGATCGATTCTTCGTGGCGGCAAATCAGACGACAGTCTTGCATATCGTAGTTGCCATCTTCGGCTCTGTTCGTCAAGTAAGCAGGCCGCGTCCCGAAAACGCTTGTACTGAACCAGTCGTTCCACCAACTGAGGCATCGATGTATCTTGACCAATCGATCCAATGTCCTCTGACGAGTCCGCATCAGGTGTCGGTAGAACCGTCTTGGCCTTGAGCTCGATCAATTGACTTGTGATGTCGATAAACTCTCCAACATCGTCCAAGTCCAAGACCTCCAGCACTTCCAAGTACTCCATGTACTGATGTGTGATCTTGGCCAACGAGAGTTCCTCAAGCGGTAGCTCTTCGCGACGGACCAAATAGAACAGTAGTTCAAGTGGTCCATAGTAGCTAGGTAGATCGACTCCAAAAACCATTGTTTCGATCCAACGTTATCGCGTTAGCCCCATCGTGAACGAGAAGATCTGACGTGTGTCGGTGTCTGCAAAGGAAACAGGGAATGCAAAGTCAAACGCAAGCGGAGCAGGCCCAAGAGCTGGGACTGCAATCCGGGCTCCAAAACCTGGTGCAACGCGGAAATTCTTGGAATTGATTTCGATGTCTTTTTCAACTGTTCCATAGTCCACGAAGCCGACCATTCTAAGCATATCGTCCGCCGTGATTGGCATCATGTATTCGAAGGTTCCTAGCATTTGGAAGCGACCGCCCACTTGAACATCGCTGTCCACCGGGCTTGCTCCCCGGAATGCAAATCCTCGCATCGTCGAGAACCCACCTGCGAAGAAATTTTCAAACAATGGTGTGTCGACGCCGCTAAAGCCCAATCGTATCGAACTAGTAAAGGTATGGCGACCGCCACCATCGGCTCTTTGTCGAACGAGAAAGTAACGGCTAAAGTTGACTTGGCCTCGCGGATAATCGAATTCACCAAACGTCTGATCATAAATCAACTCCAGCAAATGTCCTTCGGTCGGCAGGAACGGACTGTCACGCGTATTGTGAGCTAGCCGAACGCGTCCAGCATAGAGGTCGTTGCTACCAGCAACGCGATCTAGCGCTGGAAGCCCTGTGATGCGAAGGTCTGAAATTTTAACATCCTCCCCTCGCAACTCTGTCGACAAAGACAAGTCCGGTGTGACTTCGTAGCCGACAGCAACGCGAGCACCGAGTCGCTGTTCGGTCCAATCCCGGTAGATTCGCGTGAAGTAGAATCCGCCCACGGAGAGACTGAAGGGAGAGTATCCAAACAAGTTTGGCTCGGTCCAATTCAATGTGTAACGTTGCACTCTATTGCCAGGCACCAGCTCAGCTCGGAAATTCTGTCCGGCACCGCGGAAGGCTCCATTCAACAAATCGCTAGGCCGGCCCGGCCAATTGCGAATATCGAAGTTGCGTTCCTCAAGAACAAAGTTACCGGCAACGCCTAAATCACTATTGACCGAGCCACCGATTGAAAATCTTCCTGTCTGCCCCTCTTGGACATACACATCGACCGGTATGTCCTTGATCTTCGGATTGTAGCCGAATGGCGAGCTGTCGAAAAATTCGGATGATGTCCCAAGTTTCCAAGGCTCATCAAGGGAGGGCGCTGTTTGGAAAGGAGCGGCGGGAGGTGACAGTGGCTGATTGTTAAAAGTTGGAGGTGGAATATAAGGCTGATTATTGTACTGCTGCTGAGGGTACTGCTGCTGAGGGTACTGCTGCTGAGGGTACTGCTGCTGAGGGTACTGTTGTGGAGACACGGGCTGACTGACACCGGGTGCCGGCAAGCCATATCCGTTTGGCACGCTTGA
>CANHVO010000505.1 GCA_947463915.1 Planctomycetaceae bacterium
ACTCCACTCCAATATGCAATTGATACCGGCTTTCACAGCTTGGTGGAAACGCTATTGAGGGCAAAGGTTCCAGTGAACGTCGACGCTCGATGCTCCCCAATGACTAACGCGTTAGCGCATCGTCGGTTTGATCTCGTACAACTCTTATGCGAACATGGCTATGACGCCAAGACCGTCGATATGCGGGAAGTGTTTGCAACCTGGCAGCCCGAGATCATGGAGTACCTCATCGATCGGGGCGCAGATCCAGAAACTGGGATGCCGTTGGCCTGGGCATTGATAGATAGAACGCGTACCGTGCTTCGTGTCTTTATGAAGTACAAGGAAAAGTATGCATCGTTTCAAGAGCAAGCAAACATTGCATTGCGGCACCACTGCAAAGACGGCAACCTTAAGTGGGTCTCGCTAATGTTGTGGGCGGGAGCCGATCCTTACGCACCAGGCGAGGATCATCCGGACGCAAAGACCTATCCTGGCGAACGTGGAGTCACAGCGGTTGGCTATGCCTTGTTGTATGAGCACTACGAAATCGTTGGGCTGAAGCAGATCAAGATTCCACCACGAGGACCAGTTTTAGATGATCTTTTTCATTACGGCTGCAAAGGCAAAGGACTCGACCTGCTTGCGAAGCTACTCAAGAATGGGGCGAATCCAAACACGGATGAAAACGGCGGATGTCCAGCAATTCAGAGACTACTTGAACGGTTCGAAACTGCATCCGGCTTCGACTACTTTCTCCACCGAATTGATCGAAATGATTCAAACAAGCTTTTCGACAATGATTCGAGTCGCGAGTACCTGAAGGCGATTCATCTATTGGCGATTCATGGAGCGAAGTGGCGACCGACTGATAGCAAAGAAATTGGACGCGTGCGACGATCGCTTCTAAAGATGGTTGCAGACTACACGGTAGAATTTGTTTGGATCATGGCCAAGTACGCGGCTGCGGACATTGCACAAATCGATTCCCTTTTGGGAACGCCCACGATGCGAGCTCACGTTGCGAGACGCAGTGCGCGAGTCAGGGAGATTCTCAATGATTGGCGTTTGCGGATTGGGGAGAGCCGAGAAACGGAATGCAGTGCACCGACTCCTCCTGGATCATCGGAGTCAATCGAGGCACCTGGCTGAGCAAGCGAGCCGGGGGGCCGCGAAATGCACTCGTTCTTAGTGGCATTACTCTTGATCGGTAATGCGGTTTGTGCTATTCTGATGCCAACAAAGTGGTGTTAACCTATTGTTCGAACCTCTTCGTAGAGAAACAGACCGAACGGATCTCGGAATCCGCAAACCCTTACTGGTAAAGGTTTTGCGAATGTCGAGCGCCGAGAGTATTGTCACGAAGAGGGTTGCGCTCGCCGAGCCTTTCAGAACAGTCTCGAAACTGTTCTGGTTTAGTTAACGCAGAAAGCCGAGGTCTCTACCTCGGCTTTTTTCGTTAAAATCCTAGGTTTTCGCGGGTTTCTTGTTAACCGACGCCAAGAACCGTGCGTCTCTTCCTGGCAGGTTAGCGTCCAGGATCGGTCGTTTCCTGCTCGGCGCCCCTTCCAGGATAGCCGAATCTCTCGAACTCTCTCGGTTAACGGCCACAGGCTGGTTAACAGAATGAGGCAATCCGAGAGAGCTACTGGCGATTGCTTTCTGAGAGTTTGAGACCGCTTATTTGGCTGGTTGTTCTAGGTAGCGTGCCGTCGGTCCAATTCGTATCCGTTCCCACCGGCAGATTCGAGAACCGGCTCTAGGTCACTGTGCTCCTGCCCACCCTTGATGTTGACCAACTCGTCGAGATTCTCAAAACGCCTGACGAGGAGGCACCTCAAGCGTTGCTCAACGCGATCGGATACATCGACGAAATGGCGACGCCGCAAGGAATGGATGCCTTGCTTCGCGCTGCCATTTACGACGGAATGCGCTTTGATGCCGATGCCGACCAGACGCCCGCAGATATTGCGGTACAAGTCTGGCTACACGATCACAAGATCGTCGAAGAGCAACAAACCTAGCACACGTGGAAGTCGCTACGACGTATGGATTGTTTCCAAGCAAAGAAGAATTCACGACGATCTCTTGCGGCTCTGAAACCGGCAAAAATCGATCAAGCGACAATGAACTTGAGTGACTACTTCGGCGGAAGCAATCGAAGCAAGTTTTGCAAGATGTACATTCGCCAGTTTAATGATCGCATCGAAATCTCGGTACAACGAGGCGATCCGTTTCAGCGTCGGCCAACAATCGAAGACACTACCATCCGCAATTTGCATTTCAGGCCAGCGGGCAAGGATATTGTTGTCTTGCGAAAGGCCGAACATGTGCTTCAATGCAATTCGTCAATCAAACGAGCTATCCCAATCTATCGGCGCGTCTTTGGAATTCTTCTGTTCGATGTTCCGGACTACTTCTCGGATGATGAAATCTTCGCACTTGCTCCCCTTGAAGACCTCGGCGAAGACGCATTGTCGTGGGGCGACATCGACGAGATTGAGAGCATTGTCTTCACGAAATATCGAGTCGATCTTGGAACCCAAAACGCCTACAAAACATTCGAAGCCGACATCATCATAACTTATCTTCGGAACTGCGGTAAGTCGTTGGTTATTCGAGGTCGCCTCGTCGACGCCACGTTCAAGATCAAGTTTCGTGGGACCAAAGCGTGGCGGACAGTAAAACTGTATGCGGGCAACGCGGCCTGCTACACGCGAGACAGCAATGTATTCGCGGCCGAACGTTGGCTGATGCTTCGTCGGTTTATCATTCGATCAGGAGCAGTGGTAGAAAGCGAAGTGAATGACGAAACTCTGGCAAGCGATTGAGGATGCGCCGCTACTCATGGAGGTAGCTGGAGTTTGGTGTGAGCGACTCGGAAAGGAGTTCGAGTCGTCACCAAACAGGAAACCTCTTTCGCCCGGTGTAAGAGATGTAACAGCATCAATTTGCGCTAAAGTTTTTTGAAATCCCTTTGGCTTAATGCGCCGTTATCTGATAATTTGGTGGTGGAACCGCCGAATTTTATCGACTCAGATAGCTTTGCGAGCAATAAATCATGCCAAAATCCAGTCTCCTCATTGGGATACCCTGCTCATTCACTGCCATAGCTGCCGCAAAGACATGCCACGCTGCGTTCTTAACGATCGTGTGCTTGGCTAACATTTCATTTGGGCAAGTCTTTCAAGCTGGCGATCGTGTCGTTGTGGTTGAGAACACCGAGAAAAAGGTTGAAACCAAATCGGTTGGTAAGCTCTCGAAAGGCGAAATATTGACAATCACTCAAGTGTCAAAAGACTGGCTCTGGATCGATGGAGCGAGTCCTGGTTGGATTCAGGATAAAGTGGTCATCTCGTTTGCATCACATTTGAAATCCAGGAATGCGGATGCGTCTACCGCAAAAAAGAATAGGGATTTTGAGCACGCACGAAACATCTATTCGGAAATCTTGCGAATCGACCCTGCAAATGAAGAAGCTGCACTTCATCTTGCCGACATTTTCTACTCTGAAAAAAAGTACGATGAAGCAGTAGTCGAATTTACCAAGTTTGCGGAAAAATGGCCGATAAACAAGGACATCTATTTCTGGCGTGGTGACGCTTACAGAATGCTTCAAAAGCTCCCTGAAGCGATCGACGACTATACCAAAGCAATCGAGTTGAGTCCTCGCAATACAGATTTATACGAGGCTAGAGCGAGAGCTTACATCCTTGCTGGGGCACATAATCAAGCGATTGTTGATTCCACTTTGGCAAGCATGATAGCTTCGAACGGCGAAAAACGAGCGGCGGCGATAGCGACTCGAGCACTTGCTTGGAAAGCTATGTCGAAAGACCAAAACGCAGCATCCGATTTCCTGATCGCTAGTGACGTCGCAGAAAAATTTAGGTTGTATTATCTCGCACGAGCTGCTGACATCTATGCGAATAGCACGGATGGAAAAGTTAGAAACGGAAGAAGGTCGATTGACCTTTTGCTGTCGGCCACTGCGGATGCTACAACCATCGATCCTGTTGCGAGGTGCATCATTGCAAGCGGCTACGCATCACTGGGTGAGTTCGAAACCGCGATTGAGTTACAAAAGCAAGCCTTGACAAATGCCGCAAAAATCGATCTCGCAAAGTTTGAACGATTTCTCGCGAGATTTGAATCGAAACAATCGCTCGACGAAACGGTAATCAACTATGAGTTCAAGTAAAATTGGGACGAGATACCCGGACATGATTCAATCAGTATTCGCTCGCAAACACATGTATACCCTTAGAGTCTTTTTTGTTGCTGCAATCGTGCTGTTTAACGTAAACACAGCTTCAGCTGATTGGATGGTTCAAGTCATTGGACTCGGTGGCAGAGTAGATGAACAATTTGGACCGTTTGCACAATACGAAGAAGCTAGACGGTTCAGCACGCAATGGTACGCGAACAACCGGAATGATCTTCGACTCACCAAAGAAGTTGAGTTGCCGAGCGTTAGACGCTTTATCACGCCCATCGATGCAATCCTATCTCGTGGGACGCAACAGGTAGAGAGTTTGTTGCAAACTACTCGCGACATAGCGGCCACATCGGGCAATGACGTTCCAGATGCCGGACGAAGAGATATCGCCAATGATTTTGTCCATCTTGGAGAAGAGCTCCGTGGCATCTTCGGTGGTCGATTTTACGGCTTCGTCCTTCAATGCTTTCGCTGATGCATAAGCGTTCTCAACGCTTTCCTTATA
>CANHVO010000506.1 GCA_947463915.1 Planctomycetaceae bacterium
GAACTCTAGGAAGTTTTACAACTTCCGCTACGAGCACAGGCTTAGTTCAACGCCATTCGGGCTTTCGCCGCCAAGACAAATCCCCAAACGCCGCCTCAAGGCGGCACACCAACTGAATCAGTCAGCCCACCATTCGACGACTCGACCGGGATCCTCGCTTAGCAACCTCCACGCGATTGCGCAGAGAGCAATGTACAAAACGACAAGCAGACCGCGAAACGCTTTACGCTCGCTCAGTGGTTTCCAAACTGGACAATAGAAGGACGCAGCCAATCCAAGCGGAACCATAACCGGCATGACCAAAGGCAGTAAGCCAGAGACTGGGTAGGCAATATCCATCATGCCCCCAATGGATTTTGGGTCGTCGATGTTCGGACGGGGAAAATGTCCAAGTTGAATCCAAGCGATTATCGAGGTCACATAGAAAGAGGCGGCCAACCAGACAGGGTAGAGGTACCCAAGTAACCACAGGGCAAATTTGAAGCATATCGTAGATGCGGAACGTTCAGCCGCGAAAACGGACGTCGTGAATTCCGGTTGATAAGGGTTTTCGTACACTGTCCTATCTCCTTTTCAAGTCGAGCCGAAAAGCCCACATTACGTTTTGTCGGCTTGATTGCAGCGCTGGTACCAATCGTACATGTCAAAGAGAGACTCTCTTAGATTTTGTTGGTGCCTGCTTCGAGATAGCGCCCAAGCCTCAGATGCCAATAGGTCGGTCGCCATTTCTGGACGCACTGTTTGTTGCAAGAGTCGCTCCACGACCCAACGCGACGAAGCTTCGGTAACCGATGTTTCCCAAAGCGTATGAAATCCTCGAATAACTTGATGGGCGGTTGCGAGCAGTACGATGCTTTGTCTCGCCACTCTTCGGTTTATTTGGAATCGCGACCAAAAGCTCAATTGTTCATAGCCGTCCAGAATCACGATCGACTCAGAGGTCCAATCTGACATGGAATCATGTAGTGCTGCTCTTGGTGATCGCTCTGTCGAGAATCGCAAGGCGTATATCTGTGTGTTGGGACGCAACGATTGAAACTCGGAAACAAGGTTGGCGAGCAATGTCGATTTTCCAGACCCATGCGGTCCAATGATGCTCCCTCGTTTCGATGGCAGCTCCAAGAATTGTTGAGCGAGCTCATTGATCGTGCCACCATCGAAGCGTTGGTACTCGATTGCACCTGGTTGGATAAATCGAGTTGAAAACGGGTTGGCATGCATAGGTAAGCGAATTGAATCAGAAAAAAATCATTGAGAAGGGCATCGATTTGTTCGAAGCAAATTGTAACCTGCGAATTCAACTGGAGCAAAACAGCATTCGCTTTGTCAACCTGAGCCGCGGGCACTAGCCGCGTTACGGTTTCCCTGGTAATCAAGATTGTCGCGGCTTATGCAAGAAGTCTTAAGTTCCTTCCGGTTTTTAGCACTAGCGCCCGCGGCTCGGTAATTTGCATACACCAATTGCAAAGTGAATGCCATTTTTAACGCCGTGCGGCAAATTGTTCATTCACTCATCTGCGATCACGGTTTGATCTCGGAGTTAGACACCCCGTCGGTTCCAGGCATCAACCAGTTATTGGAAAATCGAAGATTCCTAGGTGCGTTTGGCTCTCCCTCAATTACGACTGCATAGCGGTACTTGGCAACACCTCGGCAAGAAAGCATATTTCCCTGAATGATGACATCCGTCAGTGGAGGATCGTCGGGCTCTTGTCCATGATCGAATTTGAAAGGTGAACGTTGCGTCCCCCATATCCATGCCGCATCCCCCTCACCGAAGTCGGAGATGATGTTGTTGGAGATGATAGAACCTCCGTCCGTATTCGAAGCATGCGATGCGGTACCGGGCATCATTCCGATGGCCCAGAGTGAGTTCTTTGAAAATTGATTGTCGGTTACAACGATGTTACGAGAACCATGCATGGCCTTCATCCCCATAAAGCAATTGACGATCACATTCCCAGAAACGATGGCGTGGTCGCAGTGCAAATCGATACCTTGTGCTCCGTATTCGATGTGATTCGCCATAATCCTAGTCATGTCGCTCTTTTCGGGCGCGGTCACCAGAATCCCAGACCCCTGCTGCCAATTCTCGGAATAAGCACGATCCCAAGTCTGCTGGTTCATCAATTTACCTTTCTCAGGATTCTTCTTGACCCATTCGCCAAGTTTGTATTTTGATTTGATCTCCTCAGTCGGTTTGTACGTGCTTTCGATAATGCGGTTGGACTCGATGAGCGTGCCGGTACAAGCGTTAACGCCAATTCCTGTTCCGTCGGTACAGTTGAATGCGTATCCCCAATTGAGATCGGCGGTCCTGTCATCGACTGTAATTCGCATGTAATTTTGAATGGTGCAATGACTGATGCGAGCACCCTGGCTTTCACGAAGGACAATCGCTGCGGATCGGGTTCGATTGTTGAGGATGCGGAGATTGTCGAGCACGAGGTCTCGCGTATCGGCGGCCAATACCGCTTCAAAGCGAGTCTCTTCCGCCTGTTTTGCTCGCGTCAGCGTGAGATCGCGCAGTTGAACACCCGACGCATGTTCTACTTCGATGATCGGCTCGTCTGCATTTTCTTGGACAATTCGTCCTGGTCCAAAAAGCCCCGAGTCATCTTTGTCCAGACGAATCCGTTTGGATATCGTGTAATCTCCAGCCGGAACAAAGAGCATCTTCCCTGGATTGGAATCAATCGCAGCTTGAATCGAAGCATAATCCGCAATCGACAGCGATCTCTTCTGCGTGTCTTGCATTGGAAGTAGCAAAGCGACCACGCCTATCAAGGAAGTTGCCAGTGGTCCGATACATTGAGCCATATTCATCGTATTACTTCAGGAACGGGAAATCGTTTACTAGCTTCTGCTCAACGAAGCAACGCTTCGATGAAAGCTCGTTTAACAGTTAGCCGTAGGCGTACTCCCAATGGTTCGTGTAGGCCTTCGGCTGACCGGTAGTTATAACCGATCAGAAAATGGCCTGATCAACGACTATGGCTCAGTCAAAAGTGGTGCCCATAATGTCGGATTCACGTCTGGTGTTTTGCCGGAAGCTGGGAATGTGGCTTTTGCGGCCTCACGCAACTTTGCCGAAAGTTCTTCGATCGTTTTCGCATGCTCTGGTTGACTTGCCAAATTCGTTAGCTCAGACTCGTCCGCGTCATGGTCATACAGTTCTCGACCTTGAGCAGCTTCGTCCCACTCGGTGTAACGCCATCGAGGAGTTCGCAAACTATATCCAAAATAACTCTTCTTCGCATTCGGCCTTTGAGCGGCAGCCGGTGTTGCGGGACCACGAGTGACTTGCGTTAACGCCCAGCCGCGTCCGGCGACATTCGGATCCTTGAGCATCGGTACCAAGCTCTGCCCTTGTACGTTCGATGGTGCTTTGACTCCACAAAGCTCGGTCAGAGTCGGGAAAAGGTCGATATGCGACACCGGTGACTTGGCAACGCCCCCCTTCGTCGAAACGCCTGGTGCCACAATCAGCATTGGCACTCGTGCGCTTTCCTCAAACAGACTCATTTTTTGCCAAAGTCCATGCTCGCCAGTGTGATATCCATGGTCGCTCGTAAAAACAATAACGGTATTGTCCGATAGCCCTAGCTTGTCCAACGTATCGATCACTTTACCAACTTGAGCGTCCATAAAACTAATGCTCGCGTAATAGGCCTGTAGCGCTTCACGGCGCAAATCGTCGGTAAGTTTGTCCTGCTCTTTTTTGTAGCTCTCAAGTCCCGCTGGCGGAATGTCCTTTTGGTCTTGCGCAATGTTTGGCACAACTCGCATCTCTTTTTCTGGATACCAACCAAAATACGGATCCTTGGGAGCAACGTAGGGGGTGTGCGGGCGGAAGAATCCAACCGCCAGAAAAAACGGCCTGTCCTTTCGATTAGCACATCGCTCCAACACCCATTGTGCATCCTCGGCCATCAATGCGTCGGTATGGTATTGATCGCCCTTCGGCGAAGCGTACCAGCTGAGCGTGCCACCGAACTGGTTAGGTGTCAGCGTTTTGATCTGAGGATGATGCTCAAGTCGGTCGATGCCCGCTGGATTCAATTCCAATTCCCAGGAGGCGGGATCATCGTGACCGTTGGTTCCAATCGAATTGGGAACGTTGTAGTGATAGAGCTTGCCAATTCGGCCTGCAAAGTAGCCGGACAGTCGAAACGCTTGCGACAGACTTTGCTGCGCCGGAATCGTTTGTCGAAAGATCAAGGAGTTGGCCAAAATGCCAGTGCTGTTTGGATAGAGACCAGTTAACATCGAATTGCGACTCGGACCGCAAAGCGGAAACGTGCAATAGGACCGTTCGAATCGGACTCCTCGGGCCGCAAGCCGATCTATGTTTGGCGTTCTGGCTTTTGGATCGCCATAACAACCAAGCATGTTGTTTAAGTCGTCCGAAATCAGGAATAGCACGTTGGGTGGTTTGTCGGCGCCGTAGATGTATTGAGAGATGGAGCTGAGGGCGACGATTAGGCAGAGGACGAAAAGTTTTTGCATGATTAGATGATTGGAGGGGAAAGTAGCTGGATTCGCCAGAATTCAGAACATACTGAATCCTGGCGAATCCAGCTACGTTCAGAACTTGCTGAATTCTGGCCAATCCAGCTACGATCAGAACATACTGAATTCTGGCCAATCCAGCTACGATCAGAACATACTGAATTCTGGCGAATCCAGCTACGATCAGAACA
>CANHVO010000507.1 GCA_947463915.1 Planctomycetaceae bacterium
AATTGTGTCGTAGCGAAAGTCGTCAAGACTTTCGGTTCCGTCCTGATTCAAACCGAAACTCTTGACGAGTTTCGCTACGCAATGCTTTTTCGCTATGCATTACTTTTTCGCTATGCAGTACTTTTCATTGGGTCGCACGTGCCAGGTGCGACTTAAGGGTATTCAAAATGAGTCCGACAAACGACGCCCCACAACCGAGCCAACGTCCATTTGATGTCTTCGGACTGCTCAATCTGGTGATTCCGAGCGAATGCGTTGCTGGAGTCGAAGCGAACATGGAGCTGATGAAAGTTCACGCTCGCATTGTTGAGGCTTTCGACCTTGCCAAAGCAAGGCACAAGGCAGTCGACGAGTGATTCAGCCTGCTTCCATCATCGACATCGCCAAATCTGTGCGAACTGGCTTGATCAAGTCCACCGTGCTGACCAAATCGGTCCTTGATGATATCTCTCGCCGCAATGCCGACTACGTTTGCTTCACGCGAGTGCTCGCCGAACAAGCTATGGCCGCCGCACAGGCTGTCGACGACCAAGTTGCGGCCGGACGCGATCCAGGGCCGCTCGCCGGCGTCCCCTTTGCCGTAAAAGACCTATACGACGTAGCAGGATTGCCAACTACCGCCGGGGCCAAGCTGCGAGTTTCCTCCCCGCCCGCCACGGACGATGCGGTAGTCGTGAAGCGGATTAAGGATGCTGGAGCAGTTCTCATTGGGACGCTCAACATGGACGAGTTCGCCTACGGCTTCGCGACGGTGAATCCTCACTTTGGTACCACTCGCAACCCGCACGACGTCACTCGTTTGGCGGGTGGGTCTTCCGGTGGATCGGCTGCTGCTGTCGCCGCGGGGTTGGTTCCGCTAACGCTTGGCTCCGATACGAACGGTTCGGTCCGAGTACCCGCTGCCCTGTGTGGACTTTGGGGGATACGACCGGCTGACGGCGCTATCCCGGTAGAAGGCACGTTTCCGTTTGCGGAGATTCTCGATACCGTCGGGCCGTTCACTCGATCGTTAGCGGAATTGGAACTGGTTTACGAATTGATGGCAGATGTACCGCTTATTCGATCCTTGTCCACTCCACGCATTGCGAAACTCGAAGGCTGGTTTACTAGGAATGCGAGTTCCGAAGTTCTCGACGCGTTGGCCAAAGTCATGTCGCATCTCGGTGTGAAGGATACAGTCGAACTGACTGAGGCCCAGACCGCGCGTTCTGCTTCGTATTTGATCACCGCCGCTCAAGGAGGAACTCTTCATCTCGAAACCATGCGAACGAGAGCGATGGAATACGATCCTGCCGTTCGCGATCGACTCTTAGCGGGTGCGATCTTGCCAGCCGCTCTTTATCAGAAGGCAATGGACTTTCGGAGCTTCTATCGAGCAAGGGTTCAAGAAATATTTGAGCACGTCGATGTCTTAATCGCGCCGACCACGCCAGTCGTTGCGCCGCGAATCGATCAAGCGACCATGCTCATCGATGGTCAGCACGCTTCCGCAAGAGCTAATCTCGGAATCTATACACAGCCGCTAAGTCTCGCAGGTATTCCTGTTGTGTCGGCCCCATTTCATGTTGCGAGTGGAATGCCGATCGGCATTCAGTTTGCAACGGCGCCGGGTCGAGAACCGATGCTGTTTCAATTGTTGCGAACATTGGAAGAAGACGGGATTTTGCGATCGCAAACGATTCAGGGTTCGATTCACGGATAGAGGTCACTCTCGGCAAGAGTGACCCACGTTGAAATGCGACAGAGCATCGCAGTATCGCATTCGAACCTATCGCATTCGAACGACTCGTTCGGCGAGAATTTGCTTGGCTGCTAGATTGGGTATATAGCCCCGAACGCCGTGAACGGTCACTGGCTGTTGAAGATATCGTCGAAGGTTGAGCGAGGAAGTCGATTGGACATAGGCAATCACCTTGCCAGCATCATCTGTCAGCGCAAATTCGGGCTGCCCTTGGATTGATGTGTGAACTTGCACAAGCCATCCCGACGCGTCACCTTGGGTTGAACTCGTAGTTGCAACTGCGTTGGAGACAGCATTTCCATTTGCGAGGGCATTAACTCCTCCTACGGGAGCCAGACTGGTCGCTTGTTGTACGGCTCCCATTGTCGTGTTGCTGAGTGAGCGTTGAGCGATCATGGAAGCATCTTGTGTTAGCCCCAACGTGCGCCGGCGAAGAGATTCAAAACGTTCGATCCTCTCCATCAGCAATCTCGCTTCGCCACGGATCATCGCTGTCTCGCCGTTCTCGACCCAGGCTGAAGCTTGGTTTCTCAGAGGTGATAAATCCCATTGCTCTGTTGGGCTTGCAAGTTGCTGGGTTAGGTTGACCAGCGCAGACTGGATTTCGGGAGTTTGAAATGGCTCTTGTTCGCCATCAAGATTCGCTTCCTCTCCGTTCGCAGTCGCAACAGAGCGCGTATTCGGATTTCGCATCGCTGGACTTAGCCCATGCCATGCCGAGTTTTCGAGTGGGATCGGATTCGCGATTGGCTGGGCTGCATAGCTGGCTCCATTGGGAACTATTTGTGACGCCGGTGTCATTCCGCTTCCGACAGGTATCTGCTGCATGCCATAGGGCTGCATACCATAGGGCTGCATACCATAGGCTTGTGTCCCATACGGCGGCATACCCGTTCCGGCAAGCAACGGACCGCCCAAGTTCTGAGCCGCCCCAAAAACGGGCTCACGAGAATTGATCCAGCGAGAAAAAGTAGATTCTCCTTGTTGCATCGGAGATCCGGATTGCATCGGAGCGTAGGAAGTTCCATCCGCTGAACTAGTTGAAAATGAGCCTGCAGGCAATGTCATAGATGCTCGCTGGCCAGGACGCGGCAAGCGGTCGAGACGGCTGTTCCCAACTGGGCCGACTCGACCAAAGTTACCATGCGATGGAGTTGTGTGATGCTGCTTAGCAATATGAGTCGATGCGGGAGCTTGGTCGGCTTCGATGATGCTGAAGCCGATCAAGCCGAGCAAACTGTTGAGCGGTTTGACCTGCGGTTTCGGATCGGTTGCTTGCATGGCTTCCCATTGCCGCTGGCCATCGATTTGATGCTCGGCAGATTTAGCGATCGATTTCGAAGAGGGTTTCGTTGTGGATTTGATTCGCGGCGCATTGGATTTCGCCGGGATTGGCCGGATGAGCGTTTCGACGGGCTCACCTATTACGGTACCCGTATCCGATGGTTCGTCATCGGAGACCACGAGCAACGATTCGGGCTCCTGGTTCTTAACGATCGAGCTCCGATTGCTGACAAGCTTTGCTGGGGTGCCACCCTTTACCTCGACTTTGGGAGCCCCGATCTCAACATGAACACCGTCTGCCGCCATCTTTCGTTGGATATCGGCTTGTTCACGTTTGATCTGTCTGTCAACTTGATCTAACGCTTCTTGTTCGTCCGACCAAACGACTTTGCCTGTAGGTGGTGATTGCTTTGCTTTGGTTAGCGCTGGCGTGGAGTCTTCGGCATAGCTCGCCAATTGAACGCCTCGATCTTGGGTCGGTGATGGCATCGAGTCGGAGAGCTGCGACGTTTTGATCCAGCGGAATTCGCCTGGCGGTGGGGCGATGCGGTACCAAAGCTGCTTCTTGCCTTCTGCGGTCAGCTGAAGCTCTTCGCCGAGAACTTGGACTTGTTGCGATTTGCGAAGTTCCATCTGCCACATGAACTCAGAGACATCGCTTAATTCACTCCCGACCCATGCAGGGGATTTGTCTTCGATGATTTCAGCGGACTTGCCACCCGGCAATAGGTAAGCGATGTTCGATGGGATCCAGTCGTGGCTTCCGGCAGGAGGACGAATTCCGGACCATCCGTCGGATGTTTCCATATAAACATCGACGGTTGTACCATTTGGCAGAGTCGACGTTGCATAGTACTTTTCGGCGGGGCCAGATCGTACATTCGCTTTGTTCGTATGTACGGAACGGATCTTTGGTTTTTCGAATTGAGCCGCTATGAACGACGGAACTTGTTTCGTTTTGCCTTTGGCCTCAGGACCGTCGGCGGTCGCGAAGGGAGCAAAAGTTAGGAACGGGCTCGCGACGAGCAGTGCTTTGACGAGGAGCTTACGTCGCATCCGTTTGGATTGAGTTTGCATTTTGGCTATGTCCTTCATCGAACGCTGATGGATGCGGTTCCGGAGGCTAACAAAACTTGGCTGATTTGGTCTGCGATGGCACTGTCTGGTTCTTTCGATTGCAGCATTCGGAGCTTGCGTCTGGCATCGGAGTCGGTCATCGAGCCCAACAATACGACGGCGCGCCGGCGTACGTTTCGGTCCGCATTTTCTGCCATCCAAACCAGCCAAGTAATCGGAGAGGGAAAGTTAGAATCCTTGGCGATCGTCTCCATGGATTGCAAACGCTGCTCTACATTGCCTTGAGCTAGCGAAACAGCAACGTCCAGTTGTGCTGGAGTCATCCCGCGGCGAATGAGTTCATTGAAGGCTTGCTGGACAATTCGGTTTTGAACGCTGGTTAGCAGGGGAAGCAATTGCTCGAGAGTTCGTTTTTCGATACCGCTGATTGCGTTCGACTCTTGCGAACGGTAAGGGAGGTTTTCCGGTAACGGCGCTTCGACAAGTTCAACGGTAGCTGTCGGAGCGGCCGCTTTTGCAACCGTTTGAGGGATGGATAAGTTCATGTTTGGCAATTGAGAACTGGGGCCTGGCGTCGACTGATCGCTAAGTGTTTGT
>CANHVO010000508.1 GCA_947463915.1 Planctomycetaceae bacterium
CGCTTACCCCTCTCTGAAATAGACCATAAGGTAGAGTAGCAAGATGCAACGGTTGAGTACAATCCGTTCGTTTGATTTGCTGCTCAGTCACTCGTTGAACGGTCTTTTCCCAAATTTGGATTTCCCCATGACATTCCGCTTTCTTGCGATTTTGCTTGCCATCGTGTCGTGGGCTGCGATTCCGTCCGAGGGCTTTGGGCAATCCAAGCCGAAATCGACAGGGAAAAAGCCTGCGGCGCCT
The DNA here is from genome assembly GCA_947463915.1 of Planctomycetaceae bacterium. GTDB lineage: Bacteria > Planctomycetota > Planctomycetia > Pirellulales > Pirellulaceae > JBKCUI01. The sequence continues at coordinate 242 of CANHVO010000508.1, forward strand.
GCGAAGGCTCCGCCGGTCAAGCTGCCACCTGTGGTGATAACGCCAAATACGGAACCTGTGATGAAGGTTGCGTCCATCGACCGTACCAGTCGCGATTCGGTGTTGGAGGCAGCAGCCAAAATCGACGAGATGTTGGAGCGAGCTTGGGAGAAAAATGGCGTCAAGAGCCAGCCTTCTTTGCGCGACGATCAGTTTCTGCGTCGTATCTACTTGGAACTCGGTGGTCGCATCCCTACCTATGACGAAGCGTCGAAGTTTTTGACGTCCCGATCGAAGGACAAGCGGGTCGATTTAATCGATACTCTTTTGGAGAGCCCGGACTACGTAAGCCACTTTTACAACTATTGGGCTGACGTGCTGCGTCTTTGCGAGCGACCACAAAACAATATCGTTTTGGACCCATACCTTGCCTATGTGAAAGAAAAGATTGCCGAGAACAAGCCGTACGATAAGTGGGTTCATGAAATGCTCACTGCCGATGGCAAGATTTGGCAGAACCCAGCAGTCGGCTTCCAGATGCGCGACGACGGAATGCCGTTGCCCTACGTCGACAATACCGTTCGCGTGTTCCTCGGCAAACAGATCGGTTGCGCTCAGTGCCACGATCATCCGTTTGACTCGTGGACCCAACGCCAATTCTATGAACTAGCTGCCTTCACAGCAGGCACTCGAACACGCCTCAATGGAAATGATCCTGAATTCAAGAAGGGGAACCCCGTCAACCAACTGATCAAAGAAGCCCGCGATAAAACCCCTGATGGTAAGGCCAGCGCAGCTTTGCAACAGCTTGTACGAGCCAATCAATTTGCCGTGCGCTACAATAAACGCGAGCTTAAACTGCCTCACGATTACGCTTACTCGGACGCCAAGCCGAACGATATCGTCAAACCCAAAGTGCTGTGGGGAAGCGTGCCATCGTCTGCGGCCAAAGCAGATCGCCGAGAACAATTTGCGGCTTGGGTGATCAGCCGTGAAGACCGACAGTTCGCAAGAAACATCGCCAATCGAATGTGGCAAAAGATGTTTGGTCTTGGAATCGTCGAGCCGGTTGATGATTTCCGTGCAGACAACAAACCATCCAATCCTGAATTGCTTGAGCACCTAACCGATGAAGTTCTTCGCTTGAATTTTGATCTTCGCGAATTGGTTCGCATCATCGCCAACACCAAAACGTACCAAAAACTGGCAATGGTTCACGAACCATCTTCCTCCGAAGTCTACCAATTCGCATCGCCCATTCTGCATCGGATGACAGCTGAGCAGTTATGGGATTCGCTCCTAACGCTTGTTGCCTACAACCCTTGGGCATATCAGCGTCCAACGGCCAAAGAGATCTCCGCTGTCGTGGACTTGGATTTGAGCAAAGCGAAACTGGCTGACGCCGAGAAGGTTGCGGCAAATTATGAGTCCACTTACTTTCTGCCAAAGTACAACCGAGACCTTCAAAAACTGTGTGGCTACAAAGGACAACTCTTGGTCCGAGCTAGTGAGATCCCCACTCCGGTGCCGCTCGGGCATTTCCTGCGTCAGTTTGGTCAAAGCGATCGCGAGACCATTGAAGGGGGACGCACCGTTGGAACAGTGCCGCAGATCCTAGCGATGTTCAACGGTCCCATCACCCACATTTTGCTCGAGCCCGGTTCGGTCATTTACGATGACGTGATGAAGACCAATAACATCAACGGCGTCGACATCGTGTTTATCTCCGTGTTGTCGCACAAGCCATCGCTTCTCGATCGCGAATTTGCGGTCAACGAAGTCAAGACGGCTGAGACGATGGGCCAAGGGTTCGGCAATCTGATCTGGTCGCTGCTCAACACGCGTGAATTCATTTTCATCCAATAAGTTCTAACTGGGTTCTCTCGAATGAAAAACGATGCATTAGACAAATTCGAGGTGTTGCTTTCGCGACGCAATCTGCTTGTCAACGGAACGGCTGGATTGCTCGGAGTCAAGATACTATCGCAATGGGATAACAGCATCTTCGCCGCAGCGCCCGGCTCAAAAGCCAAGCAAGTGATTATGTTGACCATGCGCGGTGCAATGAGTCACGTCGATACGTTTGATCCGAAACCTGGGCGCGACGTCCAAGGAGAGACCGAAGCCATCAAGACCCATGCGCCAGGTGTCCTGTTCGGGAATTCTCTGCCACGTTTGGCAGGAATGTTCGAGGATCTTGCGGTAGTTCGGTCGCTGACCACCGAAACGGGGGATCACGAACAAGGGACGTATCTGATGCGAACCGCCTACAAAAAGCTGAATAGCATCAGCCATCCCGGGCTGGGCCCATGGTTCCAACATGCGATGGGAAAGATCAGCAAGGACTTACCCGGAAACGTTCTCATCGGTAATGGCAACGAGCATCCCAACGCCGGCTTCCTTGAATCGGCGGTCATTCCAGTGCCGATCGGTGACCCAGCTAAAGGGTTGGAAAACATCAAATCACCTAAATACCTCTCGGACACCAATTTTAAACGCCGACTGGCGTTAGCGAATCGAATCGATGCCGACTTTCGCGAAAAATTCTCAGGTACCGAAGTCGACACGTATAACCAGATGTACAAAGAAGCGGTTCGACTGATGGGGAGCAAGGAGTTGGAGGCATTTGACATCTCCAAAGAGCCTGAAAAGATGCGAGAGTTGTATGGTTCGAATCGTTTTGGGCAGGGGTGCTTGTTGGCTCGGCGATTGATTCAGGGGGGCGTTCGCTTTGTTGAGGTGGAGTTTGGGCCGTGGGACATGCACCAACAGATCTTCACCGATTTGCCAGACCGAGCAGGAGTCCTCGATCACGGTATGAGCGCTTTGTTAACGGACCTTAAATCCCAAGGTCTTTTGTCGACAACGATGGTGGTCTTGGCGACGGAGTTTGGCCGAACCCCCAAGATCAATGAGAACGCGGGCCGCGATCATCATCCAGGTGTTTTCTCTTGCGTGTTGGCCGGCGCCGGGATTCGAGGCGGTCAAGTCTACGGGGCCTCAGATGAAGATGGACGGTCGGTCGCTGACGATAGCGTATCGATTGCTGACTTTAATACAACGATCGCTAAAGCAGCTGGTCTTGATACCAAGAAAGAGTACATCGCGCCAAATGGTCGCCCATTCAAGATCGGCGGCGGCGGAACTGCGATTGAGAAACTTTTGGCTTGAACCCACCAGTCGAAGTGGCTGTCGCACTTTCTTTTTAAAGTTGCTTGCAATTTCAACGTGAAGGCGAGGCCGCCGCTGTAAACATCTTTGGAGAGGCAATTTCATTAAAATTTAGGGAGGGCGAGGCTCCTGTCGAGCCAGGGTTGCAAAGGTTCATCTTTACCCAGATTTCTGGACAGATTTCGTTTTCGTCCTCAATGAAATGGTACTCGTACTCGTACTCGTACTCGATTTTCCCTCCGATCGAGTACGAGTACCCAAGGGAATTGGAATGTCATGTTCAAAGATTTGGGTAAAGATGAGGTTGCAAAGGTTCGGCAGGAGCCTCACCCTCCCTGGTAACGAATTCGTTGGGCGAATTTGTAAGGTCCATGTGTACAGAGGTGGTATCGCCCTCCAAATTCTCTTAAGGCGTTTTGTTGAGCCCAAAAGTGAGACGGCCTCCAAGCTCACCTCGGAAAGTAGGCAGCGGTTACACTGTAGGCTTCATGTCTCGTTTCGTTGTCAATAAAGTGTCTCCACTATGCCTTCGCAGTCTTTATGTTCACTAGCTAAGTTCTTCCTTTTTTTATTTTGCGCGACAGCAAACGCCGACGACCAGACTCGCTATCTGATCGTTCATTCAGACGATGCAGGCATGTCGCACTCGGTGAACGTCGCCACGCAAGAAGGGCTAGAAAGTGGCATTGTCACCTCGGCGAGCATCATGGTTCCGTGCCCGTGGTTCAAGGAGTTTGCGGTCTATGCCAAAGCTCATCCTCAGTACGATTACGGTATCCATTTGACCTTGAACTGCGAATGGGGGCTTTATCGTTGGGGGCCCGTTGCTTCGCGCGATAGCGTTTCGAGCCTTGTCGATCCGACTGGCTGCCTTTGGAGCAATGTCGGACAAGTGGCAACTCACGCCAAGGCAGAGCATGTTAAGATCGAACTCAAGGCTCAGATCGACCGAGCCTTGGAGTTTGGCGTCCCTTTGAGCCATCTCGATACGCACATGGGCGCTGTCCTTTGTAGGCCCGACATCGTCGATGTGTATGTCGACTTGGCAGTGGAATACAATCTTCCTATCTTGTTCTTTAAGGGGATGCCACCTGGATTGGAGAAAGAGTATCCGGCGCTCGCGTCTCAGTTTCAAAAATCGGTAGCAAAGTTGTCGGAACGCAAGCTGCCGCTGCTGGATAATCTTCTCCAGTTCTATGGCGGAAATATCCCTGAGCAACGAAAGCAGAAGTACTTCGACGAAATTGCCAAAACG
>CANHVO010000509.1 GCA_947463915.1 Planctomycetaceae bacterium
AGCCTGAGCCGTAGCCGATTTTTGCAAGCCGAACGAACTCGGCTAGCGCCTCAGGCTCACTCTTGAATGCTTCGACGATGCAAGGTCACTCTCGGCAAGAGTGACCCACGGTTGGTCGCACCTTACGGTACAACTACCAACGATCTAACATCGCCGTTTAAGATACCGCAACTAGCTCGACGACGCTGATCTCAGGAAAGCAATTTAAACGCATTTTCCGCAAGGAGCCCACACCTTTAGTGATATGCAACCAATGGTTTTTCCACGGGTGCAATCCGCGAACAAATCTCTTGTCCCTTACTGGTGCGAATGGTGTACTCCCCCAGGGCAAAGTCAATTGACCACCGTGCGTGTGTCCAGACAACATCAAATCCCAGTTCGCGTTTTCAATTAGGTCCTTGGTGTCGGGATTATGGGACAGCAATACTCTTGGCATGTCATCTTGCTTGGTCTCCCCCAGCAACTGTGGCTTGAAATCATCAGCCCAAATATCCCCCAAGCCAATCAGTTCGAAACTCGCTTTGTTTGGAATCGCAACTTGTTCTCGCTCATTCATCAACACTCGGATGTTTGCTTTCTCGAGCATGTCGACCACTTTGGTCGGCCTTGCGTAACCTCCATACCTTGCAATCCACTTGCAGCCATCGTGATTTCCCGTGCTGGCAAAGGTCGGTGCAGCGGCAGAGAGCTGCTGCATGATCTTGGAATAGGCGTCCCATTCATCCCAGCTATGAGTAATGAAATCACCGGTTAAGCAGATGATGTCAGGCTTTTGTTGCAAGCCCAGATTGATCGCATACTCGATGAAATCCAGCGGCACCTCACTCGAAGCATGCAAATCGGACAATTGAACAATGCGGACGGGATTAGAACCGGCAGGAAGAATTGGGACTCGATGCCGGCCAACTCCAATCCAATTCGGTTCGATAAAGCGCATGTCGGTGTACACAGCAGCTGCCGTTGCCGCCAGGCATGCCAACATTCGTCGACGCGAAAAAAGTCGAGACCGTTTGGGCTCAGTTCGCTCCAGTTTTACATCTGATTCATTCATCGATCTTGACCTTCAGATGTTGGGCCAGCCACAACGGCGCTTTTTAATCGCAATTCAAACGAACTCCCTTTTCCGAGAACGCTGGACACGTGAATCTCTGCCGACATTCCCTGAACCAAATGCTTGACGATCGATAACCCCAAGCCTGTTCCACCCGAATCTTGGCTTCTTGCTTTCTCCACTCGATAAAAACGTTCAAAAATACGATCTAGATCTTCCGGCGGAATTCCTATTCCATTGTCCGCGATAATCAATACCACATGATTCGGCTCGCGGCGTGTCGACACTTTGACCCAACCCTCAGGATGATTGTATCGGACTGCGTTCCCAAGCAAGTTACCAATGACGGTGCGAAGAGACTCCAGGTCAGCCTCGACGCGGCAGCCAGATTCGACCCCTGTTGCTTCGATCGTGATTTTCTTTGCCTGTCCAATGGTTCGATGTTCCTCAACGCAGGTCTTCAGAACATCATCGAGCAAAAGATTGGATAGTTGAGGTTTGTCCGGCTGGGATTGCAACTTGGTCAAATGCAACAAGTCTCGAATCAGCGAATCGAGTCGATGCGCTTGTTCGGCAATGCGTTCGACGAAGCGATGACTTGCCTCTTCGTCTTCGAGGGCACCCATCAAAAGCGTTTCCGCGTACGCTTTGATGGCCGAGAGCGGGGTTTTCAGTTCGTGTGATACGTTTGCAGTGAAGTCACGTCTCGCGTTTTCCAGTTGTTTGAGTCGGGTTTCGTCCGTGACCGTAAGCAGAACACCGCTCGAAACCGTCGCTATCGTTGCGTGCTCCGGTTCTAACAACGGGTGCGCGCGAAGCCGCAAGGTTACTTTGCTTAGCGGCAATTCTAATTCCGCCTCCTGGATTTGCTGTTCCGTTGAGACTTCTTGAATGAGATTCACCACGGTTGGCTGTCGGATCACTTCGATCAAGTCTTGACCAAATTGAAACGTGGCTCCCAGCCCTAGCAGTTCTCTCCCCGCTCGATTCACGAAGAGCAATTTTAGTTTTTGATCAAACGCAAAGACGCCAACAGGCATGGCCGACATGACCTTTGAGGACTGCTCCACGGAGTGCTGGACGGCTTCGAGTCGCTTTTGCATCCCTTCCGTCGCTCGAAGCAAAATCCTCGAGACTCCCGCGTCAAAGCTCTCAACGGAATCGCGGCTATCCTTGGCCAACAGAGCCGGAACTGCTGAAGTATGCGAAGCCTGATTCGACCAGTCGGAAAGCGAAGTGATCAGGCGATTCCTAGCGTCGATCGCTTTGGCTCGCAACACCCCAAATGCCACAGCCCCCAGAACAATCAGACAGGCAATGAGCTTGTCCCACCAACCAAGCCTAGCCATGCCGCTGACCGCAAATCGACGCACCAGAGTAATTTCGTTTCCCAAGTTCCCGATTGCATCCGTTCGGCAAGTCAATTTCAACCGCTGGTAACCGTTCGGCTCGGTGCTCCAGCTGTGTACCGCTTGCAGGCCGCCGGTATTCTCAGTCCCACCGAAGTCGGCGCTTGACGTAGCCCAAGCCAACTCGCCTCCCTTGGTCAAGGTATCAATTGCGGCTTGGGATCGAGCGTCCATCTCCGACGGATTCGCTGTCAGGATCAGGGTCTTGATGGCCAGCAGATCCGATCGAGCGATCACAACTTGATTTTCTCGCCAGGCCGACTCGACGTTATGCCATCGGATCGAAATGAAGATCAAAGCAAGACCAAGCCCAACGGTCGACAAAATAGCTAAAGCTGGCCATGACGTGGCAAGAATTCGATTGGTAAGGTTTAGTTTTCGGCTGGACAACAGTAGCGACCCAAGAATCGATTTCGGACAGAGCACAAGTTGTTAAAGCTAACTCAAAGGGACAAATCTTACGAGTTCAGCCTAGTCCCTTTTCGATAGAGTAGCTCGTTTTTCATCGAAAATTCCTGTTCAAGATGTTGTTTTAGGTCGTAACCTGAGTTTCAAAAGGAGGGTATGATTAGTGCGGATAGAACTGCCCAGCGTCTCTTGACCTCCTTTATCTCCACTATGCCTAAACACGTATGAATTTTTTGCACCTGTGGGCACTCGGGATTGGTGCGGGCGCATTAGCGATCCCTGTGGCTGTGCACTTCTTAACAAAGCCCCGACCTGTTACCTATCCTCTGGCGACCATTCGTTTTCTCCGCGAAGTCATCGAAGAAAAACGATCTCGCAGTCGACTTCGGGATTTGATGGTTCTGCTGCTCCGCATGCTGGCCATTGGGCTGCTTGCAATGGCGCTCGCTCGACCATGGCTCAACAACTCGCAGGCAATCGAAGCCGTTCCAGACGATGCGACCGCACGAGTGATTGTGATCGATGTTAGCCAAAGCATGTCGGCAAAGGTGGCAGGAACCACCGCCTTCTCTCAAGCTCAAACGCTCGCTCTCAAGTACCTGGAATACGCGCCCAATCTACAAGCCAATGTGGTCATGGTCGGCGCGAAAGCAAGACCTTCTTTCAAATCCGTTTCTTCCAACCTGGCAATCCTCCGCGAAGCGGTTCGATCCGCTTCACCGCGTTGCGAAAAAGCAGACGTCAAATCGGCTATGAACATCATCGGATCGATGCTCGCCGAATCCCCCGCGGCCAAAACCGAACTCATCGTCATTAGCGATTTCCAACGTTCGAATTGGAGTAACCTGTTTTTGGACGCGATTCCAGCCGCAACGAAAATCCAGCTGGAATCCGTGTCAACCGAAACGATACCGAATGTCGCTGTTACCGGCTTTCGCATCTCGGGAAGAGCCATCGTGGAATCCGATGTCATCCTCGAGTTCGATGTCGCCAACTATTCAGACCAAACGGCCGAGGTGCAAATCAATGTTGATTTAGGTGAAATCCAAAAGACCATCAATGGCAAAGCAAATGCACAAAGCGTAGAGACGTTTACCGCACCGATGAAGTTCTCGCGGCCGCAATGGGTTGCGGGCTGGGTTCAGCTGCAAGGTAACAACGACGCCATTCCCGCTGACGACGCTCGCCCCATCGCGTTTCATATTGATCAGCCTCCCAAGGTTGTTTTGATTACAAAATCGGGTGGCAAAAAAGAAGCGATGAGCTCGTTCTTCTTGAGACAAGCACTCGACGTAATCAGCGGCCCCGCCGTTTCCGACGAAAAACAAAACCTTCCATCTAGTCACGTCCGAACGCTCGATCCTGACAAAGCCAACTCGGAAAACTTGAGCGATGCCGACATCTTTCTGGTGCACCACTCGGGTGCACTCGAGCGTTCGGCGGTAGATGCGATTGCATCGCGAGTTCGTAAGGGTAAGGGGCTGTTGTACATCGCGGGCGAGCAAGTCGACGCGGTCAACTTGGACCTCTTTGCAACAGCCATGGGCAGCGGCTATCAACCGCCCGTCCAGCTTGTTCCGCCTGACAATGACGCCAAACGAAAAGATTTGTTTGTTCGCGATATTCGATTTCGTCAGTCACCATTCGATGTCTTCGGCGAACAAGCCAACGCAGCTATGCAAACGACGCGAATTGGAGGTGGGCTCGCTTCGCGTGCGCTCGAGACGGGACTGCGAGATCAAGTGGTCGCGGAATTGAGTGACTCATCAGC
>CANHVO010000510.1 GCA_947463915.1 Planctomycetaceae bacterium
ATTCCGAGCTATTCAAAAGCCACTCGCGGATGTTGGAGTCGAAATCGTCTACAGCGACGATACGGACGCGACTCTTCAAAGCGATCGACTCAATCAGTTCGATGTCCTGCTGATCTATGCCAACACGGTCAAAATCACCGACTCGCAGGAAAAGGCTCTTTTGGACTATGTCGCCAGCGGCAAAGGATTTGTTCCTTTGCACTGCGCAACATACTGCTTCCTGAATTCCGACAAATATATCGAATTGTGCGGAGCTCAGTTTAAAGAACACGGCGGTCAGCGATTCTCAACCCAAATTGTCGCCCCAGAACATGAGATCATGAAAGGCTTCAACGGCTTCGAAAGCTGGGACGAAACGTACATCCACCACAAGCACAACACAATGAACCGAATCGTCTTGGAAGAACGCCGCGAAGGCAAACTCGCCGAGGGAACCAAAAGTGAGCCTTGGACTTGGGTGCGAACCCACGGCAAAGGACGCGTATTCTACACCGCTTGGGGCCACAACATGGACACGTGGAAGCAACCTGGCTTCCACAATCTACTCGAACGAGGAATCAAATGGTCTGCGAACAAGTCGTTGGCCAACGTCGCCTCGTTTACCGATGCCAAACGGTTCCCAATACCAAGAATGACGGAAGTGCCTGGTGACCTCCCGAAGTTCACGTTCACCGAAGTTGGAGGCAAGATCCCAAATTACACGCCAGGAAAAAAATGGGGCGTGCAGGGTGATCCGATTACCACGATGCAAAATCCGGTCTCGCCGACAGATTCGTTGAAACACTACGTTACACCCGAGCAATTTGAAATGAAGTTATGGGCATCCGAAACGGATGCCGCTTCCGATCGATCCTACGCTGGCTTGGCTGGCAAACCACTCGCCATGAACTGGGATCATCGTGGTCGGCTTTGGCTTTGCGAAACAATCGATTATCCAAACGAATTGCAACCACCGGGCAAAGGTCGAGATCGCATTCGAATTTGCGAAGACACCAACCATGACGGTATCGCAGACAAATTTACTGTGTTCGCAACCAACCTTAGCATTCCGTCCTCAATCGTATGCTGCCGAGGCGGCGCCATCATTCAAGACGGTCAGAAAACAGTCTTCATGAAGGACACAACCGGAGACGATGTTGCCGACATGCGACAAGAACTGATCACAGGATGGGCGATGGGCGATACGCACGGTGGTGTCAGCAATTTCCAATACGGGATCGATAATTGGATTTGGGCCATGCAAGGCTATAATGACTCGACACCGGTCATCAACGGCGAGAAACAACAAAGCTTCCGACAAGGGTTCTGGCGATTCGCAGTCGATGCTGGCGCGTCCAATGAAACCGCTCCAGTCTATGCTTTGGAAAGTGGCAAAGCGGCCGCCGAAAGAACAAACAAATTTGACGCTCATTCCATTCGCGTCACCAAACTCGAATTTGTGCGTTCTACCAACAACAACACATGGGGATTCGGACAAAGCGAAGAAGGGCTCATCTTCGGTTCTACGGCGAATGGAACACCAAGCGTTTTCATGCCGATTGCGAACAGCTATTACGAACGCGTTAACGGTTGGTCTCCAGCAGTCCTGAACTCGATCGCGGACAGCAACAACATCAGCCCGATCACTCCCAACGTGCGTCAAGTTGACCAACACGGTGGTTATACAGCCGGCTGCGGACACGCGCTTTACACCGCTCGCAAGTACCCGAAGAGCTGGTGGAACCGAGTCGCATTCGTATGCGAGCCCACAGGGCACTTGGTCGGTACATTCGTCATCAACAAAACCGGAGCTGGCTATCAAAGCACAAGCCCATTTAACTTGGTCGCAAGCAACGACGAGTGGGCAGCACCGATTATGGCCGAAGTCGGTCCCGACGGTAACGTTTGGGTCCTCGATTGGTACAACTTCATCGTCCAGCACAACCCAACACCACAAGGTTTCTCAACCGGCAAGGGTAACGCTTATGAAAGCGATTTGCGGGACAAAAAATACGGCCGAGTTTACCGCGTCGTTTACAACGGCAAAGATGGCTTGGACAAAGCAGCCACAGAAGCGGCAGATAAGTCCGTGCTCAATGGCTTAGACCCGAACAACGAAGCCGCGTTGGTCGCAGCACTAAAGCACCCAACGATGCTTTGGCGCAAACATGCCCAAAGGCTTTTGATCGAAAAGGGAGCATTAGCCAATGCCACGACTCAAGCGTTGCGGTCACTGGTGAGCGACGACTCGGTCGATAGCAATGGTCTGAACGTGGGTGCGATTCATGCTCTTTGGGTTTTGAACGCCACGAAACCAACCAAGACGGTTGCCTTCACCAATACACAATCCGGCGCCAAAATGGATAGTGAATTGACTTCGGCGATGAAGCACAAGAGTCCTGGTGTTCGCAGAAATGCTCTCCAAGTCGCCGCGAACAACTCGCAAACTTTGAATGCAATCATCGCTGCAGGAATTCTCAATGACGAAGATCCTCAAGTGCGACTGGCTGCTCTTCTCAAGGTCGCTGACATATCCGCTTCCAGTTCCGAACTCATTGCGTTGCTTGCCAGACCAGACTTGCTGACAAAGCTCAAAAGCGACGCGCCGGGTGCTTCTGACCGCTGGTTGCTGGATGCATGGACCAGCGCTGCGGCCACGCATGCGTTTGATCTCTTGCCTATATTGGTAAGCCAAAAAGATTGGCAACCCTCGGAAGCAATCTTAAAGCAAATCGGAATCGTGGCTCAGCACGCAGCGCGCTCCAAGATGGACGCCGCCGGCATTGAGAAACTGATCGTGACTCCAGGCAATCCAAGCTTGACTTCTGTATTCATTAGCGGACTCGTTGCGGGTTGGCCAAAAGACTACGAGGTTTCGGTTTCCAAAGCTGCGGGCGACCGATTGCTGGCAACCTGGCTCAATGGCTCCTTGCCGATCGAATCCAAAAGCCAAGTACTTCAACTGGCCAATGCAATCGGTGTGAAAGACCTGGGCGAGGGACTCGCTAAAATCCAGCAAGAGCTTGTTTCTGTTTTTGGTGATGCCAAAAAAGACACCGATAGCCGAATTGCTGCCGCCAAGCAATGCCTGGTCTTGCAACCAGAGAACATCGCAATCGTGACCGACGTAATTGCTCAGGTCACTCCGCAAGCAGCCCCTGAACTCGCGAAGGGACTGGTGGAAGCGTTGGGGGTTTCGCGAGCAAAGGGAATGGCCGCATTGCTTACCGAGCGCGCTCGAAGTTTGCCACCTGACTTCCTCAAGAATTCAATTCGAGTCTTGCTAAGTCGCCCGCAGTCCACTTTGGAATTGCTGGACCTGATGGAATCGGGCAAAGTAACTTTGGGCGATTTGCAGTTGGATCAGAAACAAGCCTTGCGCGACCACCCCAACGCAAAAGTTCGCGAACGAGCACTCGCCGTGATGAAATCAAGTGGCGGGGTTCCCAACAGTGATCGACAAAAAGTCCTCGATAGCTTCATGGCCATCACCGAGGAAGCTGGCAGCGTGAGCGCAGGCAAAGCAATGTATGAGAAGCACTGCGCAGCATGTCATAAGCATGGTGAACTCGGAGTCAACATCGGTCCGAATTTGACAGGCATGGCTGTTCACCCTAAGCACGAATTGCTGATGAACATCCTTGACCCTAGCCGCAGCGTCGAAGGCAATTTTCGAACCTATAGCATTCGAACCACCGACGGTATCGTGCTCACGGGAATGTTAGCTGGCGAAAGCAAGACTTCCATCGAGATCATCAATGCGCAAGGCAAAAAAGAAGTTATCTTGCGAGATGATATCGAGGACTTGATCGCGTCGCAAAAATCCTTGATGCCAGAGGGATTTGAAGGTCAGATGAGCCGCGTTGAATTGCGAGACCTACTCGAGTTTCTAGCGAGCAAAGGAAAGTACGTTCCGCTCCCGATCGATAAGGTTGCGACCATCACAACGACCAAGGGGATGTTCTTTGACGAGAAGGGAACCGAAGAGCGATTGGTGTTTTCCGATTGGACACCGAAGATGTTTAAAGAGATTCCATTCTTGCTGGTCGATCCTCAAGGCGATCGGGTACCGAATGCGATCATGCTCTATGGACCGAATGGCAACATGGCCCCGAAGATGCCCAAGCAAATTGAGTTGACTTGCCAAGCTTCGGCAACGGCCATTCACCTGCTCAGCGGCGTCGGCGGGTGGTCGTTTCCCGCAAGCGAAAAGGGTAGCGTTTCGTTGATTGTCCGCTTGCATTATGTCAATGGCAAGACGGAAGACCATCCTTTGATCAATGGCGAGCACTTTGCGGACTACATCCGCCGAGTAGATGTACCCAAAAGCGAGTTCGCATTCAACCTCAAGGGTCGTCAAATGCGATATCTATCGATCAAACCCGAATCGCGAGATCCGTTGGAAAAGATCGAGCTGATCAAGGGTTCGGATCCGTCAGCACCAATCGTCATGGCGTTGACGATCCAGACCGTCGACTAGGCTATTGGTGTACCGCCTTCAGGCGGCCTCACGCTACCTTCGCGGAGAGGCTGACATTCATTTGCAAAAACGTGTATGACCATGTTCGCCAGAGCGAGTTTTTTAAAATTCGCGTTGTCGCTTCCGGCTACGCGCCGGACATGGTCACCCCCAATCAGTCA
>CANHVO010000511.1 GCA_947463915.1 Planctomycetaceae bacterium
GTAGCGAAACTCGTCAAGAGTTTCGGTCGTTTCGTCAATGCAGCCGAAAGTCTTGACGACTTTCGCTACGATAGCAACCCAATCGAAAATGAATGGCATATGGCTATCGCCGTGCAGCTTGCTTGTTCATTTCCCCCAAAAACTTGCTTAGATGGCGGCAAATCACTTGGGGCGACTGAGAGGAAGCCATTGCGATTCGCTTTTCGGATCGCCTCGCAAATCGCGTGCACCACCACCTAGGGAGATTGGGTCCGATCGATTGCCCGAAGTGAATTTGCCGCTGGTCGACGGAAGAGCGTCAGCCAAACCGCCCCGCTGAATTTTCGTGGGACCTCGTGCTGAGTTTCGAGACGAGTTCGCATCGGAGAGACCGTTCATTGGGGCACGCTCATCTCGAACATTTCCAATCGTCAACTCGGAGTCACTTCGGTTGCGATTGGAATTGTTTGCGATGCTTCTGCTATTCGAGCCGCCCGTGTTGCGGGCAAGTAGTTTTTCGCTTTCAGCGAGTCGTTGTTCAAGGAGACCATTGCGAGCCGTTAGATCTTCGTTTCGTTTTTTCTCAGCGCGATACTCTGCAAGCAGTCGATCGCTTTCCAATTGATACTGACGCATGGCTTGACTGCCTGGGAAACGTTGACAGCCGGGCAAAGCCATACCGTATCCGAGGAGGATTGCCATGAGCGTTACCGAGCTTCGCCAGAATGTGCCGTTGCGCGAGCTTGGCATCGTTTCGCGGATCGATTTTCGGCTTAGCATTGTGCGGCTAGATTTATGCAATCAAAGTTGATGGAAAGCGTTCGGCATGTTTAGATGCTCGACAACTTTAAGGCATAGCAAATTATGCTTAGACAACGGAAGTCCAATTCCAGTGAGGCAACCTAGACTTTGGGCCGGAAGTTGTTTTCACGTTGCAGACGCTTCGATGGGCAACTCCATGGAGCATTTCAGGACGGCTGGGGCTCGCCCCACCATCCGCAGCTTTGGCGTTCTAAATTTAAGTTGCCCTATCGTATGCCTCCGAATTCGGAGTTGTCATTTTCACCACGCGGCGCATTAGAACACCAAAGTGCTGTCCGGTCGGGACGAGCCCAAGCCGGACAAAACGACAATGTGCCAGCTACCTTACTTGGCTCCGAAGCAAATGACGCTTCCTTTTTCGGTTGCGATGATCAACTTTCCATTCGAAACTGCTGGAGAAGCTAGGATTTGGCCTGACATCTGATAGGACCAGGTCTCCTCTCCTGACTTGAGGTCGATGGCGTAGATGCTTCCGTCCAAAGCGCCAATCCACGCGCGATCGCCGCAAATAATCGGTGATCCATCGGCTCTTTTCTTTAGAATCGATTCCCAGAGTACCTTGCCGTTGGACAAATCGAGGCCGAGCAGTCGCCTGTTTCTCGTTGCGACGACGGAGATTCCGCTGAGAGTATCGTTTTCATATTTGCCAAGGCTAGCAGGCGAAGCACGCATGTCACTTGACTGAGAGGAATCGCTATAGCTCCATACCACCTTTTCCGTTTCGACGTCGATCGCAAGCACGACTCCGGGCTGAGTTGGAACGATAGCAATTTTGCCAATCATATTCGGCGTACTCAGTGTTGGGGCATCGAGCGTCACTCCATCGCCAACTTTCTCACCCTTTAGCAAGTCGATCTTATGCAGTTTTCCGTCGCAACCGCCGAGCAAAGAAAAGGATTTCCATACGGTTGGCGAAGACCGCAATTGATCGCCAGTGGTGTAGCTCCAATTGGTTTCGCCCGACTTAAGATCGAGAGCGAACATCGTTCCCCCTTCGCTTGCCACCAAAACATTATCTCCATAAAAATTGGCTCCGTTGGCAACTTGCTGTTCGATATCGCGTACCCAAACTTGCTCGCCTGTCTTCGCGTCCAAGCAGAAGACCATTCCGCTAAAATCACCAATGACTACCTTGCCTTCGTGCGCGGCCGCGGCGGTCACAAAGCCGTCTTTCTTCTTAACGGTCCAAACGGCCTTGCCTGTTGTCAGGTCGATCGCGTGGACTGTTCCCTCAAAGTCGCCTACAAACACTTTACCGTCGTAGACGATTGGGGTCCCCTCGAAGCCTGACTTATCAGATTCCGTTTTGTATTCCCAGAGAACATCGGGTTTGGTGGGGAGTTTTCCCTCAGCCACGCCCGTCGAAGTCGCATTCCCACGGCTGACCGGCCAATCGCTAGCATATAGGACTTTTTCGAAGGTCAGTCCGCTGCCAAGCCACGCGACAGCTGCCACACAACAGAAAATGCAGCGAAAAACTCTGGTACTTGAATGACGCATGGGTTCGTCTACCTTTTGGATTCTGGCGTGTTGAAGCGAATTACCCTTGATTCTATGCAAAAATCGGCTCGCAACAAAGTGTCGCCCGAAATTCACAGCTTTTTGGTCTAGATACTTGTTCTTTAAGTTTGGTATTGTCCGTGACGTGTGTGGCATCGCATTCAATGGCCCAGGGATGGAATCCGTGGACGGAAATCAACGAGACTCACAATCAGTTCGAATGGGTGTTTACCTCATTCCTTTGACACTCTCAACATTCGTTGGTTGTGTGGACGGTCCATTGTATGAATTGAAGAAGTTAAATCCGGTCATTCAGAGCCAGTGGAAAAAAGACCAAGAACGTGGGCCAGGCTACTTTCAACGTGTTCCCGAAATTCGTTTGGTAGCGAAGCAGTTTCCGAGCATGACGCCCGACGATCAGGCAAAATGGGTTGGTCATCTTCGTGATGTCCTACAGACGGAGACGAGTCCCGAAATCCGATGGGAGTCGGTTCAAGCGTTATCGAAGGTGGTTCAGCGTTCCGACGCGGCCGAAGCCATCATGAAGTCCTCGCAAGACAAAAGCGACAAGGTCCGGCTTGCAGTCGCGGATTCTCTAAAAAGGAACGTAACGCCGGAGACAACGCAAACGCTGCTAGCGATGGCTACTTCCGATAAAACAGAAAACATACGGCTCAAGGCCGTTGAATCACTCGGCATGCACAAATCCGAAGAAGTCAAAGCGTTCCTTTCCAAGCAGATCAATGACCGATCGCCGGCCATGCAGTATTCGGCATCTTTGGCACTCAAAGACTTGACGG
The DNA here is from genome assembly GCA_947463915.1 of Planctomycetaceae bacterium. GTDB lineage: Bacteria > Planctomycetota > Planctomycetia > Pirellulales > Pirellulaceae > JBKCUI01. Next base: position 3,102 of record CANHVO010000511.1, read on the forward strand.
GCAAAGATTTCCGAGGAGACGTGCCATTGCTGAAGCGGTACCTCAATGGAGAAAACGTTGAGCCCAAAGAACCAAGTTTCTACGAAGCTGTTCAGCCCTATCTGCCATTCACAAGGTAGCGAGCGATTGAGGCGCGCGGCAGGCGGAAAACTACCGTAGCTGGATTCGCCAGAATTCAGAACGTTCTGAATTCTGGCGAATCCAGCTACGAATCATTCTGGCGAATCCAGCTACGAATCATTCTGGTGAATCCAGCTACGAATCGTGGTATGTTTTCTCCCGCCGGACGAATTAACACGAAGTCACTCTCGGCAAGAGTGACCCACTTAAGCCTTGGTCGTAATGCCAAGTTGCCCTAGCGCGCTGCCGTTGTTCTTGATTTTGCCCAAGTTGGTTTCGAGATCGTAAAACTGCTTGAGCAATCTTGTCTGCTCTTTGTCCAACCGCGCATTCAAGCTTGTGACGCGATCTGTAGAATTCTCGATGTTGCGTTGCAAAACTTGACTTCGATTTACCAACACGCTGTTCTTGACACCGACCAAGCTATCCAAAACGACTTTAGCTCGATCCGAAAATCCCGTTTTCTCTTTGGTCAAAAACGCCTGAACATCGCTAAGAATGTTGTCCACGGCTTTAGCAAGCTTGGTTGAGTCTAGCCGCAACTTCCCTTTGTCATCCAGACTAACACCGAGTTGTTCCAAGCTCTGAATTTTGCCTGATGCAAAAGTTTTTTGCGAAATGAAGCGAGAAAGGGTTTGCTCAACTCTCAGCACTTCCGAAGAGCCAAACAACAACCCCGAGGTTTTCGCGGTTGAATCAAACGCCGTTTCTTTGTCAATCTTGTCTCGGACTTTGTTGTATTGATCGACGAAAAGTTGCAAGTTCTTTTGAATGTTCGAGTTGGTGGTCGCGATGTTGATTTCAACTGGCGATGTATCTACACCCTTGCTGGTCAGTTCGATTCCGTCGATAACATTGCTGAATTTGTTTGTCGAAGATCGAACCAGTGTTCCGCCGATATCGCTTGTCGTGCCAACGGAGATGACCGCGTCACGCGCTACGCCAGATGCGTTGATGTTGAGTCCTACCGCGTCCCCTTCAGCCACGATTCGGCCGATTTCGCCACTCGAACGCGAAGTGAATAGCAGTCTGACAGTAGATGGTCCTGACGTCAGAATCGATGCAGTCAAAGGCCCATTGGCTGCGTTGATTTTGGCTGCCACTTCGGAGATCGTCTCGGTCCCGGTCAACGTTAATTTAAACGTTTGTGAACCATCGATTTCCTGACGCGCTGGGCCAGTTAGCACCTTGCCCGTTCCTGCAATGCCGAGATCGCGAGCGGTCGTTCCATTGGCGGAGTCCGAGATGGTCAGCGAACCTGATCCTCCGGAAGTGTCAACGAGAACGATGCCATCACCGCCATCGTTGAGTTTGGCTTGGATTCCGATCGCCGTGCTGTTGATGGCTTTGATAACGTCGCCAACGGTCTTGGCGTCGCTTTGAAGTAAGTTGA
>CANHVO010000512.1 GCA_947463915.1 Planctomycetaceae bacterium
TCGGATTCTCACTCGTCGACACCGAGTTTAGATGCACGATCCAATCGGCCTGCACGCTTGCACGTGGGCCCACAAAAGGGACTCGACGAGTTCTGCTCGTCACTTCATCAACTCCTTGCGGCGTGTTTGCAACCTGATCAAAATGGGCAAACCACGCAGGAGCGGGAGATGCCTCCAACAATTCTCCGCTAGCGTCAAAAAGAAAGCGTGACTCGAGCGACTCCAAACAAAGCGAACGGTTGGGACGAACGTCAATCAGACGCGGAGGTCGCTTCATCGTGATAATCTCTGCGAAGGGGCGTTATTGGGCAAGGCGACATGCGATGCATGCTTTTGCCATGAGCCGTACTCGAGTCTCATTGAGCAAATATGGCGTGTTGGAAACCGGGATACAATAGGATAGTCGAATGGACAAAAAAACCAATGATTTTCTAGAGTGGTGAGTTGATAAGACAAGCCTTTTCTAGACACAGTCGAAGAAAGGCATTGTATTGGGCACATTCTATGTGCCGTTCACTGGGAGTCATGGTCAATTCACTTCAGCGGACGGCGCGACGGAGCGTGCCTGTTACTTTAGCGGCCGGTCGCGCGGCATTTCCCGTAAGGGCCAAAACGACTTTGGACGCTTGATGTTTTCCTTTAGGCGGAGCAACTCTTTTTCCGCGAGTTCTTTGGACTCTTTGGCCTTTTCCGATTTGCCGAGATGCTCTTGTATTTCGGATAATCGAAGCAACGAAATCCGCAAAACGTTTCCATAAACTGCCACGTCCGTGAAGCGATTTGCTAGTTCGCGTTGAATTGCGATTGCCTCTTGCATCAGCTCCTCAGCTCGTTCGCTTTTCACTTCGGCCGTGCTCAGCTTAAAGAGGGTAGAAGCTTTAAGTGCTTGATATTCCGGGACCTGCGGATGCTCCTTGACGATTTGGTCACAAATCGTTCGAGCTCGTTCACAGCGCTGTCGGTCGATGGGACGATTTGAAACATTGCGACTTAGCGTGTCAGCTAATTCATACTTGAAGGCGGCTGAGTCTGAATGCGATTTGCATAAGGCTTCGAACAGTTCAATCGATCTGCGAATTGCGTCATCTGATCGTGCGAAATCCCTTGAGTCACGAGCAATACGCGATTCATCTCGAAGAGCGCGTCCCAAGAAAACTTGATACGAGACGTTGTCCGGCGACTCGGTGGTAAGCCCTTTGAGTAATGTTAGTGCTTCGGCATTGAACTCGGCGTCGCGTTTGATTCGCATAGCGACTTCCGGTGGAAGCTCCAGTCCGGCAGGTAGTTTTTCTAGCGGGCGGTTTCCTCTCTGCCGAGCAATCGCACCAAATCGAGTCTGCAATGTCCCAGTGCAATTCAGGAGTTTCGCCAAGGCAAAACGACCATCGGCCGTCTGTTTTACCTGCGGCGATCGATTGAGAAGAGATAACGCTTTTTTGTATTCACCCTCGGCCTCTAGAAGTCGTCCACGCTTTGCAAAGATGGTCAATCGCTCGGTATGAATCGCCATCATGGGCAATACCGATTCCGCGAGATCAGGTTTCTGCTCTAGGATGGCCCGAAACGCGTTTAATGCCTTTTGATAAGATTCCTCAGCTTTGTCCAACTGGCCTAGCTTGTGCTGGATATCAGCAACGCGTTGCTGCCCCACGGCAGCTTCGACACGCAAGTCTTTTGCATTTTCCTCTGAGAAGGCGTCAAAGAATTCAAGCAATGATTCCAGCAAGGCCACATCGGCTTGACTAAGAGTTGCGTTCGCGAATTCGACAGACTCTTCGTCTTCGAAGTCGCCGCTCATCGCAATCATGCTGCCTCGAGACGCAATGTTGCTAGTGATTTGGTCGAAGGCTTTCAATGCGAGACTAAGGTTCTTTTCGGCCCGCTTTTGCTCTTGTTCCACCTGCGCGAGCGCCTCGGTTTTGGCTGCCAAGTTCGTCTCGGCGCGTTCAAACTGCTTTCCAATTTCTCGAATCGATCTCTGCTGCTGGCGGTTCCATATGCCCAATAAGCCAGCGATCAAAATCAATAAGCAAAGCGTTGCGGCCGCCAAAGTTGCGATGGCCGGATTGCGTCTGGCCCAACGCATTAGCAACTCGATTCGAGTCGAGCGTTTTGCCAGGATCGGGCGATCCTCGAGGAACCGTCGCAAATCTTCCTCAAATTCGCGAGCATGTTGATATCGATCTTTCGCATCGTACGCACAAGCCTTGAGCGTGATCGTTTGCAAGTCCGCTGGAATGTTGGGCTGGATCGAACGCGGGCTTCGCAAAATCGAATTGCGTTCAGGGTCGAGCAGTCGCAACTTGGGGGACTCGATCGCCGGCTTGAGAGTCAACAGCTCAAACAAAGTCAAACCCAAACTATAGATGTCGACACGGGAGTCTCCAGAGCCGGCGATTTGCTCGGGGGCCATGTACCGAAGCGTCCCCAAGATTTCACCCGTTTGCGTTTCTGCATCCAGATCGGTGCGGCGAGCCAAGCCGAAATCGGTGACCCAAATGGTTCCTTCCCGATCGAGCAACAAATTGGCTGGCTTGATGTCGCGATGAAGCACGCGTTGATGGTGTGCGTAATGCAACGCATTGGCCACATTCGCAATGGTTCTTGCAACGTTACGAAAATACTCTCGCGTTAGTCTTTGGGATATCGGTCCCTGTTCCGAGCCAGTTGCAGGATTCGGAATGATATCCATGGGGCCAACCATCGTCGGTTCATCCGGCGAAGCGGCCATGAGTTCGATGGTCTCCGCTTCCCGTGGCGCGGTCTTGAATTGAGAGGCCGCACGCACCGATGCATTGGTTGTGGAGCTTGAGTTCGTGACAGAAGCGATGGTTTCTGTCGTCGACTTGTTGAGCATCCGACGGGCTGCTTCACCGCTATGCGTTGTTCCAATGGTGTCGTTTTTTAAGCACTCGATCACATCGTGCAAGGTGACTCCATCGATAAGCTGCATCGCGTAGTACTGTAAATCTTGGTCCTCGCCGATGCCATAGATCGGAACGATGTTGGTGTGATGAAGGCTAGCGGCTGATTCGGCTTCACGGCGAAAACGAGCGTTGTGTTTGGCATTGCCTGAGATCAAGCCGCTGATGACCTTCAACGCGACATGGCGGTTTAAGGATCTTTGGATCGCTTCGTAGACCACCCCCATACCACCTCGCCCAATTTCGCGAACGATCTCGTAGTCGCCCAGCGAACTTGGGCGACCATTTGCATTGGGTGACAAGGAATGGGACGCACTCGATTTCGATTGAGCGGAGTCGTCGTTTGAGACACGCTCGACCAAGGCAATCGATGGCAGTATCGTGCGAAGAAGTTCTGCGTGTTCTGGATAACGAAGTGCATACTCTTCGATTGTTGGCTTTTCACCAGCTCGCAATCGAGTGGCATACTCCTCTGCGATGACTTCGACGGGATGCCGATCTTCTTCAGAATGGGAGTGGCTCATGGCATTGGTCGTCTAGAGTGGTGTTGGTTTAGAATCTCGGCAAGTTTGGCGGCGGCTCTCACGTAGCGGTTGCTGGCAGCGGTTGGAGAAATGTCGAGCACTTCCGCTACCTGTTGATTGCTTAGATGTTCAAAGTGACGCATCGCAATGACCTCACGGTCTGTCTCGTTCATGGATTCTAACGCGGATTGGAGTTGCTGCACTTCTTCGTCTCGGACTGCTGCTTGGCTGGGAGACGTGATATCGTCCAACAAAAGTCTCGCGATAGAAATACTAGTGGTTTGACCATAGGGAGACGAGGCCAATGGCAATTCGCGATGGGCATCCCGTTTCTCTCGTGTATGGTTGCGATGGATGTCGATGAGAGATTGAATTGTCTTTTGTCGCACCCACACAAAAAACGAAACCGGAGAACCTTCGATAAACTCGTTGATCCTTCGAGAGATTTCGAAATAGGCTTCCTGAAGCACATCCGCCGGATCAATGCGACTTCGCAGCACGGGTGAGAGTCGAAACGAGACGATCCGTTCTAGTTTCTCACGGTGGAGTGCCAGCAACTCCGCCAACGCCTTTTCGCCCCCCTGTGCCAACAGAGCTCGATCCTGCGAGATCGAAGAGTCTTGAGAGTTGTCCATCCACCAAACCAGGAAAGGGGTAGCCCGACGCGTAAGCGAGGAAAACAGATTTTCGTAGAAATCGAAATCGGTACAGACAAATCAGTATACAGGACAATCTGCGGATTGATCACAGCCCGACGCTTTACGATTCGTCGATTTCGTAATTGCCCAAAGCGTAAGCAAGGGAGCCCCGGAGGGCAACGCAGTGAAGCATTTCAGGACGGCTGGGGCTTGTCCCACCGTCCGCAGCTTTGGTGTTCTAAATTCACGTCGCCCGATCGCGAGCCTCCGGATTCGTCGCACAGTGTAGAGCGATTGTCTAAATCGCTCGTCGGGCACTTTAGGTCCCATCCCGCAGAACAAAGAAGCCACGACTTGAAGGTGCAATTCGAATGCGATGGTGGTCTGCACTTCCGAAACGATTGAGGACAATCGTTTTACACTCCAATTCCAAAAAATCTTCCAAACAGAATGTGGATCGCCAAGTGTTCGCGTCGGTACAACCTTATCTGCATCACTTCAGCTTAGTCATCCTAGCTTAGTCA
>CANHVO010000513.1 GCA_947463915.1 Planctomycetaceae bacterium
AAGCTGGCTCGGCATTCTTTGGTGGTGATGCAGACAATTTCGAGTATCCACGCTATTGCCTCGACGTCACGCTCTTCCGGGTGTACGAAGACGGCAAGCCAGCCAAAATCGATCACTTCCTCAAGATGGATCCTAACGGGGCCAAAGAGCAAGACTTGGTATTCGTGTCCGGCAATCCAGGTCGGACTCGTCGAATATTGACGCACGATGCGGTCGAATACCAACGGGACGTGGCCATGCCTCGCACTATGAATCTCCTGAGGCGGAAAGAAGTGATGATGCAGCAGTATGCTTTGGCAGGACCAGAGCAACAACGCCGATCTCGCGACGACCTTTTTGGCGTCCAGAACTCTCGTAAAGCCTACACAGGTATGCTAGGAGGCCTTCAGGATCCGCTCTTCACCGCTTCCAAGAAACGTGAAGAAACGGAGCTGTTAAGTCGGATCTCGCAAGACCCGAAATTGGCTCCACTCAAGAAAGCGTGGGATCAAATTCGTGAGGCACAAATCAAGCGACGCGAATGGCTAACCAAGCAAGCGTCGCTTCGAAGCAAGATCTATGGCATCGCGGAAACACTTGTCCTTATGGCCAGCGAAGATAGCAAAGCCAGTGGCGATCGATTGCGTGAATTCCGAGCAAGCAATCGCGAATCGCTCGAGCAGGAACTCTTTTCTGAAGCCCCAACCTATGAGGATTTGGAGCGGGTCCATCTTGCAGACGAGCTGGCGAGACTGGCCGAAGATCGAGGCGGAAACGATCCGCTTGTCCTAGCAGCCTTGGCAGGAAAGAGCCCACGCCAACGCGCAGCCGAGCTCGTCGCTCAGACAAAACTGATTGACGTGGCTGAACGCAAGAAGCTTGCAGCCGCAGGAACGCAAGGCATCTCGGACTCAAAAGACCCACTGATTCTATTGGCAAAAGCCATGGAGTCCGAGTATCGAAAGGCTCACGAGGCCGCCGACAGTATCGAAGAACAAGAGCGACAGGCCTATGCGAAAATCACCGAAGCCAAATTCGCAGTCGGTGGCGATTCCGTATATCCCGATGCGACATTTACATTGCGTTTAGCCTATGGCAAAGTTCTTGGGTACGAAACCGATGGCAAGAAGGTGCCAGCCCAAACGACGTTGGGCGGCGCTTTTGAACACGAGACGTTGCACTTAAACAAGGACCCATGGGTTCTGCCAAAGAGCTGGCAAGCGGCGAAGGGAAAGCTTAAGGCGGATACACCCTTTAACTTCGTTTGTACCGCGGACATCATCGGCGGCAACTCCGGTTCGCCAGTCGTATCTCGCGATGGTGCGATGGTTGGAATCATCTTCGATGGAAACATCGAAAGTCTAACAGCCGACTTTTACTACACGGACAATGTATCGCGAGCTGTCGCGGTTCACATTGCAGGTGTCCTGGAAAGTTTGAAGACAATTTATAACGCACCAAAACTAGCCGAAGAAATGGGCAAGTAGTTGATAGTTGCGTCCCTTCTGCGATTGAATCGCGAATGCGATGGCAGTTGAGAGCCTGGGGTGAAGTTCGCCTTGCGAACGAAACCCCAGGTAAAACTGAAACGCCTTGTTGATTACGATATCCTTCGCGACCAGCGTAAGAATGCCGTCGCTTCGCGACTCTTATCCAGCCGTTCTTTGCTTACCACGGATTGCATCCGTGGCTATATCATGCCACTGCTTCGCAGTTAGAACCCTTGAGATAAAATATCCCTCAGAATCCTTCGACAGCTTCGAGTTCACACCGCATAGCTTGGTCGGCGGAGAGAATTTCGTGGACGGCCCATTTGGTGTCGTCGGCAGGCATCAAGTATCTTGGTCCTTGAATGCAACGCAACTCGTTTAAGTCAACACGCATCGACGTTTCCATGTTCAATGCGTGAACCCACGGCTTGCTGCAATCTTCCCAGAGTACGATCGTTGGGTCGGGGGACGCTACAGCTGCGATCGTTAGCTTTGGTGAGCTCGCTTGAGCGAGTTGATGCGGTGCGCTTGTGCCCCAAGTCAATCTCACCTCATCTTGGTTGGGTATGGACGAAAACGAAGATTGCAGGCGAGAAAGCTGCAGTTCGTCTTGGCAGATGATTCGAATAAACGAATCGCTTGTCCGTGACCGTTGCAGATGGTCTTTAAGATTGGCAATGCTCCAGCCTGTTACAGGCTCGATCCAATCTGCCGCGATCTCGAATGCTGGAAGGATGACGAAGGTCCGCATGCACATCCGTGGATGAGGCACCTTGAGATGGGGCGTCCAGATGCGTTGCTGGTCGTAGAGAAGCAAGTCGATGTCGATCCGTCTAGCTTCCCAACGCAATTGCCGTTGTCGACCAAGTGTGGATTCGATCGACTTGATGATTTCCCACACTTCCCAAATGGAGCGGTCGGTTTCGATCGTCGCAACTGCATTCAGGAAATCCCCTTGGCCGCCAGGGCCACCGACTGGGGGCGTGCGATACAGTTGGCTCAGAGACAAGTTGGACGAACCAAACGAATCTGCCAACAATCGCTTGGCAGCCCGCATCGACTCGCGAACATTGCCGAGATTTGCACCAAGACTAATGAGAGTTCTCGGCATCCGAACGTATTTCTAGGACTTCTTGGCCGTGTCTATTTTGTCGACAAACCAGTTGATCGTTGGCTTTGACCATTCGTGTTTGCCGCAATTTTTGCGAACAAAAATGGAATAGAATTTGGGAACGGTCTGACTGGCGTCTTTGTAGGTGAGTCGATAGGTGTGACCGTTGGCCACTAAATATTCGGAATCCACAGCCACGAAGATCCATTTCGGATTCTTGCGTTCCTGAATTTCCTTGTGGTAGAGATCGTCGCGAATTCGTAACATGGCAGCTTTGCTGGAGGACTCAGGTTCGGTGTATTCGATAGCAGAGCCAGCCAAAAACGCGACGTGGTCTAAATCTCCTTTGGCGAGGTAGTCGAGATACGCCTCCGCGGTTTTGAGAGCTTGCTGCTTGTCGTAATTGTTTTCGATGTACATGTAGAACACACTGAACGATACGGTCGTTGCTCCAATGACCAATGCCAAAAAGCCGAAGGCCTTTGAAATAAACCCGAGCTGGTATCGTTTGGCGATGAGTAATGAGATGGCACCAAGTGCCGCTCCAATCAATGCGATCGGCATCATGTGGATGTACTGGATCGAGAACAGCCCTGCGACAGCGAGCAAAAATCCGAAGAGCGCAGTTACTGAGAAATTCGCTGGTTCACGCGCCTCTTCGGCTTCGGCTGTTAGAAAGATTTCGCTCATGAGTGATTGAGTGGGTTCGAAACGAAGAGATTTGGAATTGGTGCACCGCCTTCGGGCGGAAAACGCATCGATAGAATAGCCGGAATCAAGTTATTCATCTAGCAACGATCGGTCGGAGTGAACTAGCTTTACGGACTGGAGGCTGTGCTGGTTCGATGAAACCCGCACTCAAGTTGTTAGCGGAACGGCGCAAGCCGTCCGGTGGGTGATCGGCGTTGAGTTAGCTAGTAGTGGAATCTCGCGAGAGTTCCTGAAGTGCCTTGAACTCCTGAAAGTTTTACAACTTCCGCTACGAGTACAGGCGTTAATTCAACGCCATTCGGAGGGCTTCCGTCGTTGCAATTGCAATGAGCGAATTCCGTCACTCCATTCGTCTTTTCCACCAAGAACTGGAGGAATAGCGGCGAGTTGAAGGCAAAAACAGCCAAAAAATGAGCTAAGGTTGTCAGGAAGGGCTGTCTGGGCGTTGAAAAAACGACGAAACGGCTCATACTAGTTCCCGTGTGGAGTTTTTCCGCCACCCAAACTGTCTTCCTCCCTCTCCCAAAATGATTCCAAACAGCCATTTGAACGGTTCGGTCGTCCGACGCGTCAAATTGCGCGAGCTTATTCGCGAGCATGGCTTCGTTTCGATTCCGGATTTGCGGGATGCGATGGATGTGAGCGAGTCCACAATCCGCCGCGATTTGGAAGCCCTTGAGGATTTGGGAGAAGCTAAACGAACGCACGGTGGCGTTTTTTCCACCGGTCCAACGACCGCCGTTAAGCAGTTCGAAACCAAGCAAAATCCTGGGCAATGGGACAAAAAACGCAGCATTGCCGAGTGCGCCGCGGGCTTGATCGAAGACCACGACACCCTGCTGCTCGATGGTGGGAGTACGACTTATGAGCTCGCGAGACAGCTCATTGGCCGTCCGTTGCAAATCGTGACCAACTCCCTCCCGGTTGCGAATCTTTTTTCGTCCTGCGATTCCGTCGATCTGGTTTTGCTCGGTGGAGCCCTCCACCATCGGACTGGCGTGACGCTGGGGAATTTTGCCAATCAGATGCTTCAATCTATCAACGTTCAGAAGGCTTTTTTGAGCGTTGCCGGCATAAACGCTAAAGGATTCTACAACAGCAACATGCTTTTGGTGGAAACCGAACGGGCGATGATGGAATGTGCGGACCGGACAATTATCGTGGCAGATAGCTCCAAATTCGGACATTCCAGCTTGGCGCGATTATGCGAATGGTGCGATGTCCACACCCTTGTGGCCGATGACGGCTTGAGCGAGTCATGGCGTCGGCAAGTCGAAGAATTTCAAGTTCAACTAATCCTGTCCA
>CANHVO010000514.1 GCA_947463915.1 Planctomycetaceae bacterium
ATTGAAATCCAAGGCCCGCCAGACGCGTAACATAGTCGGATGCGGGTCCGGGCAATTCATCACCTGCGATCTGCAGTCGCACGAACTCGTCGTAAGGCAAATCATCGTTGAACGCCTTTACAACCCAGTCGCGATACAAGTAAGCAGCCGGTGTCGGCGTCAGAAATGAGTTCCCTTGATCGTCAGCGTAGCGTGCAACGTCTAACCAGTACCGTCCCCAACTTTCACCATAATGTGGCGACTTGAGTAACCGATCAATCACTCGTTCCCAGGCTCCAAGCCCGGAATCGTTTTCAAATTCAGCGCACTCATCCGGAGTTGGTGGCAGGCCGATGAGATCAAAGGTGGCCCGTCGAATCAATTCTTGTCGTGTGGCGTTTCGCACTGGTTGTAGCGATCGTTGCTCCAGTGCAGCCAATACGAAATGATCGAGTGGTTGCTTTGGCCAACTTGCGTTCGTCACTTTCGGCGTCGCATGTTTCTCTGGACGCTGAAACGCCCAACGCTTGCGGCCTTCATTGAAATCGATACCAAGTTTGGTTGGAGCAACGGTTGCTGTTCCATCGCGAGGATCAGGCGCGCCCATGGAGACCCATTTCTCGAGAACGGCAACTTGGTCCGCTGACAACGGTTCTTTGGGAGGCATTTTCAACGCCTGATCCGCGTAGCGGACAGAACTAATGAGCGTACTCTCGTTTGGTTTTCCAGGTACAACGATCGGCCCAGATTCGCCCCCTTGCTGCACCCCCGCCCTATTATCAAGCCGCAATCCGCCTTGAAGATTTTTCGCTTTCTCGGCAGCTTCGCTATGACACTCGTAACAATGAGCCACTAGAAGGGGACGCACTTTGGACTCAAAAAACTCGATTTTGCTCGCGTCGAGATCTTCTGCAACCGCTGGCTTTGAAACACAAAGGGTGGTGCAAAGTACGGCAATCAGTAGTGTTTTCGGCATTCGTTTCACAATCATGCGATGATGTCACGTACAACATGCCCATGCACGTCAGTAAGTCTAAAGTCGCGACCGCTGTATCGATAGGTCAGCTTCTCATGGTCCAGCCCCATCAGATGCAACATGGTCGCATGCAGATCGTGAACATGGACAGGTTTTTCTATAGCCTTAAAACCGAACTCGTCGGTCGCACCGTAAGTCATTCCGCCTTTGACACCGCCACCGGCGAGCCACACCGTAAATCCGTGATGGTTATGATCTCGGCCATCGTTCCCCTGGGAAGTCGGAGTACGGCCAAACTCACCGCCCCACAAAACGAGTGTATCATCGAGCAAGCCGCGTTGCTTTAAATCGCCTAGCAAGGCGGCAATGGGACGATCGACAACTTGGGCGTGATTGCGATGCGACTCAGTATTGCCACTGTGATGATCCCACGGCTGACTCTTGCCACAATAAATTTGGACAACGCGAACTCCGCGCTCGACAAGACGCCGAGCGAGCAAGCAATTGCGACCGAAGGTAGCACGTTTGAAGCCACCATCGCCACTGGTCGCCACCAATTCGGATTCAGGACCTGTCAACCCGTAGTCCTCCAAGGTCGTGGCAGATTCCTGAGTTGTATCAAAAGCATCCGCCGCAGAGCTTCCCATTTTGAAAGCCATTTCAAGCGACTGAATTCGAGCATTCATCGCATTCTCGGCTCCCCTACGCTCGAGATGCATTGCGTTCAAGCGTTGAATCAAGTCGAGTTCTCGACGCTGTGAGGCCGGAGACAATTGTGCATTCTGGAGATAAGGGATGACCTCGCGTGGATTGTATTCTTTAGGAAGCGCGACTTGGCAGCCTTGATAGATACCTGGCAAGAATCGACTACTCCAGTTCGAGGGACCGTTGACAGGTTGCCCCTGCTCGCCAAGCACAACGAATCCAGGAAGGTTTTCATTTTCGCTTCCGAGGCCGTACAGCATCCATGATCCATACGATGGTCGGTTGGGCTGTATGCTGCCGGTGAACATCATCCAGTTCGAGGATTCATGGACCGGCACATCGGTTTGCATCGAACGAATCACACACAGTTCATCCGCAAATCGAGCGACATGCGGAAAGAGTTCGCTTATCTCAATTCCTGAACTACCGTGCTTCGAAAATTTGAACGGTGATGGCATCAGCCCCCCCGTCGCGTTTTCCGTGGTCAAGTTGACGGTACTTTCGGGTCGCTGGCCAGCATATTTCTGTAACGAAGGTTTTGGATCGAAGGTATCGACCTGCGATGGGGCTCCATTCATCCAGAGATGAATGACTCGTTTTGCCGTTGCCGGAAAGTGCGGCGACTTAGCCGTTAACGGACTGCCGTTCGAACTTTCAAGCGGTTGCAATGGTTCATCGCCTGCGACGACGTGACCAAGTGAAGCCGCTAGGCCCAACGCTCCGAGTCCATTGAAGCTTTTGGCAAGAAGTGCCCGACGAGAAAACAAACGACTGTACTTTTCTGAGAAATCCGTACGATTTGCTTGATCCAGCAGCTTCTCCCATAGGTAATCGCGCACTGGATCGCGGTTGCGTGGGGTATTCATGAATGCTGGTGCAATCGATTGTGGAGGTGGGATGTTTGAACGCGAACCGATGATTTTCGACGGAACATCGAGTTGGTGCATTCGGAGGGCACAATTGCAAACAATTGGCTTTGCCTGATTATCCAATTTGGAGGCAGCCGGTAGTATTATCGGTTAGATGGGGTACAGCAGTCAAGTCAAGCCGGTAATTGGGTCCTAAGGCGAAACCGAGTATTGCGATCGTGCTTACTTAATCAACAGGAGTCACGCTCCGAAGCTTGATGGCAGTGAACACCCTCGTGAGTCGACGCCTATTGTATTGCTGAAGCAGGCACGGGTAGAGATTGCCGAAAATGTTCAAAATCAAGTAGGCCAACGCCACTTTAACACCGATGTACCACCACGCAACGAAATTGAGAACTAGCATTGCTGCGAATCCAACCCAATGCGCTACTTCCGCGTTTATCATATGCATTATTACCGAATCCAGCGTCGCTAAATCTCGTTTTGCCGACAAGCGAATATTTGAATTAAAAAATCGCAATGGGGTGGCCAGAAGAATCCTGCGATACCAAAGTACTCCGAGGGTTTCGTATGGTTTCGATCCAGAAAACAGGTATCGATTGCTAATCTTTTTATAAATGGCCAGTCGACGCAGAATCGCATTCCCCATCATTCCGAAGAGAAACGAGAGAAACATTACGGCCACCGGATTGCCTAATAAAAACACAAAAGCTCCTAAGTTGCTATTTCGACGAACGATTCATTCTTCGGCGCAACGCCGGCAAACACATTCTAAATGTACCCCATCTGGCTAGTCGAATGGGCAGGGGAGCTACTTGGGGCTAGGGTCGCGGTTTGAGCCCAAAGACAAAGACAACTTACACGTCACCATGGTGACCAGGGAGAAAGCTGCAAAGTTTTGTGGGAAGCTTTCCGAGTTACCGGCCCCCGTGCCCCCGTGGCTACCGTGAAATGGCGTTGTCAAAACTTGCCTGGATTTGCACAAATGGGTGTGCGGGAGTTTCTGTACTCATAGCAGGAGCGGACAGTTTGATTATCTTTATCACTTTTGCAACACCCAAAAAGCCGAACGGCCCCGGACTTGTCACCGTGACGTCGATAGCGTCTATAGGCGATCCAAGCCTAACGACGAATACCCTGATGGGCTGCCCCCAGCAATTCGTCCTCTTGGCACTTGCGACGGCGTTCTGAAACTGACCAGTGGCTTGGTATTCCGCTTCGATGGTTCGAATTGCCTGAGTGACAACCTCCAAGTTCGACGGTATGACGAAATTCCTAATCCATAGGTAAAAACCTGACAACACAACGAAAGTAAACATCACAGCCAACGCCATTCGGATATTTTTTGCGGACCTCATCCTCATCCTCAATGTAGATTGCGTCACTAGTATTTCTCAGGCGCACGCGCCGGCAAACGAATTTTTCATTGTAGCCCTCTCAGCTGGTCAAATGTGCGAACGTCGTTCCTAGACGATGAACATGGGTTGCTTCGGCCCACTGCGATTCAATCGCGAACGCGATGGCAGTTTTTAGCCTGGGGTAAGTTCGCACAGCGAACGAAACCCCAGGTAGAATGCCATACCTGATACAGAGCTCTGAAGGAGCGACACAAGCACTGCATCGTAGTCTACCCGAATGATTTGATGGTCGCAAAATGCCTCGTGAGAGAAGGTGAGAATGCCGTCGCTATGCGACTCTCGCCAAATTGGTCTACGTGTTCCACGGATTTCATCCGTGGCTATCAAATGACACTGCTCTGCAGTTAATGCTAAGCAGCAGAATCACATGACACAGCCTCTTCCTCGTGTTTCCGTCCACCAAAACTCTCTCCCGATTCGAACTCGCTCCAGTCATCCAAACGAACCCCAAACCGCGACTAAGGTTCAGTAACCTGCACCGGCGTGTCAAACCGATGCGAGTTGGGGGCAAGCTAGGGCTGCCTCAAAAACGCAACACAGCAGTTTCGCGTTAGCCGCAAGAGAGCACAAAGTTCGCAAAAGAAAGGCAGCTGATTTGAACGGATGTGGCTATCGATCTTTCGCGTTCTCTGTGTTCTTTTGCGGCC
>CANHVO010000515.1 GCA_947463915.1 Planctomycetaceae bacterium
ACATTTGCGACTTCGGCGGGACAAGCCCACTAGTCGCCGCCCTCGCGAACTTGTCTACGGCTTCGCCACTAACTCCACCTTCCCTTGAATGCCCTGTTCGTTTTGAACCGCGGAGTGCGTCAAAACTCCGAAGACAGATTGCACTTGGTTCCACTTCGGAACATCGGCTGCCGCAATCCCAGGAACTAGAACGTTTGTCAAACAAAAAGAAGGAAGATCCACTGAGCTAAATTCTTTGTGCGCGGGCTCTGGAAGCCTGGTCCAACTTCGTTCTAACCACGAGCCTAGATACATTCCCTGCTGCAACGCAAACGAAGGCAGCTTGTTCTTCTGGAGATAATCTTTCCAGAGTGCAGGCTGACCTGGTTTAGCAACCGTACCGCCCGTGCCAGCCAGAATCCCTTTAAGCCAAGCGGTATCGGTGGATAAATAAATGTAAGTGTTGTCGATTGCAGCTATTGAGACAGCCTGAGTCTCTCCTTTGGATACCGCTACGAATAGAGAATCGTCGTTGACGGTGCTCCAAACTCGATAGGGTCCGATCTGTTCCGTCTTGATGTCCTTGTCGTTTTCGAAAAGCTTATTGACGAGCGTAGTCGACTTTTTGGCATCCTGAAGCAAACAAGCCCAAACCTGTTTATGCTGCAGCTGATTCGCATTCTTCTTGTCCGGACCTGTAACACCAAACTGGAACATCAGAGGGCCCGACGGATAGATGAGCTCCTTACGAACATCGACTTTGGGACCTTCCGGATCCGTCAAGAGACTATCCACTATGTCGCCAAAATTGCCTGGCGTATCTTCATCGATCATTTGATCTACTGCGTGGGTCACTCCTTGGAACCAAGGCTTCATGTCTAGGTACGATATGGATACTTGATCCATGGCTTCGTTGAAGATCTTAGGCGGCTCGACAAGTGGACCAGATTTGAAACTGAACGCAGCCAGCCCCTTGGTCAGCGGAGTCGCCATCTGTTGCGTATAGCTTAACCGCCATGCATTGTCAGTAGCAGAAGGAGGTTGGAGGGTACCGCTCAATGCGCCAAGTCCCTCGAGACCAAACAGTTTCGTTGACTTAAAGAGCTTGGGATCGCGTTTGGCGTAGCCGCTCAAGATCGCCCAGGGGGATGCCCAAAAACGTGTCTCACCCACCCCCCAGTTTCCGGTCGCAAAAACTTGCTGAGCTGGCCCCTTGGCCAAACCCTGCATATTCTTTAACTTCGACGAACTGAGCCATGTCTGGACGGCTTTGGTCGATGACGAGATACAAATCCATTGCGGTCCAATGGCGATGCAAGCGGCCTCGGATTTTCCGGCTGGCGTCAACGAATAAAACTTCGTCGTGGCGTTCAATGCAACACTTTGAAAACGATTCGCACCTCCTAGATTGGTCATCCATTGCTGAACAAACGGATGCTTTTCGGCGTTCGGACCAAGCTTCGCCAAAAAGATCACAGCGGTTTCCCCGTTGCTATCGAGAAAAGCGGCGACAGCCCCCGCTTGATCGATCGAACCAGCGTCTTTCCAATCGAGCGATAGCCAGGATCGAGGGTTGAGAATCGACCCAACATTCGCTGCCTTTTGTTTGGCGATTACGTTTTTCCAAATTGGACCGTTAAACTGCTTTCCGATATCCGACTTCTCGAGCATAGAATAACTTGCCTGCACATTTTGCGAGGAGACGACAAGTTGTGTGGATTCAGGCAGCACCTCCGCTAAACTGGCTTGGCCAAGGAAATCTTGAGCGTTGACAAGCCCGCTGGCGAAGCAGATACCGACGAGCGGAAGGCAATAGCGAAAGAGGCTCATAGTTTCTGAAGAGTTGTAATTATTCATAAGTTAAGTGCTCGACTGGGTTGATTCTTGAAGCGTTCCATGCGGGAATCAATGCCGCGATGGTGACAATTGCCATTGTGCCTAAAGCAGAACTGGCCATCAATAAAAAGTTCCATTCAAACTCGGGTGTGTAACCCAAGAGTGCTTCGCTGCATGCGTAAATGATCAACACCGTTGTCACGCCTCCAAACATGCCGAAGACCACGCCGATGATTCCGAGCAGCCAAGCTTGCACGAGAACCGTCAACATGAGTTGACCTCGGCTCGCACCAACAATCCTGAGCAACGAAAAGTCTCGGGCTTGTTCCAGCATGTTCATTGCCAATGTAGTCGCAATACCAAAGCCACCTGTCAAAAAGGAAATGAAGACAACACACCATATGCCGGCGGTCACCCCCGAAATGGCTTGTTCTACTCCTCGCCGCATTTCGCTTCCACGCTGAATCTCGAAACCATACTGTTCTTTGACTTCTTCGAGCCGTTTCTGGGCCGCATCGATCTGGTCTGGTGCGACGGCCAACGAATACCAATCAAAGCCCGTCACCTCAAAGAATCGCTGCGCGGTCGATCGTTTGATGATAAGGGCCAAGCCACCATTGGCAAAATTGGCGTTCACCGCTCCCACAGTTACAGAAAAAGACCGGCCATTGACCGTGATGGTTAGCGAATCTCCAGCTCGCTTCCCAAGTTTCTTTGCCAAGATCGAGCCCACGATGACTTGATCGCCGTCGACCAGTTTCCTGGCTTCATCGGTAGACATCCCTTTCGGCTCGGTGGGAAAGGGAGCCGCATCCGGGAATTCACGAACAACGCACATGACCGTCTTCTGATCAACCTGGCACCAAACAAAGCGGATCGCGTTCGACCAACTTACGCCGGGCAACCGCTGCACTATCTCACGCAAAGGCTCCTCGGAGTCGATCAAAAGCGATGGTGTCTGCGTGCTAATCAAAAACAAATCGCCAGGCAACGTACGATTGTACCAACGCTTGATTTCGGCAGTGTTACTCATCAATGACTGGCCGAGTCCAACGGCCCCGCAGAGCGAAATGACCAAGAACCCTGCATTGAGGGACGTCCTTTCGGGTCTTCGAATCAATTGATACTTGGCAACCTCAATCGGAAAGCCGTTTGGTCGCCTTGAAAAGCGATCGATAATCCAAATGAGCGGGATCAGTCCGGTTGGCAGCCACAGCAGATACGCGAGCAACGACAAAAGACCAATGCCAACTCCCCATTCCGCTGGCAGCAACTCAATGCGAACACAATACAGCCCTCCAAGCGAAACCAACCAAAGCAAAAAGCCATTGCGAATCGATTTCCACGGAAGCTTTGTATTCTCAACGATGGTCGGCTCTCGAAAACTCTCGAGCGGGGAAACTGATTCCTGTTGTTTCTGTGCGAACCAAACGACGAGAAGCGTTAAACACGGAATGAAGACCGCAATCACCCCCATAGAGACCCAAGGGATCGTGAACGCACCTAGCGGGGCTTGCAATACGCCCGACAGAACGCGCCGCATCACGACACCAAGCCCACACCCCGCAACCAGCCCCAGCACAACCCCTAGCAAACTTATCGACAAAGCCTCGATCACGACCGCCCGAACCACTTGGTGGGAGGTCGCCCCCAAGCATCTCAAGATAGCAAAGTACGGACGACGCTCAGCCAAGTTCATGCGGGTCGTGTTCAGCAAAATGTAAGCAGCCATGGCCACAGCCAAAGCACTCGCAAACGACAAGCCTAACTCCGTGGACTTGAGCAAATCGTCCGCTAGCCCAACTGTATTCGTTCTCTCCTTGAGCATCAATTCCTTCGGGACCAAGGGACTCAAGCTCGTCAGCATTTTCTTTTTCTCGGCGTCGCTATCTTCTTTCAAAAACAGTCGATAGCGATCGATCTTGCCTTCTAAAGCGGCTGCATTCTGCAGCCATTCCAAATCAACCATGACGCCATGCTCACTTGACACTCGGTTCCATGTATTGGAAGGAATGATCGCTTTGACTACCAATTTTTTGAAACCGCGTCGGAACAGGCATTGAATCGAATCTCCAACTTGTACTTTGAGTTGCGATGCCACCAACATCGACACGATGCATTCATCTGCTCCAGGTAGTTCTGGCTCTTCCAACTCCAAGTTTTTTTGCAAAAATGTCCGCAACGGCACATCATTCTGCGCCATCGGCACGCCGATCACGAGGCCACGGGCTTTCTGCTCTTGATGGCGGAACATTGTGCCTCGAACCAACGTCGGCATTCCGACCACCACGTCGCGACCAAGAATAGATGCGTCGAGCGACGACAAATCGAATCGGCCCCCTTCCGCGTTGGAAATGTCTAGCGAGGGCAGTCCCTGGACTGCGTTGCTCAGATCGCGAAACGACGACCTCGCGTTGTGCGATGCCACGATGATGCCCACTAATGTGGCTGTCGAAAGGACCAGACTGAGCAACGTAAAAAAGAACCGCATCGGCCGCTGCAGCCAGTGTTGCCAAAGGACGAGGAACATAGGACTATGTCCCTTCCTTGGACGCTTTGCCTGAATCATCAACGATCAGACCGTCACGCATTTTGATGATTCGGTCGGCTGAGTTAGCAACCGTTGCGTCGTGCGTAACAATCACTAATGTCTGCCCATGCTTTTCAACCAGGGCACGGAAGAGTTCTATGACAATTTTGCTGTTGGCTGAGTCCAAGGCCCCCGTGGGTTCATCCGCTAGCAAGAT
>CANHVO010000516.1 GCA_947463915.1 Planctomycetaceae bacterium
CGGCCCCCCTCCAACCCGCGTCGAATACGCTTTTGCCACACCAATCACGTTCGTAATCCACTTGGCCGGCACTCCAGACCCCGAAGAGACCCCAACCCCCGAAGCGTTGCTGCTGGTCACAAACGGATAAGTGCCGTGATCGATATCCAGTAGCGAGCCCTGGGCTCCTTCCATCAAAAGCTTCTTGCCCGCATCCAGTTCGTCCAACAAATAATTGGTAGTATCGGCCGCTAGCGGCCCAAGCGTTTCCGCCCATCGACGGCACTGCTCGTAGATTTTGTCCGCGTCAAGCGTTTCTAAGTCCGCTTCGCCTGCTAAATG
Organism: Planctomycetaceae bacterium; assembly: GCA_947463915.1. Lineage (GTDB taxonomy): Bacteria > Planctomycetota > Planctomycetia > Pirellulales > Pirellulaceae > JBKCUI01. The sequence continues at coordinate 322 of CANHVO010000516.1, forward strand.
CGACAGCATATGCCGTTTGGCAGCCACAGTATCCGAAATCTTGCTTTTGAGCTGCTCACTGAACAAATCCGTGATGCGCATGGCGTGCGTTCGGCCAACCTTATCGCGATAACAAGGGCCAATACCGCGATTGGTCGTCCCAATGCTTTCGCCGGCAACGACCGCCCGATTGGTCGCCTTGTCCTCAACAAAATGCCAAGGCATCACCACGTGAGCCCGCTCACTGATCATTAGATTGTTGCGAGGATTGATACCTCGCGATTCCAGCCCTTCGATTTCCTTGATGAGCATGTTCGGCTCAATCACCACCCCCGGCGCGATCACGTTCGTGATTTGGCTGGAAAGAATTCCGGACGGGATATGGTGAAGCTTGTAAACCTCGCTGCCGCAAACCACGGTGTGGCCAGCGTTTGCGCCTCCTTGATAACGTACGACAATGTCGTTTCTGGGTGCGAGCAAATCAACAAGTTTGCCTTTCGCTTCATCTCCCCACTGGAGTCCAATTACACAGGTGGCTGCCACAAATATCGCTTTCAAAACCGTAAAACGGGAAGAAGCCAATCGCAATCGTGCGGCGCCCCGTCCCGGAAATGCAAACCCTAGAGTCTAGGAGCGGATCGCGTAGTTGGTCAAGTCTCAGTAGGGCCTATTTCGGCTTTACAAGACAGTGAAAACCGAAGCAAACTTCGTCGTCCACACGCTCTTGCTGAGCCTCCTCCAAAATCTCATTGACCTGAGACATTCGCTGAGGATTGAGGGCTGCCGACACGATGTGCTGCTCTCCTCCTGGCCCAACGACAATCGTAGTCAAAACGGCGACCGTATCTGGGTGCTGCAACGCGGCCAAGACGTGTTCCCCGATTTGCACATCGAGGTTCTTAATCTTGCTTACAAATCGTGCGACCTGCGGCTCCTGGCGCGGAGCAACATTCGGCACCGGCGGTTCATTGCTTTGAGACGGTTCTGACATCGATTACTTTCCTGATTCCAATTTTTTGGGCGATATGATTAGGCGAGCGGCAAGCGGAAAACTACCGAAGCTGGATTCGCCAGAATTCAGAACGTACTGAATTCTGGCGAATCCAGCTAAGAATCGTGGTATGTCCTCTCCCGCCGCTCGCATTAGCGAACGTGGGCCTTGCGCCCAAGTTCGCAACTTGCTTGGCGGCTAGCCGATCTCATCCACGGCCGATGCCGCTCCTTCAGAGCTCTACGTCAATTGGGGCATTTTACCTGGGGTTTCGTTCGCATTGCGAACGTACCCCAGGCTATTTAATGCCATCGCATTCGCGATTGAATCGCATTTGGAACAGTCCTACTTGACCCGAACCAATTTCATGATTCTGCCTGAGACGTTCCAGTCTTGGACATAAAGGTTGCCATCTTTGTCCCAATATGATCCGTGTGTTCCGCTAAACACTCCCTCAACCCATTGCTCTTGAGGGATATTGTAATTTCCTCCTTTGGCCTTATCTGGATTGTGTCCCAAGACAGCCATGATCGTGTTGCTCTTATCAAGAATAACCACGCGTCCGTGCAAGTCTGGAACCGAAACATAATCTCCTTGAACCGCAGCCGAAGTTGGCATGCCCAAGCCGGTAATGATCTCTTCAATGAACTCACCATTTAGATCGTAATGAACCAAACGCCCCTTGGGGGTGTGATTGCGATCGCAAATCAAAAGTCGAGGCGGCTCATAGCGGGTATCAAGCGTCATTCCGTGCGCCGTATTGAATTGCTTGAGATCGTTCCCCTTCGTGCCGAAGTGCATTAAGTATTTGCCGGTTTTGTCGAACTTGAAGATATGGTTGCTGGCATAACCATCGGAAAGAAAAATGTCCCCGTTCGGAGCAACAGTGATCGCTGTCGGACTGAACTGCTTGAGGTTCAGGCCAGATTCCTTTGGGAAAGGCAACTTGAGAACGATTTCGCCACTCTTGATATTGAACTTGATCCCTTCGGCATCCGCGTTTCTTGCCGCGTAAATGAACTCGCCATCCGCTTCCTCACGAATTTCCATGTCGTGCATTCGGGAGTATTCTTTGCCGAGATACGAATGGATGACTTGTCCCTCGGGTGAAAAGATGACCACTCCAGCGTCTGTGCTCGTATAAATGTTACCCGCTTTATCAATCACGACGCCGCCGTGAGTCGGCCCCAGTGCAGACTTGCCGTCAGGTCGTAGCCCCCAACCTGGGACTGTGTCAAAGGTCATGAGCCCACAGCCCATTCGAACGGGTAGGACTTTGGCGGCTTTCTCTTGTGCGGACACGGGCAAAACGAAAGTCGCCGATGAGATCAATGCAAAGAACAGTACGGACTTCAAAATTGAAAGGTTGAGCAGGTACTTCATGGTGAATAGGTGGGGTTGAGAGGGTGGGAAACCAAATTGGATTCCGGGAATTGTAATCGAAGTAAGCGGCACTTTGGGAAAAGGCTGGGCGAATTGTTAGCGACTAGCTGGTGTACCGGCTTTAGCCGGCTGCGGCTGAATTTTCGATTGCGAAATCGCAATTAGCTGCAACCGGCTGAAGCCGGGACACCAACATGCCGGGACACCAACGACTTTGCCATTGTTTCTTGTTACACTGGAAGCTTCACACCGCTTCGGCGGACGAATCACTTGCGTTCCCTCGATCGGGAGGTCGAATCACCACAATGCAAATGGAGCACAAGCCACACATCCTCCGACTGGCTCTGCGTATCGTCGTCGTTTGCATGACAGCGTTCGTTGCACCCACCTTCGCAATCAAAGCGATATCCCAAGAACTCTCAAAAACCGACCTGGAAGAGTTTGAGAAATCGGTGCGACCTCTGTTGGTAAAACACTGCTACGAATGCCATTCTGGCCAAGATTCCAATGGCGGTCTACTTCTCGATACTCGCGACGGTGTTTTAAAAGGGGGCGATTCTGGAGCGGCCATCGTTGCTGGCGATCCCGAACGCAGCCTGCTCGTCCATGCGGTGCGTTATACCAATCCCGACTTGCAAATGCCCCCAAAGAATCGGCTCACGCCGGCCGAGGTACAAACGCTCGAAAAATGGATCGCCTCTGGAGCTCCCGATCCCAGAGTCGCTAATCCAACGAGCACTGCCCCGAAACCCGTTGGCATGAGCATCGATGACGGTCGCCAATTTTGGTCGTTCCGGCCCGTGACCAAGCCCCCCCTTCCCGAAGTGCAAAATCCTGATTGGGTCCAAACGCCGATCGATGCCTTTGTGTTGGCTAAGCTTGAAGCGAACAAAATTCATCCTGCACCGCAGGCCGACAAACGTACTCTCATACGCCGCGTGGCTTACGATCTCATCGGGCTGCCTCCTACACCAGACGAAGTAAACGCGTTCCTCGCCGACGAGTCCCCTGCCGCATATACAATCCTCGTCGAGCGCCTCCTGAGTTCGACCGCGTATGGGGTTCGCTGGGGTCGCCATTGGCTCGACGTCGCACGCTACGCCGACTCTAACGGACTGGACGAAAATCTCGCTTATGGCAACGCTTGGCGATACCGAGATTATGTCGTAGATGCATTCAACAACGACAAGCCATTCGATCGTTTTTTGGTCGAACAACTGGCTGGCGATTTGTTAGAGGGAGCGAATCAAGAAACCAAGACGGCCACCGGCTTCCTGTTGCTCGGTGCCAAAGTCTTAGCCGAACCGGATCGAGATAAACTTGAGATGGATACCATCGACGAACAACTCGATACGCTAGGAAAAGCGTTCATGGGTATGACGATCGGTTGCGTCCGATGTCACGATCACAAGTTTGACCCTATCAAGCAATCAGACTACTACGCGCTGGCAGCCATCTTCAAGAGTACCAAAACGTTTGACGGCACCAACATGGGCGCGATCAAACACTGGCACGAATACTCCTTTGCCAGTGACGAAGAGACAGCGGCCATCAAAGAACTCGAGAAGACCATCGCCGAAAAGAAAGCCGCCATCGCTGCCGTAAAGAACAAGGCCGTAGAGAGAATAACCAACGAAGCAAGGGCGAAGGTAGCCGACTATCTTGTAGCCGCCGCGAAGTTCAATCTCGAGACGCCGCTCACCACAATCGAAGAGATCGCCGAACCACAGGGCCTTCACCCGCACATCCTCCACCACAGCCGTAGGCACTTGGCCAATCGACGCGAGGATACTGTCTTCGCCCGCTGGCATGAGCTGGCCGAAGCGAACGATTTTGCCGGAATTGAAATGCACTACCGTGCGTTGTTTGCCGACGCAAATGCAGC
>CANHVO010000517.1 GCA_947463915.1 Planctomycetaceae bacterium
CAAGTTCGAGATTCAAAAGCATCGAAGGATTCGTTACGAGTGCCACGCAGGATGTCGCAAAGGCTAGCTGACTATCGAAGCGTTTGGGCTCAAGCGAAGCCTGCGGTTGGGGGGCTGGGGCTTCGAAAAGCATCGGCTCGTCCGGCGTCGATTCGCTTTCACTCGACGTGGAGAACTCGATGATCTCGTGAGTTTGAGGTGCTGCGCTAAGCGATTGCAAGAGAATGAGCCCTGAGATGCCGCCAACCGCGCTGAACGCTACCCAGCGAAGGTTCTTCGTGTTAACAGGGCGGCTCCAAAGGAACAAACCTCCCAGAATCAATGCGCCAGTGTGCGCAATCATACAATAAGGGCACAAATGCTCGATCCAAAAGACTTGGAGGCCAATAAACCACAGGGCAGCGGCCGCCGCGGAAAGACATGCGAAACCAACCAACCCCCATCGCAATTGCTGCCACTTCTCAGGTATCGATTTCCCCAAGAGCATCGAGAGCAACAGTAAATGTGTCGCAATGGCCGGAACACTCACTGGTATGGAGAAGATGGTAGACCATCGACTGTGAAGCACATGGCTGCAATCAAAAACACTTCCAGAGCTACATCCAGCAACCGGCGAGGAGGTGATTGACGCCCAAGCAAGATAGCAACTTGTGCAAAGCGCCGTTGCGCTGGCAAGAAACATCCCCCACCAAGCAAAGAGAGGAACTGGTATGCTCGAACTTCGGGAGTTTGTTTTGGCAAACGTTGCGTTTGATTGGGCGTTTGATTGGGCGTTTGAAACAACAAGAGGAGATCCCGTCCTCAGTTCGAACATGCTCATTTTTCCGCTCCAAACCAAAGGCTGTGCAACTATGTCGAACTATACGCGCAGTACAGTGGAATGCAAGCTGTAATTGATTTCGCTGAACTGAAATTGTTGTCGCGATGGCAAGAGTTCGGATTACACACAAACCTTTCAGCGGAGCTGAGCTTCGCTGAGAATTCGTTTTGCAGTCAGTCGCAGGTGTTCCCTCAATAATGCCGAGTTAGCCCCACTGACTGTGGAGTAGATAATTGAACGGTAATGGGATTAAGCAGGCTACATGCCTTGGCGTTCTTTCGATAGTCGCGGGGACTCGTCGCCTCGTCCACTGCCAAGACCAAGTTCGTGGATGCCGCAGCTCAAAGAACTCCATTAGCCAGCATTCCTGTTTTAAGCTGAATGCTTTGGGCAAACTTGAATGCATCCCTATGAAAACGTTGGGAATTCGCTCAAGTCTAACTGACGATCGCTACGATGCTAAGTATTGGAACCGATTACCAAATCGTTAAAGTTGAAACTCAGTTTGAGGTAGGGCGCAAGATGGCTGCAGTTAGCGGTATATCATCGTTTGGCGGGTACTCGGCCGTACAAGGTGTCGGTCGCCCCAATTCCGTTCGTGGCCCGCGATTGCCTGACAATGCAACCTTCGAACAAGATCTTCTCCAGTCCGGTCTCAATGCCAACGTTTCCACCGATGAATTGCTCAAAAGCGTTCAGTCTTCGATCAAGACGGCGATCAATGATCCTAGCAACAGCGGCAAGGACTTTTTTGATGTCATTCAAACCGCTGTCCAAAAGACACTTAAGGAGAATGGTGTCGACACCGAGAAGCTAACCTCATTGCTTCAGTCGCAAATTCCCGACCAAGCCGGTCTAAATGCCTACGGCGAAGGCTCGCTGCCCGACCGACTTTACGGAGACAGTGGTGTGGGGCCAAAGGAACCACCTCCAGCGGGTGGGCATCAACTGGCCCCACGTCCAAACGATGTAAGCGAGGCATCGGATCAAAGTCTTCTGTCTGTCCTGGATGATCTGGACGAAGATGATTCGGGAACACAATCAACCTCCAAGGCAACCAAGACGAAGTCAGCCCAAGCCGAAAGCGGTTTCAACGCTAGTTCAAATGCAGCGGACAATGTGGCCAGCCAGTTCAAGCGTCTGATCTCCGACTTGATCAAGTCCCTGCCTAGCGGCACGACCTTGGATGTGCAAGCTTAGTGCGACGAAAACACAAATAAACGTAGATAAGCACAGATTAAGGATGTCGTCACAAGTATTCGGGGACAGGGTAAGCAGCTAGCCGAACGACTTTAATGTTTAGTGCGCGTTCGCCCCGGTTTGTTTCAGGGATTTGAAGTCACCCTCCCTCGAGGAGGCTCGAGGAGGGGAGGGCCTTTTCGGCCCGGGGAGGGTGAACTGGCTCGTGCGTTGGTTGTTGGCACTTCACCCTCACCTCGCTACGCTCGACCCTCCCATCGGGAGGGTGTCTAGGCCGGTCCCTTTGGCATGAGGCCAAGCGAAACCCTTTCGGGTGAAACCAAGTGAAACCTTCTCGCTCGGGCCCGGTTTCCACAATTTTTTTGTTCTTATTAGACAAATCGGTCGGTGTCGCGCATCCTGTACTTTTGTCATGAGCGCACACCCCACTTTTTCTGATCGAGTTCGGGAAAATGCCCAATGCATCGCTGAAAGCGGTGCTGCGGCGTTGTCGGGCCTCTACGATTTGACCTCGATGCGACTGGTGCGATTTTCGGTCACGATCACTAGAAACCAGCATGACGCTGAGGATGCTGTACAAGCCGTGCTTGTTCGTGTGGCTGGCAACCCCAAGCTGCTCAGCCGCGCCGCAAGTCCATGGTCCTACTTGCTTCAGATGGTTCGAAACGAGTCGCTGGTTATCCTTCGCAAGAAACGTCGCGGTGCAACCGTCAGCGATCTTACCGACCTTCTGACTCGCCGAAACGTCGATGAAATTGAAAAAGAAGAGGCCTACCGCGCGATTTGGTTGGCAATTCGAACTTTGCCAGTTGATCAAAGCGAAGTGGTCGTCCTGAAAATTTGGGAGGAGATGACTTTTCTCCAAATTTCAGAAGTGCTTGCGATTCCCCCCGCAACGGCTGCGAGTCGATATCGATATGCAATGCAGAAACTAGCTATCGAGCTTCGTGCGCAGTCCGTGGAGGTAACACATGAGTAACCCTTTCACCCAAGATGGCGATTTTAATGAGGGCACCAGTTTCGATGAAGCTGGTGTATCGCCTGAGTTCCTGAAACTGCTCGAAGCTTCCGTGCTCGAAGCGGGCAAATACGTTGTTCCATCTGAAGACTTGCGGCCACACACGCTCGAGGCTGCTCGCGACATGGATGCGGACAGAAAAGAAACGTATTCGCTCACTAGGATGGCTGTGGCTTTTGCTGTTTGTGGTTTTCTCAGCCTACCGGTTTTTAGCCGGATGGCATCTTGGCGTGATAGGGTTTCTGCCCCTAATTCTCTGCGTATGTTTGAGGCGGCGCAAAAAAAGAACATTGGGTTGGACTGGGGATTGTATGAAGCGTTTAGCGAAGCGAGAGAGCGTCAGGCTTCGCAGTTCGGTAAGCCAAGTTCCAAAAACATTCGGGAATAAAGCTCGGCGTTTAGATAAAACGAGCACTTCGGCGCATCTATCTGTTTAGGAAATGCAACTAGCTTTCATCGAAAGCGAGTGAATGTGCGATAGCCTGGAGGGCGGCGTATGCGTGAGATCCTGACAGCCCGGAGGGCGACACATTGCTGCCGGTGGCGTGAGCCACCGGTTGGCTTACGGGCTTACGGGTTGACGAATGCCGTTCGCCCTCCCGTCTGTCGAATACGGTTCGACTTGTTTTTATTTCGTTGATAGTCTTGTTTTGAAGTACCCTGTGCATATGAATGACCAAGCGAATTGCGATCCAAAATTAGACGATGTGCTGGCCTTCAACCAGACATTGCTCAGCTTGGAGCGGGCCGGTATTCCGATTGGAGTCGGGGACTCGGACGCGACCCTGTCTCTGCAGTCCAAGATCGATTCGATCAATTCCAAGATCGCTGTGGCGGTGGCACGTGGGAGCTCAGTACGGCAAGTCTTAGAGTCGAGCGAAGAACTGCCCGCACAGTATCGGTCGGCATTGTCCGTCTGGTTGCTTTGCGACCATTCCCCAGAAGCATTAGCCGCTCTTAGCGACCAAGCCGGCGAACGACGCGACATGGAAAAAGTCCTTAGCTTCAGCTTCCTGCAGCCCGCTATTCTCGCGGGGCTTGTCTATCTCGGATTCCTCTATTTGATCTTCGGCATTAGTCCAAAACTGGAATCGATCGCAGTCCAGATTGGGGCTGAGCCCGGTGTAGGGTTGTGGTTTTTGCAGACGGCCAAAAGTACCGCATGGATTTGGGCCATTGCAGGTCCATTATGCGTGGCTGTGGCCATCACAATTTGGAATCGGAACAAATCGCGTTGGAGTTTGGGGTACTTGCCTGGGAGCAGGAGGATTGCCGAGGCGATCGAAGATGCTCACAAGGCTCAGGGGATTCGCATATTGCTCGAAAACGAGAACTCACAAGAGGGATCGCTTCAACCGAACAAAGCTACCGGTTTACTGAAATGGGCGTTGAGCGAAGGGTTGAGCCGCGAAGAAAAAATGGGGGCCTTAAGCGCGTCCGCAATTACCTATCAGGGGATTGCAATGTCACGAACAGA
>CANHVO010000518.1 GCA_947463915.1 Planctomycetaceae bacterium
GTCCCAGTCATTAGTGTTGGTGACTCACCTAGGGGCGTTATCGCACTTGGCGGAGATGCAAGGGGATTCTTGGCGATCGGCGGGAGCTCAATGGGAGTGGTGGCAATTGGTGGATTGTCTGTTGGCATTATTGCGATTGGAGGCGGTGCATTTGGATTGATCTCGATTGGCGGGCTATCCGTCGGGTTGATATGTGCACTGGGCGGTGCTGCGTGCGGGTTGTATGCTTTTGGCGGTGGCGCAATGGGCGGTCATGCATATGGTGGCGGTGCTGGAGGGGTCTACACCGCCATGGGAAATGAGAAAGAGTTTCTGCTGTTTCATGAATGATGAATGCTCAAGAAATTAGCCAAAATCCATTCCGATGTTCGTGAATCCCACGCGATAGTTTTGGGGGTGGCTGGGGATTTTGCTCGGCGCGAAAGCAGCAGGAGATCCGCGCATGGCTCGCCAATAGGAATGTTGCAAACGGCCGTTGCTTTTTCGCAACCGCCAACTCGCTCCGGTTTGACACGCCGGTGCGTCGATATCAGGATGATGAGGCCTGGACTCCCACTCATCAACAGTTCGGCCTCGCACTCCCGAAATGCAGTTGCCTCAACCTCGTACTGGTGCTTTCATGGGACATTCATTTGATATACTTATTTCCTAAGCGAAAGGTTCCGGAACTAAGTTCAGGGGACTTGCACCCCACAGGATCACGCCCATGTTGGGCGTACTGGACACGAAGTCCTCGGGCGGGCGCGTTAACTTGCGTAGAGTCAACCGCTCGGGCTCAGCCAATTGCACCGTTATTGCCCAAAAATGAAACCGCCCATCAGCTTGAAAATGACCGATTTGAGTCTTGGTACCGGTCGTAAGGTGGTTCCCGGCGACACTGCAGTCTGCCATTGTCGCTGTACACGATCCAAGGGCGATGTGGTTTTTGACTCAGAAAAAGATGGGCCATATCCGATTCGAGTTGGCGAGCGGGATTGCTACGTTGGAATTGAATACGGATTGATTGGAATGCAAGTTGGTGGTCGACGCACAATCAAAGTGCCACCAAATTTGACATACCACGAACGCAAGACGTACAAAGATCTTCCCGACGACGCTATGCTTACCTACGAACTTTCGCTTGTCGAGCTTCGTGAGAAGTGGGATCCCGAAATGGAAGCACGATTGTTGGAATCCGAAGATTAGACGCCAGACTGAAAACTATCAAACTCGCAAGAGATTCCGGAATCGATTTAATGTGTTCGAAAGTAGGCAATAACATATAAGGGACTAGATTCTGCGTCGTCGTTTTAGGGACGTACGCTGGCTGGACTGCTTTCGCTTGCTCGATGCCCTTCGCCGCGGGACCTGAGCGACCGCTACAAAGCAATCACAGAGTCGTGTTGGGGCTCTGCGCTGGAGGCGAAATTTACCGGTATCACGGCCTACTTGACCAGTCAATTGGGCTACAATGAAACTTTGCTTGCGGGCGTATGCGCCTGAAAATTGATAGTTCGTCGACAAGAAAGGATGTGACTTGCAATGAAACCTAAACGCTACATCATCCTTCTCTGCTTTGTTACGGCGCTGGCAACTTATGGATGCGCAGGCCAAGTCCCAAGGACTTTTGTCTCGATAGAAGAAGTTTTGGAAACGAACAGCCTCTATTCCGAGTACGAATTGTTGGAAACGTTTGGCAATGCAAAACCACCGTTTTATCGTTCGAGTTCTGGAGACATCGTATTGAATGAGGGTGCAAACAAGAAGGCATGCCGTTTCACTGAGCATGGAACGTCTCACAGAGAGGACCTCTCTAAATACAATCAGGAAATTCTGCTTTCGTTCCTTAAAGACTCGAGTGACAATACTCGAGTATTGGTTCTTGGACGTAAAGCGAAAATCGAAAACTAATCAAGCTAGAATGACGCAATCGGGTAAGAATGCCCGTTGCCGGGCTCCTTCCCCACACCTTCCTTCGTACGGGCCAAATACGGCGGCGAAGCTGAGCAAGCGCTGCCCAGAGTGGCTTTACTTTCCACCTACAATGGTCTTGGCCATATGCCAAATTCCTTGGCGTCTTCTCGCGTGGCAGGCTACTTGGCGATGGCCAGACACCACAGCTCAACTCGCTCCGGTTTGACACGCCGGTGCGTCGGTTTTTACTCGGCACCTAGACTAAACCACCAGTCGGCTAGCCTGCCCATTCAACGAGCCAGATGAGGTACATTTGGAATGTGTTTGTCGGCACCGCGCCGGAGAATTACAAGTTTGATCGCAGGAATTGTCTTGCCCCATTTTAGATAGGTAAACCAATGGTAATGTACCAAGGAGAATACGTTTTTCGTTCAATGAATGGACTACTTTCCTTGGTGGTGACCAGCGCGTTTGGCGCGACGTTCATCTGGGTATCCAGTGAGTGCTTTACCATGAATGAGGGGCAACTGTTTCGATTCGTGGGGGGAGTGTTTGCCTTGGCCGCCTTGGGCTTAATTGCCGCTTCAATATTCTCTTTGCTCTCAATTCTTTTTGGGCGACGGATACCGGTGGTGATTGGGGTTAGCGGCGTACAACATGGCAAATGTTTCACCGCATGGGATCGGATTTCGGAATTTTATGGTACTTCCTACTCAAACGGCGTCTGTCTTGCTTACACGCCAGCCAACCGTAAGATGTACGTCGAAAGGAAGATGCCGACGGTTCCATTCTTGTCTGTTGAGGAATACCAGATGCTGGCTGAATCCCTTCGAGATACAATCTCTCCTCTATACTCGCATGTTCGTATTGAAATGACCCCGAGAATTCCCCGCGGAGACTGAAACACCGATAAAGCGATCCAAATCGGGTAAGAATGACCGTTGCCGGGCACCCTCCCTACAAGCACATGCGGGTCGGCATAAGTCGGTTCAACGAAGTGAGCAAGCTATCGGATGGCGTCGGATTGGCGAGGCAGGAAGTCACTGTCTAACTCGCTCCGGTTTGACACGCCGGAGCGTCGGATCGCATTTGAATGCTTCGATTTGCAAGGCAAGGCATCCCAGATAGCTAGCTGGGGTACAGTAACTATGAGTTTGCATGCACCACACCCGAGAATTACTATTCGCCCTTTTGAATTGAGCCAAGTATGATGTCGCTCCCCACTGAAAAGGATTTTGACCCTTGGGGTGGCAACCTGGATGCCCAATGGGCTTGGAGGAATTTTGGAGGACTTGCACTTGAGGCAGCCAAAGAGAGATTTCAACAGAACCCAGAATGCTATCAGGAAGACTTCATGTTTATGGGAAGCCGGGCATTCGCCTTTTACTTTCCTGTGATCGAATCCTATTTGCTTGACGCACCATCTGAAGATGATAGTTTTGATCGCTGTGCTTGGATCCTTGCGCATGTCATAATTAACCAGTTGCAGTGGGATACTAAATCCTACGTGTTGCCCTTGATTCCTCGAATACGCAGTCTGATACAATTTGTCCGACAGAATATCGCAAGCTTCGACAATGACGAAGCTGAGCAGGCGAGGATATTACTGGCGTGGACGGAACTTGACGAGGTCGTCCGCCAATTCGGCTAATTCGGTGAAACAATCCATTGCAGCTAAGTCGCGGATCGTCCGCCCTAACTCGTTGAAACTTTTCTTGCGTCACTAGCCGAGTGTCGGCGTTATCGTGCACGACCAAACTCATCCGCTCCCTGCCATGCTAGAGTACAAGAAACGCGTTCGCTTGCTTGCCGAACGATTTGGCGCTTCCATTGATTATGCTCACGACGATGGTCTCACGTTAACAACCACAGTTGGGAGCATCCGATTTACTCCTTCCTCGAAGAATGACATGACTTGCAAGGTAACGACCTCAAAAAGCGAAATCGCATTTGCGTGTGCCAAGGCATACGTGTTCGACATCATTCACCGATTCGCTAGGGGCCGACTGCTTGACGGATACAAGCCGAAGGGGCCGCCATTGACATTGCAAGAATATATTGATGAGGAGCATGCGATCGAGAGGATATCAAAGCTCAAGAATCGTATTTTGGCTGGGATCGCAAGCAACCAAGAGCTCGGTGGCAACCATTACAATGCCGAATACTTCAACGGCATACTTCTACTGTCCGACGTATTCACCGGTGCCCCGGCAAATGTAGTCGAAATCAACTGACTTACAATTGCAGGATAAAAATCGATCGATATAAGGACTAGATTTGGCCAGCCTTCCTGCCAAGCCGCCTAGCGAACATGCCGGTCTGCATTTGGCGATTCCTATCTAGGAAGCAATCTTGGCTTAAGGACACAAGAAAGTGACGTGAGTTTGCCTTACCCCAACCCGCTCCGGTTTGACTCGCCGGTGCGTTGAATTTGCACGCAAGAAAACAATTTGTAGTCCCCTCGGCTTTTGGTAGTTCGTTAAAGCTAGAATGTGTTTAGCGGCACGCAATAGTATTACTAGTTCGTGCCCGTCGGTCCCAAGATTCATTTCTAACTTTTTTCCTGCATGATTCCGTACGATTCGCCAACTCCAACAAACGACAACCCAAC
>CANHVO010000519.1 GCA_947463915.1 Planctomycetaceae bacterium
CGGGGTCGGTTAATCGTATGCTGCAATTGTCGAGCACTGACCATCGATCCTGCCACCAAAAACAGGGCTGTCAACGCTAAGTAGTGTTTCGGAAGATCGTAGGTAAGGACGATCGCAACGCACAAAAAGTTAAGCAAAGCCAGCGGAATAAGCCCCTTCCAAGCCAACCCCATCAACTGATCGAACCGAAATCGCGGTAATGACCAACGTAGCAACATGATAAAGCCTACCACCATCGTCACCTTGAATACCAAGACAAACGTTCTAAGCAGCATTCCACCCAAGCTCGCGTCGACCGGTCCCGTCAGACCAGGGAAATGCCAACCGCCAAAAAACAAAAGCGCAGTCAAGAAACTCACCGTGACCACGTGCGTATACTCAGCCAAGAAAAACAACACGAACTTGATCCCGCCGTACTCGGTGTGAAAACCACCTACCAACTCTTGCTCGCACTCCGCCAAGTCAAAAGGCAATCGATTGGTCTCAGCCAACGCGCTGGTAAAGAAAACAATCAGCGCTAACGGTTGCCAAAAAATATTCCAATTCCAAATTGCGCCCCCTTGGGACGAAACAATCTGCTCAATGTTCAGTGACCCAGATGCCGCAATGATCCCAATAATGGATAGTCCCAACGGAATTTCGTAACTGATGAACTGAGCACACGAACGAATCGCACCGTACAGGGAGTACTTATTGTTCGAAGCCCAACCACCCAAGATAATTCCGTAAGCCGACAGCGAACTGATGGCAATCATCATCATGATCCCAATGTCGATCCCAGGAGCAACAATATATCGAAAGCCCTCGGTGTACTCAGTGGGAACAGGACCAAACGGCATCACCACCAACGCAAACATCGCGGTCATCAAACTGAACGTTGGTGCGATGAAATACAAAAACGTATAAACGTGATCCGGAATGATTTGCTCTTTGAGGAACAGCTTGATCGCATCCGCAATCGCTTGCAAAATCCCGAATGGACCTACTCGATTCGGTCCCAATCGATCCTGAACATAAGCGGCAAGCTTGCGCTCGATGAAGGTCATATACAGTCCAAGCACCGGTACGAAGGCGAGGATAACGCCGATGGCACCCAGTGTTGGCCAAAGTGTCGGCCAAGATTGCTTGAGGTATTCGAACATGAATCGATTTTAGGGTTAGTGTTGAGTGTAGCACGGCACTCCGTGCCGTGATTCAGTGTGCTTCTTTGAGGGGATAATCTGTGTGCTTCTTTATTGGGATGACCAGTCTCATCCAACCAAGTCCATCCCGCGTCTATCACAACCCGAAGCGTAAGCGAGGGACCTACCCAAACTCTCACATCAGGCTAATTTGTCTTCATGAATAAATCGGTTCTCGAACCGGCGTAACTTTGACGCCAAGTTCTCCAAGGTCGCCAACGGCGAGTGCAGCCAATCCAGGGATCGCTTTACCGATTTCCTTTCTCAAGGTCATCGCGTTATACAATCCCTTTCGCTCAGCCAACTCCATCAGAATTCGACCATCTGCTCGCGCATCGCCTGGGCAACGCACTGCACCACAAGCTGCCTGAGCCAAACCTGAGTGGTTGACATAGGTTCCGTCCCGTTCGGCGAATGTGCTCGACGCCAATACGATGTCCGCTCGTTCGCTCAGCGGCGAAGCAAAAATGTCTTGTACTATCAACAAAGAAGGCTTTCCAACACCGCGGTCAATCGGGTCTGTTACCCACCCCACGTTGTACCCACCGACAAAATACCAGGCAGTGGCATCTGCCCTCGCAACCGCTTGCTCAACCGTAACAAGCTCGCCTTCAAAATGCCGAAGGATCGCTTCTACGCCAAGGCGGTTGGGGCACTTTTCCGAACGGATCGTAAACTTAACTTTGTCGGGAGCAGGTGCTTCACCCTTGGAACTCTTCGGGTACTTGTCATCGCTGCCGACAACAGGAATGCGACCGAGTACCAAACGAACCTTTTTGTCCAAACTCTTTAAGTAGCTCGCCAATAAATAAGCCTCTTCAACCGACATGAACGGCGAGAGCACTGCGACAAACCCTCGAGCATCTGTCTTGATCGCGTCCTTGATCTTATTGCGAGTTACCGTCAAAACATCTAACCATGGGTCTGCGAAATTCAAATCGGCCGTACCATCTGGCTTTGACGACTTGCTGGCGGTTCCCACGCTTGCTGCCAAGGCGTCGGACAACTTCGGCTTTTGCAATCTTCGTTCGTCGTGAATGTACTTAAATCCGAATCGGCCTTCGTCGCACATGAAGTGACCTTGAGCGAGCGGATTGTCGCGTGGACGCAGCCGATAAACCTTGTCTTCGTTCTGGTCCACGTGGATACTGCAACCCGTCGAACAGCCTGTGCAGACGCTGTTCGCGCTCTTGAGCCACCAAACGCGTTTTTTGTACAGGAAGTCCTTGCTGCAAAGTGCGCCGACAGGACACAAATCCACTACGTTGCCTGCAAGTTTATTGTCGCAAGGCGTGTCCGGAAACACGTCGATTTCTTCATGGCTACCGCGGTTGGTAACTTGTAGTTCCGCAGTACCGCTAATCTCACGAGTGAATCGAACGCAGCGAGTGCACATCACACAACGGTCTGTGAACAACGCGATCTGCTCTCCGATATGGTACTTGTCCATCCGTTGCAACTTGGGCTCATCCAAGCGGCTGGCGGCGTTACCATATTTGTAGGTGTAATCCTGCAAGTAGCATTCGCCAGCTTGATCGCAGATCGAACAATCCAGCGGGTGATTCAGCAGCAGTAGCTCGAGCGTCATCTGCTGAGCGGTTTTGACCTTGTCCGAATTGGTTCGAATGACGGTACCGTCTTTGATCGGCGTCTGGCAGCCGGGTACCAACTTTGGCCCCATCACGACCGTGCCATCCGGCTTGGTCTCGCCAACTTCGACCAAGCACATGCGGCAGGAAGCCACGACGGACAACGCCTCGTGCCAACAGTAATGCGGGATTTCGACGCCAGCCTTACGAGCCGCGAGGATGCAATTGTCCTTGGCATCTGCATCGACTGCAATGTCGTTAACGATTACCTTTGCCACTTGTGTCGTTTCCGGATTGGTGTTGAGTGTAAAACGATTGTCCCAATCGTTTAGTTTTCAGTGTAAAACGATTGTCTCAATCGTTTCGTCTTCAGTTTTCCGTTGTCCAGTGCAAAACGATTGTCCCAATCGTTTCGTTTTCAGTTTTCCGTTGTCGAGTGTAAAACGATTGTCCCAATCGTTTCTGCGTTTCCGTGTTCCGTGTATAACTCGTTCCTGTGCTTTTTTCCTAGGCGAACCGTAGGAAAACATCCTCTTCGTAGCTGGGTTCGCCAGAATTCAGCAAGTTCTGAATTCTGGCGAATCCAGCTACGGATGTTTTCATTCTTCTACTCGCCCTCAATGCGCCCCAGCCAACGTCTTGCTTTCGCTCTTCCGACCGCTCTTGATATACTCTTCAAACTCAGGTCGGAATTTGTTGATCGCTGTCTTCATCGGCCAAGCGGCCCCGTCAGCCAACCCACAAATCGTTGTCCCTGGAATCGTTCCAATCGAGGACGAAATCTCCAGCAGAACATCGATGTCGCTCAGCTTTCCATGCCCTTGACGAATGCGTTCCAAAATCTTGGTCGACCAAGCGGTACCTTCGCGACACGGTGTGCACTGACCACAAGACTCGTGCGCGAAAAATCGACACGCGTTGTACAGCACATCCACCATGCTCGTATGGTCGTCGATCACGATCACGGCAGCTGTCCCGAGCCCCAAACAACCGACCCGTCCTGGACCTGCAAAGTCAAGCGGCGTGTCTAGTTCCTTTTCGCTCATGAACCCCATGCTGATCCCGCCCGGAACAACGGCCTTTGCCTTGCGACCTTTCCAGACACCACCCGCATGCTTGTCGATCAAATCGCGGGCAGTAATCCCCATCGGCAATTCGACCAACCCCGGCTTGTTCACGTGCCCGCTGATGCAGTAGAGCTTAGGCCCGTACGAACCCGCATCGCGAGGATTGTTCGGATCCTTCGGAACGCCCATCGTCATAAACCATTCCGCACCCTTGTTAATGATGTGCGGCACGCAAGCCATCGTTTCGACGTTGTTCACCACAGTCGGACGACGGAATGCTCCCTCAATCGCAGGAAACGGAGGCTTGATACGCGGCCAAGCTCGCTTGCCCTCGAGACTCTCGATCAGTCCCGTCTCTTCGCCACAAATGTAAGCACATGCACCGCGGTGCAAATGAATATCCAGATCGTAACCCGACCCAAGAATATTCTTGCCCAACAGATTGTTGTCGTACATTTCGTCGATCGCGTCTTTGAGCACGCGATAGCAGCGACCATACTCGTATCGAAGATAGAAGTAAGCCGTCGTCGTTCGGGTCGCGAAGCTACTGATAACGATTCCTTCGAGCACTTGGTGGGGATCCTGCTCGATCAACACACGGTTATTAAACGTGCCAGGCTCGCTTTCATCGCCATTGATGCAAAGATAAATCGGTCCCGTTACG
>CANHVO010000520.1 GCA_947463915.1 Planctomycetaceae bacterium
GTCGTTATCGCATCGCGGGGATTATAATGTCATCGCGTAATTTGAATCCCTATGAGCCTTCTGATTCGTTTGCCGAGCTTCCGAATACGCCCCCACAACAAATACCCCAGAGGTCACACGTGTTGTGCTTTGTCATTCCTTCACTTTTAGGAGCTTTTCTCGGCGGCAACACGCTTGGGTACTATGTTGGTACCTCTCCAGGCGATCCATTTGGAACGTCCAGAGGTGCCGCAATCGGTGGGTTCATCGGTCTTGCATTCGGATTGACAATTTATGTCATGTTGCGTGCTAGACGATATTCGCGATCAAGACCCGAGAAGTCAATTGCTGAAGATGCCCCCCAAGATTGAAGCCGCATTCAGCGGATGCTGGACCGCGACACAATTGCTACAATTTGCGATAACAATGACATGCACACGAAGGACTCGGTCCACCGCGCGAACTTGCGTTGAGTTCACGGCTCGTCCTCGGTGATGTCGGTCGTTACGACATTGAAGATTTCATGAAATGACTGATGACGAACGTGTTGCTCGTCTTGAGGCCGAACTGTCGGGCAGCGGTGCGCAAGTGAACGGCGCATTCCAGATATGGGCACTTGACACGCATCTGGCAGACTCGCATTTAAGCCGAATCGCAAACTGGGCCGACCTTGAGTTCGTGATGGTCGCTGGCTGTCCGATCACGGATGCTGGCTTGGCTTCGATTTGCTCCTTTCGTCGTTTAACTTCGCTCGACATTGGTGGGACAAGAATTACCGCGAACGCGATCACGGCCGCCGATCTGCCGAAGACGCTAACGACATTTGGTTTATACGATTTGCCGTTGACCGATGAGGCCGCGAATCACATCAGTCAGCTGACAGAAATACAAATGCTCAATTGCAACGGTTGCGGATTGTCACTGCAAGCATTTTACCGTCTTGCGGAACTTCCACGGCTTCGCGGCTTCGAGGCGTTGGGCTGTCCTGTTCCAGATGATGTCGCCCAAGCGATTTCTGGAAGCAAGCCGAACGGTCTGCTACGATTGGATTCTGGCGTTTGGCGCAATGGCAATGTCAATCGTCCGCCAAATCAAAAGTCGTAACAATACCATGCACACGGAGCACTCGAAAACGCGGTTTGGCAGTGGTTGCCTTACTCCTCGTGCCCGGTGATGGTGGTCGTTCTGATTTTCCAGTGCTCGATGACAGTCGCGGACATGATTAGATCGATGGTTTGCTAGCCACCGACGAGAACGAAGTGCCTTCAAGTTGTTGCGATTGGATTAAAGCCAAATACAGTGACTTTCCCAATTCGCCAGGTTCGTTTTAACTACAGGACCGTTTGATGGAGACAGTAATTCACTTCAACACGCCAGGGCCAAGTCGTGGATTGCATTATCATGCATCCACGCAGAGCTAGCGTGGCGTTGTGTTGCAGCGAGACAACCTCACCCATACAATGACGACGACAGTACTCGTGGTACTGGCATCCTGATCGACCAATATAAGGTCGATTCACACTAACAAACAATCAAGAAATCAGAACAATGAATTGCATCGAAGTGCTCGGTCAACGTCGCTCGGCGGATGCCATCATTACTCCTCGCACTCGATGAATTCGGTCGTTCGTCGCTGAGGTGAATCACGCTCTTATGGCCGTGTGGCGCAGAAAACTGATTGCTCTTTTTCCCGATCTGCGGCACGTTGCATGCGCACCGGGCTTTACTCCGTACACTGCATTCTTTGAATTACTCCCTCGATGCCGTGGCGCACATGAGCGAGGCGACGAACGCGAATTGACTTTGATTTACGCGTATTCGGAATGGTGCTTGAATCAGAAATCCAAGAACTTGTGGAACTCAGCTGGCGTCTGCTTCTACGAGCACTTGTTTGACGTGCCGAGATTGATTTGGCCTGACATAACCCCATGGCTTTCGCCAAATGTTGTCACTGCGTGCAAAGAACTATGGGAATGTCGACTCCAAACGGAGGATGTGCGCTGCGTTGAAGAACTCATCGCGTCGCGTACAATCAAGAAATACGTGTCATTGCAAGAACACTTGGAGACAGCCTAGATCGCGACGAACAAAGCGTTGGACACGGAGCCGCGGATCGGGCGGCTTTGAAATGGAACCTTTAATTGCCGCGGCCCGGTCAACGCAAGCGTTATCGGAAAAGAATGATGGAGTACCAATAGTTGAAGTGTAAAGCGTGTGGTGAACGTTGGACGCTTGAGTGTAGCTTGGGCCCCGGTGGCGCGTCTTCACCCGGAAATATTTTCCTAGTGTTCATTGTGCTTGCTTGCGTTGGAGCTGTTTTAGTTTGCTTTGCTGGGACTTGTCGCATGATTGGCTTCATTTGTTGTGCCATATCTTTGATCCCATTTATCGATGCGATTTTCAAAAGCGGCTATCAGTCTCCGGCGACATGCTATAGAGGCTCGCTATGCACTAGGTGCGGAAAACAGAATTGGATTTGGCCCTGGGACTTCTGACGAGTGCCTTTAAGATCCTTCGTTTGACGCCCAGACACCTACCGGCCATAATCCGATAACAAAGCGATGCAGACGAAGGCCTCGATCGGCCGTTTTTGACTTGCGTTGAGTCAACGCCTCGGCCTCGCTGATCGCCGACGTTATCGCTTCAAGGAAAGGGACGCCGTGAACACACGCCGACGCTATGCTGAACTTGTTCGTCACTTTCTTTCGGCGCGGATGACCAACCTGGAGTACGAGCGATCATGTGACGAATTACTTCGCGACATGGACGAGGCTTCTGTTAAGATCTACGACGAACTTTGGAAATACTATTGCGATGTGCGTGAACATCGAATGGGGATGGCTCACGGCATGACTCGCGAGGGTCGTCGCACGGCGGCACGATGGATCATGTTTCTGAAGAGTGGCAGGCCATATGAATATCGGCATATGATTTCGCCAAATGGATTTATAGCCTTCATCACCTTTGGGCTTGTTCGACGATACGAGTATCCTGACAATACTGCTGGTGACCGGGACTATTGGCCGTACTACCGCAAAGTAGACTTTGAAGACGATTTGTGCCATCCAGTACTGCTGTCCGGTACTCCAAATACGCGATAACAAAACCGTGCACCGAAGCATCCGATCGGGCGTTTTTGACTTTAGAGACCTCACTGACGGATGCTCGGTGACGGTTGCCGTTATTTTCGGAAACTGCTGAATTCATGATCCCATTCATTGTGATCGCAGCGACCTCACTTCTGACGTACACGGTTGCATATCTCTCGATGCTCACAACTGAAACGTCATTGTATGCGAATCGAGAAGCCGTGATGCGAATGCGGTTCGCACGATATGCGGGTGATTCCAGATTTGCGGAATTTCTTTTCTCCCCGATGGCATTCCTGGACCTCATGGTTCGTCGTAACTACTGGATTCAATGCGATTCCGTTGCGATAGAGCTTGAAAACGAACTGTATCGCGAACATCTCACTGCCGTGAAGAAAATTGCCGCGAAAGGCGGTTTGGTGCTCTGGGATTCAAAGAGAGTTCTGGTGTCATTCGTTAGGGGGGCTATAACTGACGATGAACTTTGCGTCTTCCAGGAATTTGTGGTCGTGGACGATCTCGACTTGGCTGGAACAAACGTTACAGACGCTGGACTCGAGTACTTAACGCAACTGTCGGAACTCCGCCACCTCAATGTCAACTATACTTGTATAACGGACGAAGCAATCGCAAAATTTCGAACCCTAATGCCAAATTGCTTCGTCTGGAACGGAAAATAACAATCGCATGCACCGGAGTCGCGGGACGGCCGTTTTTTCAATGGAGCATCACTCGCCGCGACCGCGGTGATGCGTAGCGTTCGTCCAGATAGCGGGAACATCTCCCAATTTGTCTAAAAAGAAACATAAATCGAGCATTGCGTTTGTTGCTTTCTTCGTGCTTTTCCTGCCGGTACTAATGCCGTATGGCTTCGTGAGCAGCATTATTCGGGAACGACGACGAATACGGGATGCGGAACGGTCCACGTGCAAGAATTGTGGGGTTCTGCTTGGACGGACATCCCTTGAAAGGTCAAACGAGTACTGGCGGGAGTATGGCTGTAGATCGCAACGCATCTACCCATCCATTCGAATTAATTTGATTCGTTCGAACTGGGCTATTTGTGTCGAATGCGGCACCGCACACACATACGATGAACGGACAAGAGAATTCAATTTGACCGATCTCAGGCCACTACCGCTTGAACAAACCAGAACGTAAGTCGCAAACCGGAATCGATACGATAGAATGGACGAACAAAGGATTGCAGCGAAGTGCTCGATCGGGCGTTTTTGACTTGCGTTGAGTCTACTGCTCGCACTCGCTGAATCCAACCGTTCGTCGAAATGAGTATCGTGGGCAAGGACACTGGCAATCTCGAAAAGATTGAAATCCGTTGGACAACGAGAGACGACAGTTTTATCGTACTTCCTGCGGCAGTTTTCTTTTTTATACTATTGCTCTGTATCCTGTTGCTA
>CANHVO010000521.1 GCA_947463915.1 Planctomycetaceae bacterium
ATCGTTTGAAACATTTGGGTAAATGCTGGGGCCATGCTGCTCCCAATTGATCCGTCCATTAACCGTTAAGACCGCATCGCGGATTTCCTCAGCGCTCAATCGACGAACATTAAAACGTGAAAAGGAATCGTTGCTCGGATCTCGCTTGATGCTCTCAGCATCACCGGACGAATCAAGCCGGTAGGTATTCGACATAAGCATCATCCGATGAAGTGGTTTTAAGTGCCAGTCCAGACGAACAAGTTGTTGCGCTAGAAAGTCCAGGAGCTCGGGATGCGTGGGAGGATCGCCGAGTTGTCCAAAATTGTTTGCGGAGCGAACGATGCCCCGCCCGAAGTGATGCTGCCAAATTCGGTTGGCGATTACGCGTCCTGTGAGTCGATTCGTAGGAGATGTTAACCATTTTGCAAGTACCGTACGTCGACCGGTCGAGCCCGCCTTTGGAGTCGCCATTACTGGGCCCGCCTCTTGAAAAATTTTCGGGAAAGCAGGTTCAACTTTATCCCCTGGTGCCTGAGGCGAGCCACGCAACAGGACAAAGGTTTCCTCGGGATTGGGATCGCATTTGGCTAGTCCTAGCCGAAAATCGAGCGGCAACGAATCCAATTGCTTGCGAGTCTCTTCGGCTTTCTTTTTAAGCGATTCGTACTCATCCCATTCCGCAGACTCGATCTTGGATTTAAGGTGTTCGCGAAGTACCTTGTCCCTATCCGGGCTCTTCGCAGCCTTCTTGTCCTCGTCCGTCATTTTGGCGATGCCAATTTCTTCTATGCGCCGAATCGATTCTCGAATTTCCTTAAGTTGATTCTTGAGCTCGGAATTCTTGCGAGCCAAATCTCCGCCGGTGACGTTGATTTGACTGTTGGTCTTTTCATCGCTTCTACTGCCGTAGGGTGTGACATCCCGAAGGAAAGCGACCATCTGATAATAATCCTTTTGCGGAATAGGATCGATTTTGTGGTCGTGACAGCGAGCGCAGTTGAGTGTCAACCCCATGACTCCTTGTCCGATCGTACTGACAAGATCGTCGTAGCCATCGAACTTGGCTTGGAGCGGATCAGCCGGCTCATCGTCCCAAATGCCAACACGATAGAATCCCGTAGCGGTCAAAGACACTTTGTCGGGAGTATCGAGCTCGTCACCCGCCAATTGCTCCAGGAGAAACCGATCGTAAGGCTTGTCCTCGTTAAACGAATCGATGACATAGTCACGGTACTTCCAAGCGTTAGGTTTCGGGCCATCTCGCTCGAAGCTATTCGTTTCAGCGTAGCGAACCAGATCGAGCCAATCGCGGGCCATGCGCTCGCCAAAGCGAGGGTCAGCCAGAAGTTCATCGACCAATTCCCCGAAGGCCAACTCGGAAGGGTTGCTTGCGAATCGTTCGACTGTTTCTAGATCAGGAGGCACGCCGATACAATCAAAGTAAAGCCGTCGAATCAGTTTCCTTGGGTCGGCATTTGCGGACGGCTTCAAGTCATTTTTCAGCCAACGCTCTTGAACAAAGGCATCGATAGGGTTGCTCGCAGCGAATTGAGGTTTGGCCAACGGCGGCTTGGGATCGCTCAGAGGTAGAAAGGCCCAGTGTTCTCGATACTCGGCACCTGACTGAATCCATTTTCGAATGAGTTCGGTTTGTTGCTTCGAAAGACCGGGTCCTTCAGGTGGCATGCGATGACTTGGATCGTCGGAAGCAATCCGCTTCAAGATCTCGCTGGCGTCGATGTTGCCCGGCACAATTGCTTTTTGTCCGCTGTCCGCTTCACTGGTCGCTCTTGCAAAGTCATGCAGAGCAACGCCAGACTCTTGTTTGTCAGGACCATGGCAAGAAAAACATTGCTTGGCCAAAAGCGGACGAATCTGTCGGCTAAAATCGACCTCCAGCGCATCGGGTGAATCCGCCAAGAGTTGCGTCCCCCAAGTCGCATTCAAAAGGCCTAGCATCACGACGGCACTCAGTCCTCGAGCGGTCACGGATAGAAACGGGATCAAGGTGGTAGGCTCTTCTTGGAAGGAGGAATATCAGCATCAATAATCCTGTCCGTATGGACTTCTCCAGTATAGGACAACCAAGCATGCGAACCAAGTCGCCAACGAACGCCAAGCCGCGATTCGGCAAGTTTTCTTCCCAGGCGTCCAGCATTTAGGCGAGCGGCGGGGCTCAATCTATCTGGCACGACACGCAAACCAGTGAATTTACTGTCCAATTCACTAGCTTGCGCGTCGTGTTGGTCAAGCACACCGCCAAGTGTTTTACCTTATCCTGATAAAGCGTTTCAAACCAGAGCGAGTTGTGGCTCGGCAAACTCTCTTCATTAATTGAAGAGCAGCGAGTTGAAGCTGGGAGTCGTTTCGGACATAATTGCCTGGTCTTGGCGACCTTTCACCAGTGAGGCATTTCACTGGTTTGCATCCAGATAAACCGTTGCTAGATGGAATTTCCATGAATTCAGTTCGCACCAGTGTCATCGCATTGTTCGTTTGCGTGTTCTCGGCAACAGTAGCTGCTACCTTGGCAGAGGCGCAAGAGCTTATCAAGCCAGCCCCAGATATGCCTGCCTACACGTTGGGAAGCATCCAACAGGGAAAAGATCAGTTCGGCAAACCATCCGTAACAATCAGCTATCAGCGAAACGTTCCGAATGCTGGATTCGTTAAGTTATCAGGACGAACGGCAGACGGACCGCTAGATGTTATGGGTGGTCAAACCGTCTTGCGAGAACAGAGCGGGACCATTCAATTGAGTTCCATTTTTGGGCAGGGAAAGCTCGATGCGGAAATCTATTTTGAAACCTCGGGAACGTTTGCAGAGCAAGTTCCCTACAACTGCTTGATTTCAAACGTGGTCCGGGTTGGCAATCCACCTGGCCCGAGCACAACGGCGCGCGACTGGAATGAGAAAGAGAAAGCTGCTTATCAGCGCGATCTCTTGGGACGTAGGCCGCCCTCGAGTGCACCTGCTGGTTACCAAATGGCAACGCAAAACTCTCAACTGGTCCCGGGTATGCCAGCCAAAATCGGATTCTATGGCGAATGGAAGGATGCCGAGATTCTCACGAACTCAGTTCGAGTCACAGTCAAAGTGGCAGACAGTCAAGATCTTCGTCTCCTGAGCCGAGACGGCTGGATTGCAATCAGCCCTGATACGATGAAGAAAGCTCAATCAAATCCTAGCAGTTTCAAACCCAGCGTTAACGTTCTTCCCGATACCACGTCCGCCATTCCTGCTGGCTATACCGTTGTCACCGCTGACATGAAGTTGGTTCCAGGCGTTCCCGTTCGAGCGATATGGCTGAACAAAGTCGTCGAAGCTACCGTTCGTTCGATCGATGGCAGCCAACTAATGATCCATTTTGATGGACAAAATCGAGCTTTCGACAAGTCCATACCACGCAGTGAAATCCTGATTGCGACCGACGTTTTACCCAAACTTGAGCTGCCCGATGCGAAGGAAACGTTTGCAAAGCGACTGCCGACGTTAACGGACTCAGAAAAGGAGATGGAGCGTTTCGAAGCTGAAGCAGATCGCCAGATGAATGCAGCAATGGAACAGGGACGCAAAGATGCAGAGCGTATTCGGCAACAGATCGCCGCCGACATGGCCGCGGCCGCCAAGGGTGCGTCCAAGCTGCCGCTGCACCAAGAGAATGCAATGGTTACTCTGCGCGTTCCCAAGGAAGCTGAACCTTTACCGCTCAAACTCAAGTTACCCAAAGGAACCAAACTGGCCGCATGTTGGGGCCCGCAGTGGACTCCACTGACGGTGATCGAGGATTGCGAAGAAGAACACGTTCCTCTTCGATGGGATACACAAAACCGTGAGTCGTCAATACATCGCAGCCAATTGATTATTCGCAAGCAAGATTTAAAGCAGCTCAAACAAGAACTCGCAAAGTCGACATCGAGATCGTGGAAGGATGCTTCGGGCAAGTTCACAATCGAAGCAGTCTTCGTTTCAAAAGCTGCATCGACCATTACGCTAAAAAAAGAGGATGGAAAAGAAGTCACACTTCCCATTGCTAAGCTCAGCAAAGAAGATCAGGCTTGGATCAAGGAGAATTTGTAAAGTTCTGACCCACAATGTAACCCATCTGGCTGTTTGATGGGGCCGGCGAGCCGCTTGGAGGTGAATTTTGCCTAGGAGCCGAGTAGACATCGACACTCGGGCGTGTCAAACCGGAGCAGGTTGCGCTGCGATTCAATCGCGAATGCGATGGCAGTTTTTAGCCTGGGGTAAGTTCGCAACGCGAACGCAACCCCAGGTAAAATGCCCTACCAGAGACAGAGCTCTGAAGGAGCGACACTGGCCGAAAAGTCCCGCATTCAATGTAATGTTTTTCTACGACTTCCTTACGTACCATCCGGGAATGCCGTCGCTTCGCGACTCTCGCCAAATCGGTGCTATAACTACCACGGATTTCATCCGTGGCTATCAAATGACACTGCTCCGCAGTTCAAGCCAAGCG
>CANHVO010000522.1 GCA_947463915.1 Planctomycetaceae bacterium
CAAGTTGTGGCCTACTATACCGCAGCGAACTTGGGCCTTGGGCCCATTGTTAGCAACATGCTTGGTGTGCTAAAAGATCATGGCGTGCTCTGCCGTGTAGCACACCAAGCATTTGCGACATCGGCGGGACAAGCCCACCAGTCGCTGCACACATCGCAAGTTGTGGCCTACTGTACCGCAGCGAACTTGGGCCTTGAGCCCAATGCTCGCAACATGCTTGGTGGGCTAAACCATTCACACTGCATTTGCGATACAATTCCAAGGATGCTTGCTGACTCACCCATCCGAATCTACTTTTCGCTATTCGCAACCGTAGTGACTTGCTCAATCGCGATCTGCCAGGAAACAAGTGTCAGCAGCGAGACTAATTGGCCCACCATCCGCGGAGCTGCGTTTGACGGGCATTCGTTGGAAAAGGAGCTTGCGGATCAATGGCCAGCCGAAGGCCCTCCTGTTCTTTGGAGTCGTGAGCTCGGACAAGGATACTCGGCGTTTATCGCTTGGGACAAATGCGTTGCGACGCAATATCAACATCTTAGCGGCCAGTACCTCCTCTGCATGGAAGCCGATAGCGGAAAGACGAAATGGGAGTATCGCTATGACTGGCCCTATGATCCCGCTGGCGTCTATCCAGGACCGCGATCTACACCAACGTTTGACAACGGCTTCGTTTACTTCACAAGTCCCGCCGGTCTGGTCGCATGTTTGAATGCGGATACCGGCGATAAGATATGGTCGATGGAACTGGAGAAGATGTTTGGTGTCAAAGCCCCGGGCTTCGGCTACGCCTGTTCGCCCATTGTGGTCGGGGATAGCGTTATCTTGCCTGTAGGGGCACGCGATGCAAGCGTTGTTGCTCTAGACAAAAGCACCGGGGAAACAAAATGGAAAGCCGTTGATGCCAAGCCCATCGTCCCTTCGTCTACGTCGACAAGCAAAGAATCCGACGCGAGTTATTGCTCAGTCTACCCAATCGTGTTTCATGGCAGAAGCTGCATTGTATGTTACTTGCAAAACGCCATTGTATGCCACGATTCCGAGTCGGGCGAGCGACTCTGGCGATACAGTTTGTCGAGCGGTTACGATGAACATTCCGCATGGCCGATCTACGATGAACCCTTTCTCTGGATATCCGGAGCCTTTCAACGCGGCTCCGAGTTACTTGAAATGACGGGTAATCCTGAGCAGCCAATCCGAGTCGTTCGATCAAGCAAATTGATGTCGAACGACATTTTTTCTAGTGTGTTGCACGAGGGAGCCCTCTTCGGGTTTGATCTCCATGAAGCGCAGGCCAAGACGCACCGAACGAGTCGAGGCATTTTTCGATGCGTCGACTTTCGTTCAGGCGAGGAACTATGGTCGGTCGGAACAGGCCGATTTCAGAGAAATTCGATCAATGCTTCCGGTGATGCTGGAATGATTTCAAATTCTCCGTCTGGCGAAAAGATCATTGGGCATGCAACGGTACTCGTTGTGGATAACAAACTAGTCTTGATGAATGATTTGGGGGAGTTGATCTTGGCGAAAGCGAGTCGCGAGAAGTACGAGGAACTTGCTCGGGCACCGCTTCTCGGTGGCGAAATCTGTTGGACTCAGCCTGCAATTTCCCAAAAGCGGTTGTTCGTACGCAATCACAGTCGAGCCGTTTGCGTTTTTTTGGGCCGCCCCGAATCACTTGATCCAAAATTAAAGGCCAATGCGATATCGGCAAACCTAATTCCGCAAGGACGGGTTCAAGACCTTGCAGGTATTCTGATCGGAATCGAACCCGAGTACCTTTTTGACCTGCCGACCTTGAATTGGCTTTGGCGTTGGTACTGGGTGAGCCTACTGATGATTGGAGCCTCGTTCGCATTGGCTGAGATTTTATGCCGAGTTTTGCCATTCGCGAAAACGAGAAACGAAAACGGCAAAACGACTCCTTCGCAACAGCGTTCAAGCATCGGTTCGGGGGTCTTGTATACCCTGACATTCCTAGCCGGGGCGCTAGGCACGACAATGCTAAGTCGATGGACAGAGGAATTCATTTTCACCTGGCAACTTTGCTTATATGTCACATGGCAAGTCGCCGTTGCCAACTTAAGAAAACGCGAGGAGAAACTAAGCAGGATACAGCGAGTTCAGTCATGGCTGGCGGTCTTGCTCTTGCTTTCGACATGTGTGATTTATTTCCTGCTCTGCCGCAGGCTTAGTTTGGTTTTCGAATGGGTATTCCTTGCTGGTTTCTTTGCAGCATTGCCCTTTAACTTGGCGGGAAAACGATGGTTTGCAAATCGAAGGTGGACGAGCATGTGGCAATTAACCACGACTGGCTTGGGCTTTTCGGCCTACTACTGGGCGTCCGTCGCAATTCTCTTTCTTCGATCAGGTTAAGAATTCGCAAAGAGCGTCGCGCAATTGTCCTCAATTGTTGCATCACTGAAAAACCGAATTCCCGGGTAATTCACAATCGCTTCGCCTCCAACCATTTTCCCAGAGGGACACAATGTGCCTGTAAAGCGATTGAGGACAATCGCTTTACACTCGTCCAAGAAATCTAACTGGAAAGTTGTCCGGATTTTTGGCAGAATTCAAGTTCGTATGCCGCACTGAGTTGTAGACAAGCAATTCGAGTTCTGCCAGCAAATTCAAGGCGGAGATTGCTTGAACCAATTAACAGCCTAATCTCGGGTTGCATTAAGGAGCACTGGAAACATGAACAATGCCATTTCACGTAAACACGGGCGACTGCGAAAACTAGTATGCGAATCGCTCGAATCGCGCCAGCTGATGGCTGGCGACTTGGTTTATCATAACTTCATGATGCCAGAGGATTCGGACATGAGCGGTGACGTGACCCCGCTCGATGCTTTGGCGGTCATCAATCAACTCAACGCTGGAAGCCCAACCGGAACACGCGATGTCGCGGCCGCTTTGGACGTTGATGCGGACGGCACTCTCAGTCCCTTGGATGCTTTGACAGTCATTAACTACATCAATCGTAGTATCGGCGAAGACCAAGTTCTTATAAGTCAAGTAAGCATTCAAAATCGCATTGAGCGATTGGACGATGCTATGGACTCCGACTTGTTGCCTCCCAACATCGATTTGGCGATGGCGAATCAAATTCGAGATATTCTCAGAGCGGGCGGATTTCCTGAAATCGGTGACCGAATGGTCAATGGTGTCCTAAACCGAGAGCTTCCAAGTTCAGCATCCTCCGAGCCCACAGGCAATGGCGATCTGGAGTCCGCGTCGGATGATGGAGCCTCTATGCTCTCATCGTTAGAAGGATTGTTGGACCAAAGCGATAGCGAATTCGATGTATCTGAGATCGAGGGCATGCTGGGAAGCATTGGCGATAGGAGCGACGTCGATTTATCTCAGATTGGGGACATCTTGAGTGGCATTGGCGATGGGAGCGACATTGATTTATCTCAGATTGAGGACATCTTGGGAGGCATTGGCGATGGGAGCGACGTCGATTTCTCGAACCTCGGTAGCCTTTTCGGAGTGAATGACCCAACGAATGACAATGGAAATGGTTCCTTTGTTGACTCGCAAACTGCCGCGCCGGTTATCGATTTCGTCGAAGCGGAGCTACGCAAGCAGCTAAAGGTCGGTCAAGAAGCAAACATCGCAGTTGCTGTTTTTAACAATGAAGGTGAAATCACGTCGGGGACTTGGCGATATCTCACCGAGGAAGGAATCGCAGTGAGTGGGAACTGGAGCTACGTAACTGGACAGCCGGAAACACTCAACCTTTTTCGAAGTAACGTCGACATAGAAAAGCGGATCTACGTTCAGTATCCAGGTAGTGGATTCATATACTACTCTTGGCTTCCTGGCGAGTCGGTAGGCTACTACTTCAGCCCCATCGGCAATGCATCGGCCTTCAAGTCCTATTTTGATTCCGTTCCTGGTTCAGAGATGAGCTCGATCGGTGGATTTACGTCTTACTCAGGTGACCTAGACAAGTTCGACGGTATCGCCCCAATTGAAAATCAGCCGTCGGCGCTTTTCGCGATCGATAAGGCGAGCCGAGGTAACTGAGAGATTTAGTTGTAGGAACAGTTGACAACAGAGTTAAAGATTGACTCGATCGAATGCCACCAAACGTTATGGCTAATTTGTGTTTTCCAGTGCACTTATCCCAAGGCTCTGCCTGTGTCCCAATGCACCGGAGATTCCCACCCAATGGCACTCACACGAATCGAAGCTGGATTCGTCAGAATTCGTAGCTGGATTCGTCAGAATTCGTAGCTGGATTCGCCAGAATTCGTAGCTGGATTCGTCAGAATTCGTAGCTGGATTCGCCAAAATTCGTAGCTGGATTCGCCAGAATTCGTAGCTGGATTCGCCAGAATTCGTAGCTGGATTCGCCAGAATTCGTAGCTGGGTTCGCCAGAATTCGTAGCTGGATTCGCCAGAATTCGTAGCTGGATTCGCCAGAATTCGTAGCTGGGTTCGC
>CANHVO010000523.1 GCA_947463915.1 Planctomycetaceae bacterium
TACTCCAATCGGACCATTCGGACAATATCCACTGAATCCCGTTAATGGACCACGTCCCATTCCCAACCATCCATTACAGCCAAACGCGGGCCGACCAACGGAACCAGCTCGGGCTAATTAACAATCATTAATTGTCTTTTTCTCCCCTTCTCCTCCCCGGGAGGAGAAGGGGGAGTTAATACCTTACGCGCTGGTCACCTGCCTAATAACACTCTCAAACGCTTCGCAACAAATCCGTTTGTCAAACGCCCTCTCGGCCAGCACACGTCCGCGCTGTCCAATTTCGCTAAGGGCATTGCGATCAAGCGACGCTGCTTCCTGAATCGCTTTTACGATTCCCGCGGTATCACCCGGCTCTACCGTCCAACCGAGTTTTTCTTGCTCGACCAACCGCCAGACGGCATTCCCTTTGGGAACGATCGCAAGCACTGGTGTACCGCTCGCGAGAATGCCATAGAGTTTGCTTGGCGCCAAGCATCCTGTGATGGCCTGGTCCATGGAAACCACGTGCAGATCCGCTGCTGAAAGACTTTCAGAGAGTCTTTCGCGAGGCTGGTAGTTCAGGAACTTGACGTTTTCCAAGCCGCTCGCTCTCTCCTCAACCGAAGCTCGTTTCGCTCCATTCCCAACAAGAATCAGCGTCGCCCGACTCTCTGCCATCAACTTCATCGCATCAACCAGCACATCCAATCGTTGTGTCATCCCCATGTTGCCCGAGTGCATGACCGCAAAACGATCATCGAACTGATTTTCGACTCGAAATAGATTGTTTTCCTTAATCGGTTTTACGACAGAACAATCCATCCAGTTAGGGACAATCTTCATTCGTTCCGCAGGCAAGCCCCAACCGACGAGTCGATTCTTCATGTCCTCGTCAAGGACTATTATCGCATCGGCATTCAAGTACTCTATTTTGAGTCGTGCGCGAAGCATTCGAATGAAGAAGTTGTTCTTGGAAAATCCGACCGCCACCGCAACATCTGGATAGATATCTTGCAGGTAATAGACGACACGCGATTTCGTCTTGCGGGCCAAAGGCCCGACCACAAGCGGTAACAAAAACGGATCCGTTTCGCAAACCAGCAGAGGAGTCGAGGCGAACTTTTTCGACCTAACTTGCTGAGCAAACTGTTTTCCCCATTTCCGGACGGCAAGAGTAAAGGAAATCAAGTTGCGAATGCGAGCAAAGCGTTGTCCTTTTGGCAAATTGCTGTGCAGCAAGCGATGGATTTTGACACCGTTGCGTTCTTGGAATCCAGAGCGAACGAAGCCTTCTTTTTCTGTATCCCAGTTCGGTTGCCCGACAACAGCGGATACATCCCAACGCGGCGCAAGGAATTCGCAAAGCTCCGTCAGCAGTTGACCGGTAGCTTCGCTATCCGGCCAGTAGCATCGATTCAAAAAGACGATAGACAAGTTAATCGGTTTTCGATTGTAAAACGGCAACAAACGGCCTGTTGGTTTTTATAAGCAAAGAACGTATCACGGTCTTTTCACTCATTCTCCTCTTCTCTCGAGAAGGGGAGTTAGATTACCGAGCCCCTTCGCTGGTCAATTGGCTCTTCGCAGCCTCGATCGCTTCGACTAGCTGTTCATTTCCGGGTAGCTTCCCAAGCAAAAACTCAAAGCATTCAATCGCTTTTGAATATTCCTTGTTCTGCAGATGCAACTTAGCGCGCTCAGACCAGGCGACCAACACCTCGGGCGATGCAACATTGATTGCATTGGTCCATCGTATCGCCTCCTCCACGCGAATCGAATCCGAAGCCACCAATCGCGTAGCAAGTCGACTTGCTACGACTGCATGCACAACCGTTGTTTTAACAGCTGTCTTTAGATTTGCTAAGGCCACATCGCTGATTGGGCTTTCGTGAAAGCCGACGCAAGCGCTCAGCAGTAATCGCAACCCGCCATCTAACGCGGGATCCGTACGTCCTGACTTGTCTACTTCCGAATTCATTCCCAGTAGCTTTTTCATTCGACTCGAACTCGCGTCAAGCTTCGCTGGGGTACTAACCGCCACAAGCATCTCGAGAGCTTGTTCGGATTCTGGATTGAGTTGCAACGACATCGAAAACAGTGCAAGACAGGCCTGAGTGGAATCGGAACCCTGCGTATCAGCAGCAATGGTGTTTAGCACAATTTGTCGAAGACAGGCCGCTGCCGCAAGCGATCGAAATCGCGATTGTTCGAAGGGAGCGATTTGTTGGATACGTTCCGAAAGGAAAACCTGCGATTCCTTGATACTGTTGACAAGAATCAGACTGCGAAAAACCGCGATTAAGGTTTCGACCGAGACGGAATCGTTCTGCCCTTTCGCCCAAAACGCTTGCAGCGCTCTTGTGGCCATTGCTTGGCCTGCAGCCAGGTCGGTTACCGCCTTCGCTTCCGCAACCCAAGCCAAGTCCTCGATCGACGCGTTCGGTGCATCGTCGAAAATCGAAAGGACCTGTGGTTGGAGCTCAATCGCTTTGGACTCGTTCTCTTTGGCGTCATTGTCGAAGCGATCCAAACTGGACACATTAAGCGTTCGTCGAACGAATGTTTCGGCAAGGCACGCACCGGCCTCGAGCTTGAGCTCGTCAGTACTGCTTGTTTCAACTTTGGCGAGCAACTCGGAAACTCGCGTTGCGGCAGTTGCTATCTCATCGGACGGCAGTTCGAGGTTGTCGTGAAGTCGCTGGCGAGTTGTCCACAGAAGTGCTTTGGCTGCGTACTTACCCTCCAACTTTTGCACGGCGCGCATGGCATCGGCTGCTTTCTTTCGTTCTGCCAGCGAAGATGCTACGAGCGATGCAATTTCGTTCTGGTTTCCTTCTCCGAGAGGGATTGAGCGAGCGCGATCGAGCCACCAATCGGCCAAGAGGTTTGCAACTTGTGCGGATTGGTATCGAATGGAGTCGTCCGATTTGTCCCAGATGATGAGTCGTCGCAGGCAAAGTTGCGTCTGTTCGAGCAAACGACGGCGCGCGTCGGAACCGCGTTTACTGGCATTGTTCTCGGAGTCGTTTCCTTCTGTTTCAACTTGCCATGGCTGCTTAGGCTCGCTTTTCTCTGGCTTCTTCTGGTCGGGGCTGTTCCCCTCGAGGTGCAAAAAGTTACGAGCGCAGATGTCGCGGTAACGCTGTTTTATATTGGGTTGAACAAACGAATAGCTGTAGCCAGCCAGCAAGAGCGTTACGATTGCCAAAACGACGGAGGGTATGCCCTTCCGCCAGTAGTAAGCCAGCATCTCAGACCGCTGCACATCATCGGAAATAGCCTCCGACGCGACGCTGGGGACATTGACGGATGTTGTTGCGTGACTAGTCAATTTCGCGTCCATAACATTTTTGTTCTGCCGTCACTCCCCCATCAACTTCCGAAACGCAGGAATCGACTTCTCTCGAATCCTTTCCCTTGCTTCAAGAAAAAGCGATCGAAATGCAACAATCTGTTCCTCAGTCGCTGGCTCTAAAGTGCGAGAAAGCAATTGGAATTGAAACGTCACAGGCTCTGGTTCCTGCATTAACCTCAATTGCTTTACTACTGTAGGAATGATCCATCGATTATCTCTATCCGCATAACCTGCGCGTGCATCAGCATGGTTATAGACAAACGGCTCTCCGTGTTTCAAGAAGTGCGAAAACTGAAGCACTGCGAATTCGCCAACGGCATTCTCTAGTTGGATCTCAAAATAAGGCCAATCCATCAGTTGACCGTTTCCGTCCAATGTTACCATGTCACGTTTACGAATTACCCAGCCTGTCAACTCATAGCAGCCCCATAGTTCGTGCCAATTGCGAAAAGGTAGGTCGAGCGACAGTGTCTGGCTAATATCTTCGTTCGAAAAAGACCACACTCGAGAGTGCTGCCCCATCAAATCATCGCGTCCACGTTCTTGTATCGAGAACTCAATCATCTGCCCGCCGGCCTGCGAGCGGGGCAGGTCATTTTTCGACGGCAACAGACTTGCTGTCTCTGCTTCGAGCTTGGGTAATGACATCGAGTTTAGTTGCGAAAACAAGGCCGTAGCGGCTAGCACTGGCGTAGCAAGCAAAAGTGCGGCGGGGAAGACCAAGGCCCATCGCGGTAGCAAATCAGAAATGCATTCCGTTTTGACCGAAACAGTTTGGCCCACTTTCTTTGGTGGATCAGTTTCCTTCGGTAGTTCAGACAGCCCCATGGTGTGAGACGCATTGGTTGGGGCGAGCGATAGCCAATTCAAAAACTGGACGGAACTCCAGTGCGCCCAGGCCGCAAGCGAAAAAGTCGCCAGGCCAAGAACCGTATGTAATGTTCCCGCTGAAAGATCGATTCCAAAGCACTCGATACCAATAACGATGGAGTAGATACGAAGCAGATTGCCAAGGATTGCCCAAAGGGGGACAGTGACAATCGTCACCAGACTTACAAACAACCCGGCCCGCCCAACGAGCAACAACGTGCCAGCTA
>CANHVO010000524.1 GCA_947463915.1 Planctomycetaceae bacterium
CGTCACCGGTGCACTATTGGGCAGCGTCGATTGGTTGACCCGTACCGCCCCGGTGTCTGTGGCATTGACCCGAATACGATTCGTTGTGTTTCCGACGTCAACGTCACCAATGACATTGCCAAAATAGAAAACATCGTTCGCTGCCAAACCCGTATCCGCATTAGCTACTACCGTCACTCGCAACCAAGTATTCTCAAGAGTATTGTTGGGGAACGTGATCCGAACTCGCGTCGATCCAGCAACTCCACCTGCCACGATCGTGACAGTCGGGACAGCTACCCCGGGCAATGCGACGAACCCAGCCGCGGCGATACCATTCCAATTGGCAAACTGCAAACTGGCCGCTAACTGGGCATTGGTCACCGTCGCGGGCAATCCAACCACATCGATCACCAAACCATTTAACCCGCGACTATAGCTCGTGTAGTTAGCAAACGTCGACGACTGGCCAGGCAACAACGCTACCTTGTCCGTCGCAAGTGAAGTCGATGCGCTCGTTCCCGACGCTTCCACATACACCAACCCGCGAGTTGCGATCGTTGCATACGCTGTCACATTGAAGGTCGTTGTCGAAACATTCGTGCCATCACTTGCTAAAATGGTGACAACCTGATTCAAAAATGCGACCGTCGGCTGATAGCTCCAGTTCCATGTGCCATCTGCGTTCTTGACCACGACACCTACGGATGCAGAGAGGGTTACCTCTGCAGACTCTGGGTCACTCCAAGTTCCCGAATTGGTAATTAGCGTGGATACATTGCCAGACACATTAGCGTTAACCCGAGTTAAAACGACAGGCTCGTTAATGTCAGTGACGGCGATGGTGAAAATTCTCTCAAACGTCAATCCGCCTTGATCGGTTGTTCGAACGCGAATGCTGTAGATCGATTTGGTCTCGAAATCAAATACGACAGCTGTTCGTAGTTCATTACCCACAATGGAAAAACTCGCATTGTCCACGCTGCCATCGCCAATCACCATTGAATAGGCATGCGTGTTATCAGGGTCGATTTCAACCGAAGTCAGCAATCCAACGACCGTGCCGATTGGACGCGTCTCCGGAACCGTGTTGGACGAAAGCAATAAGTCCCGTGGAGCGTCATTCGTTGGATTGACTGTGATGGAGGATGTCGCGCTAGCCGAACTCAAAGAGTTCGCGTAGAGCTCGGTTGGTAGAACAAGAGAACCTTCAGCCAATTCGTCCGCCTGGTCCCACGCTTGGAAGATGATCCCACCCGCAACACCGAAATAGTCAGTTCTCGGCCTAAAGCGAACCCGAGTATTGCTATCCGCAGCGAGTAGTAGAACTTTGCCATTTGTAAGCTGCAGACCTAACGACGAATAATTCAGACCGTCCAATGCATACTGCCAATCTCCATTTGCGATATTGACGCCAGTGACCGCAATTCCACCCCCCGGACCATCAACATCATTGATCTTGCTGCTTACCAGAGTCGATACCAAAGTTCCCGTGTTTGCGGTATCGAGTACGTCTTCGTCAATACTACTGAACGCATTGGCACCATCCAAGATCGGCGACGCATTATTGATGACTTTGAAAGTACGCACATAATTACCGCCTTCTACTCCGTTGCCGTCACCGTCAAAGCGATTGCCAACTAGATCGTAGATCGAAGTAAAGACGGTACCCAAAACTGTTACTTGATAAATGCCAGGATCGAGTGACATGACTCCTCCAGCAAATGCAAGGATTACTGTGTTTTGTCCAGGAGTGTACTGGGGCTTGATCGCAATCACACGATCATCAGCTGTGTTGAATACGTTATCGGGACCGGCCCCTTTGAGCACGTAGGCTGCTGGCGATTGAGCGTCGATCGGATTGATTTCTTCGCTGAAGGTCAATCTCACATCCGTAGGACGCGTCGCCGTGACCCCAGCAGTTTGAATAACACTTGGATTCGAAGACATAATTCTCGGCGGAACGATATCGCTGCTGTCACCACGGAACTCATAGGCCCCGATATCTACTTTTCCTGGAGAAAAATTCCATAAAACGGAAGCTGCATTCGTAAGCGACGCCGCTCCGTCACGTCCTGGAACAACCTGCCAGAATCGATTGTCTCCACGAGAAATTCCGACGGTCGGTGACAGCCCTGAATTGCCTGCTCCGTAATCGAAACGAATTTTTCCGTCTGAAAAAATGGTCGCAGCAAAATTAGCATCAGCCCCACTCGCTTTGACGGTTGCATTCCAGCGAATAGTGATCTGGTTGGCTACGCTTGTGTCAACAAATACGTCATCACCTACGCCATCGGTCCGCAAGTCATCCCAAAGAGGCGCGATGCGAATCGCACTGGCCAGAGATGCTGTTGAATTTGCGGGGTCACCAGGCCATGGCGAGGTGGATATAAACTGAAGTAGTCCATTCGAACCAACATTTACGGTGGTGTAGTTCGTGCCGTAGAGGGGGAAGTTGAATGGAATTGCTAGTGCCCAGTAGTTGTCATCGCTACGCCAAGTCTTGGCAACTCCCGATAACGTGAACAAACTGCTAGATTGCACTACAGCAGAATAGTCCGGGCCACCTGCATTCGTAACCGACGGATCGTCGAACCGTGCAAATCCTTCGATATCCGACACGGCAGAGAACCAAGTATTGCCTCTATCGATTGCTGGTGAGTTTCTAGTGCGGTAGAAGTTATCATCCGCACCACCATCAATCCTGCGGACAATGTCGTAGCCGAGCGTATTATCTGCACCGTCAATATCCACAAAGCCTGGATTGGCTTCAAGGCTGTTTGTGTCTCTAGTGGATGCAAGTCTCCAGTCGGCAATCGTATCCCGGTTGCCCCCCCAAAAGCCAACGTATGCGTTCGGATCAGCACCTTGATAGAACAAGTTGTAGTCGCTCTGAAATCCGACTTGACTATTGTTGTCAACATAGAGCCCGTATCCAGACTGCACCCATAGAATATTATTGATAATGCGATTGTTTTGCGAACTGCCGTCGACTCGAATACCATCGCCAACAGCTTGATAAATCGTATTGTTGCGATACTCGGCCAACGAAGTATTGCCAGAATTTTGTATCGAAAGGCCTCGATTCGTGTTGGAGTACAATAGATTGCTGCCAACCACGCCGTAATATCCGGGCAGGGCTTGGACACCCACCGTATTGGAGTAGATGTAGTTCCCAAGAACTTGCGCATTGCCCTCAGCGGTCAACCCGACGAGAGAATTATTATACAAACGATTACCGGAGACCGTGGATATAGCGGTGCCCCCCGAACTTGTGACGATGCCTTTGTAGTTACTGAAGACCGTGTTCGCCGTAACTATTGTGCCGTTATAAGCATAGAGCCCTACGTCACCTGTTCCCACATGACCAAAGACTCGATTGTTTGTTACGATGATCGCAGGAGTGCTATTGCTAGAAGCATAGATTCCATAATCGCTATTATCACGAACGATATTGCCATCGATCGTCAGTGGAATAGCGCCTGCACTAACGCCAAACTGAGCAAAAATACCATAACGATTTCCGTGAATATCATTTCCAGAAATCGTCGTATCAGTAATGGCGGTAGCGTCATAGATGCCGTATTGACCTTGGTCATAGATTTCATTGCCGGTAATCCTATGTCCGGAACTTGCTGCATTA
Source organism: Planctomycetaceae bacterium (assembly GCA_947463915.1). GTDB lineage: Bacteria > Planctomycetota > Planctomycetia > Pirellulales > Pirellulaceae > JBKCUI01. The sequence goes on from CANHVO010000524.1 coordinate 3,623, forward strand.
AAATAGATTCCGTACGTTTGATCGTCTGCTGAACTGCCCCCGGGAACGCCATAAACTTTGTTGTCTTGTACCAACCATCGATCGTTGGTTGAGCCAAGCCACAACCCGGCGTACGAATTGCCAAAGATCTGACTGTTTGTAATCGCTATGTCATCGTTATCTTGAGAATCCAATGCCACCAATCCGATTTCACCACCCGTAACATGAATTCGGTCGAACGTAATTCCATCGGCGTTCTGCAACTCAATCACCCTAAAACCGGAATTGATGTTACCCCGGTTAAGAATCGAGGGCGCAACAGAAGAACCGCGGAATGTTGCCCCAGTATCGTCAGCCGTAAGAACCGTATTCCGATAGAGCCGATACGTACCTTCCTTGAGATTGACAACGTCACCTGGAGCCAAATCGTAAGCATTGATCAATCCCGAAAGTGACTTCATCGGTCGATCGACCGCTTTGCCGGAATTCATATTGTCGCCATTTGGACTGACGTAATAGCCATTGCCAGAGTTCGTGACGCTGAAGATACGGTCTGAAATGTCGCTAACTTCACCCGAAACAGCCATCGATCTTGCTCGAATTTTATAAGTAGCAGACTCTGAAGCGTTAGCTGGAATACTCCAGTTAAATGTTCCTGCACCGTTTCGGTCGATCGGCACACTGCCTGCGCCTGGGATCGGCGTCCATGTCGCACCGTTGTCGCTCGAATAATCAAGCGCCGCAGTTGGACTCGCTATGCCTAGAGAATTGTCTTTAAGCAGTTCCAATCCCGACAAGATCGGCTGATTCGCGGTCGTCGTCAAAAGCGAG
>CANHVO010000525.1 GCA_947463915.1 Planctomycetaceae bacterium
CAGAGCCTCGGGAGCAGTGCGTTCCCGGGCGCAGCCAGGGAACGAGTCCACTATTTAAAAACCAATGACGTCGCCGAACGAAAATCCACAATGGGACAAATGGTTGTATCGCATCGGCTGTCCTGTTTGGGGCTGTCGCACTTGGGGAGACCAAATCTATCCAACAGGTACTTCATCTAGCGAGTACCTTGCCTGGTACAGCAGCATGTTCCCTACGGTCGAAGGGAACAGTACGTTCTATGCGGTCCCACCGTCAGATACGTTTCAAAAATGGCGAGACACGTCGGCTGCGACATTCAAGTTCAGCTTCAAGTTTCCGCGACGCATCTCACATGATTTGAAGCTGTCGCATTGCGATGCGGAGTTGCAGCAATGGCTCGAGCGACTTGCGATCCTGCAAGATGGCGGTCGACTTGGTCCGACCTTTCTTCAGCTTGCGCCATCCTTTTCGTATCGCTACTTTCCGCAGCTCGAATCGTTCTTGAAAAAACTACCCAGCGACTGGCCTTGGGCCGTCGAAGTACGACACTTGGATTGGTTTGATGAGGGGGATAAAGAGTCACAGCTCGACGATTTGCTTCAATCGCTTGGCATGGATCGCGTCTTGTTCGATTCAAGCCCGCTCAATTCCATGGACGCAGCGGATGAGTTTGAGTCCACATCGCAAAAACGAAAACCGAAAAGTCCGTTCCGAGTGACAGTAACAGGCCGTCGTCCGATGCTCCGGTTGATTGGGCGAAACAATGCTGCCGAGGTTGCCGACCATTGGGAGAAATGGTCCCTTCAAATTGCGAGCTGGATTCGCGATGGGTATGAGCCCTGGATCTTCACTCATGCCCCCGACGATACGTATGCCCCAGGGCTTGCACGATTGCTTCATGAAATGATTCGAATTCAGTTGCCCGAATTGGTCGAGTTACCGACGTTCGAAGCTGAGCAACCGATGAAGCAGCTTCGTTTGTTTTGATGGAATTGTCGGGGATTCGCTAGTGCGAACTCGTTAGCGGCACGGCGCAAGCCGTCCGGTGTTTTTCGGTAAACTATGCGAGATAGCAGGAGAACTTACAGCCTCCATTGAAAGACTTTAGAAATGCGCAACGAGCCAATTGCTTTCTTCATAACTTGGACTTGCTATGGAACTTGGATGCCAGGCGATGATCGTGGCTGGACCAAATGGATTAAGGGAAACCAAATTCCACAACCACTACTAGTTGACTGGTGTCGCGAACGGCTGATTGAAACGCCTGCTGAATTGGATATTCAACAACGCGAAATTGTGAACAAGGTTGTGGCAGACCATAGCCAACTGAGAAACTGGTATCTTTACGCCGTGAATTGCCGCACCAATCATTGCCATGTCGTTGTGACTGCGACCGACTATGACGGTGAGCAAGTCCGAGATCAGTTGAAATCATGGACGACTAGACGCCTAAAGGAACATCAAACCAAGAACGCTCCAAATAATGTCGTGCGACAGAACTGGTGGACGCGAAAAGGAAGCGTCCGATACTTGTTTGATGACGACTCGCTTGAAGCAGCAGTTTTGTACACTAATGAGGCTCAAGATTTAGGCGGTTCGAAGATTGGCCAATAAGGCAGGATGAGCCTTCAGCATTGTCTCCCAGCTGAGCGTCACCGGACGGCTTGCGCCGTTCCGCTAACGTTTCCGCTAATTTTGAGATGAAAAGTCAATCGGTCTTGCATGCCAAGGTCACTCTCGGCAAGAGTGCCCCACTTCGGTTATTTCCGAATCGGGGCGGGGCCGGTTTTGACTGCAGAGTTAACTGGTAAGCTTCGGCTGGGCTGACTCAGGATTTCTTTTGTTCGAGCTTGATAGAGAGCTACGGCTCGAGTAGCGTGACCGCGAGGACCAATAGGCCATTTGTGATCGCGTTTGTCAAGGATCTTCGTAAGCAAGAAATCGATAGACTTCGCTACCCGAGGGCTCTTGATCTCCTCATCGGACAAGGTGTACATCAACCACTCCAACATATGGCCAGTCGTCTGAACTTTTCGTTCTTCGTTTGGTTCATTGGCGCGACCTTCGTACCAGCTCGTACTGAAGCTACCGTCTGGGTTCTGCAATTGCCAAGTGTAATCGATGTATTCTTTTACGAACTTTGCGGCCCGTGCATATTGGCCGTTCACTTGCAAGCCTTGCAACTGACGCTGGCGGACCGAGAACGAGAAACCCATGAGACGATGGACTCCACCACAAGCGGCGCCAATGATCGGCTGCGACAATTCTTCTTGGATCAGTTTCGAGATGCTCCAAATCTTTCCATCTTTGGCTCGCCATTGCTTGTTCGAGTCCAAATAGTACGACAGACCAATGAGTTTGAAAGTTAGCTCCGATTTTTCTTTGCACGTCGCCATCTCATACCGAACCAAGTCCTCGACCGTATACTTCGACGAGCCAATCTGGATGGGATAGTTCAGGGGGACATTTGACTGTGCAAGGATAGCTAAAAACTGTCCTTCGTGTCCTTGGACGCCGTCACCTACGTTAGGCTTAAAGCCAACGGTGGTCGGTGTGAACATGCGTTGAGTACGACACGTTCCATTGTGGCACATCCAGCCTATAGCGTTCACACGACCTTGCCCGTGCACCATTTCATATTCACCGCCGAAGGCTAGCAGAGCGTGCATGACGGCCCACGGTGAACGAACGGACGTTGACTCTGGATTGTTAAGATAAAATGCTAAGCAAGCTTCCGTCCGTTGCAATCGGTTTGCCAGGACGGGATCCAACGGTTTGCTTTGAATGATCGGGGCAGCTTGAATCCCCGCGTTGTTCTGATCGTTAATTCGTATTTCACGGCGATCGGAGATCGGCTTCGAAGCTTTCAGTGCATCGATTCCTTGATGGTCCCGCTCGCTTCGATTATTCCGAGGATCCAATTGAGGTTCTTCTTGGTCGCGTTGCGAATCCTTGTCTCGCGGTGTTCCTTGCTTTTGTGACGCTACGTTTTTCGGGCTCGGTTTTTCCTCTTCTTCCTCATTGTTAAAAGGAATGCGAATAGGGCGTGGCGTGGGTTTGCGTGGTGCTGATTCCACCGCCTCTTTTTCAGGCTCCCCAACAGTGACTTCTTCCACTTCATCTGATTTCTCTGAGACCATTTCGTCGTTAGGCGACAAATCCAAAATAGGCTCTTCCTGGATGGTCATGCGAGGCGGCTCGTCTTCAACCACATCGAATTTTCGCTCTGCCAATCTAGGGAGCGGTTCTCCTGGAAGGTGATCTGTCGGTTGATCGTCCACGGTGGGTTCGTCAGCTATCTCTTCGGCAATTCCTTCCGGAACTTCTGTTGAATCGATTTCTACGTCGCTCGTTGCGTCTGCCATAAACCAAAAGAACGGGGAAACGTGCGACATCGTCGCCGTCGCAATTTTCATGACCAAAGGTGAAACGAATTCGGCGCCGCCAATAGCCTGGTCACCTGTGTCCTGCGAATCAACATTTTCTTGATTTTGACTTGCGGGGACGTTTACTCCAAGAGAAAGTTCAGAGGGAGTTTCCTTGGTTGCTACCAGCAAAGAAACGCTGGCTTTCGCCGGGGGCTCGATTGCTGCAGCTGTCTTATTGATGTCGCTCGTGGGTATCGTGACGCTTTTGCTAGCTTCGATGGCGGGTTTGGATACTCCAGCTGGTTCTCCCAGTCGTAATGTATTTCGTTGGTTGTTGGGAAGTACCTCTTGTGCAAACAACCAGCTGTTCGTGATAGCTATTTCAAATGCAAGCAAAACAAAGCAGCCAACGCAATGTCGACGAAACCGCAGTAGCATAGTTTCCTGGCACCAATTTACGCGAATCTATCCCAAGACATGACAACCCACATTGGCTATCGGCGCGAACGGTGCCTTCGATACAGTCATAACAACTGGAAATCTTTAACAGGTCAGCTGCCAATTGATAGCATTGCGCTGGTGTCCCGGCTTTAGCCAGCATTTGCAGCAACACTACTGTACGTTAACGTGGCCAGCTATTCTTAGGTGATCCAGCATCTCCCTTGGAAAGGCCTTGAGCGTATCGCTTCCGAAAATCGAACCATGATCTCCAGGGATCATCTTAATGTACCCACGATCCGTCGGCTTTCGTCCGTGTTGTGCCAACTCTGCATCCAGAAGTGCAACGGCTTCGTTGAGGTAGAAGCTGTCTTCCGTGCCAACCACCAAGCGAATGGCACTTTGAAAGATTGGTGCTAACTCAGTCGGGTTCTTTTGCAGCTGATAGCTGATGTCGTACTGCCGATAATGCTCAGCGATTTTGGAATCGATCTGGCCAGTCCCGGGATCGAAGAGCGCTGCTGGATTGCCACTCGCATTCTTCGGGCCAAAGGTCGCGAACCAAGAGTCCCATTGCTGTGCCGATGTGTTATCAGGCCCCAATACATCTTCTCCTCGGGACTCTTGTCGTATCGTCATCTCG
>CANHVO010000526.1 GCA_947463915.1 Planctomycetaceae bacterium
AAGCATCTTTTGATACCTATCCAGAAAACTCGCTTCAAATGTTTCCAAATCTGGCGGTCCATGTGTCGCCCGCTGGGCTTAGAAACAAGCAGATCAGAATCCGGCGGCTCACGCCGCCGGCAGAGATGTTCCGCCCTCCGGGCTTGCCAATATCACAACTCCAACACGCTGCGGTTTGATACGCCGGTGCGTCGATGTTTACTCTAGCCGATTGCAGTCCTGCAGCATGGAGATGCCAGCGACTTTGATCTCGGACATGCTGTATCGCGTTGGATCTGAGTTGATGAATTGAAGAGTATGAGCTGGCTACGCACCGTACGGCTCGCGCCGTTTCGCTGACAATGTCAGGGCCATTTGGCAAACACTCTGCCGGCTGAAGCCGGTACACCAACAAATTGCTGAAGCCGGTACACCAACAGCTAGCTTTTCATTAACTTCACTTGCGAAGCAATCTGTTCCGCGGTGATCTTGAAATGCTTGTACAGTTGGTCGAACGGTGCCGAAGCGCCAAACGTGCTCATACCGACAAACTGGCCATCGGCTCCAATGTACTTGTCCCAGCCTTGACGAATTCCCGCTTCGCATGCAACACGTACCGTTACGTCTTTGGGCAAGACACTCGCGCGGTAGTCCGGTGTTTGATCGTCAAAGAGCTCGAAGCATGGCAAGCTGACGACGCGGGTCATAATCCCCTCCGCCGCCAATAGTTCCTGTGCCTTCATGCAGATTGGAATTTCAGTTCCCGTCCCCATGATGATTGCTTGTGGCTGGCCTGCACAGTCGCTCAGGACATAACCACCTTTCTCCGCACCGGCTGCATCGCCAAGCTTAGCGCGATCCATGGTTGGAACGTTTTGTCGCGACAGTACCATCGCCGACGGATGCTTTGTCAACTTCATCGCAGCCTTGTAGCAATGCAACACTTCGTTTGCGTCCGCAGGTCGGAAGACATACAGTCCTGGAATCGCACGGCACGCGGCCAAGTGCTCAACAGGTTGGTGGGTCGGGCCGTCCTCGCCCAATCCGATCGAGTCGTGGGTCAAGATGTATAGGACAGGCTGATGCATAATGCTGCTTAATCGCATCGACGGTCGCATGTAGTCTGTGAATACGAAGAACGTCGCTCCGTAAGCACGCAGGCCGGACAAGCTCATGCCGTTTAGCGCCGAAGCCATTCCATGCTCGCGGATACCGAAGTGCATATTGCGATTCGCGTACTGGCCTGGTTCGAAGTCTCCTTGGCCGTCAAGCAAAGTCATCGTCGACGGTGCCAAGTCTGCGGAGCCACCAATCAAGCTGGGCATGTGCGGAGCGAGCATATTGAGGACTTTGCCGCTGCTGACTCGCGTGGCCAAGCCCTTGGCATCGGCTGGAAATGGCTTGAGTCCACTATCCCAACCCGCTGGAAGCTGACGATGAATGATGCAAGAAACTTCGGCTGCTTCTTTAGGGAATTGCGATTGGTAGTCAGCAAACACCTTCGTCCATGCCGCTTGAGCTTTTTTGCCTCGTTCGCCCATGGTGTCGGCAAAGTACTTCTTGACCGAGTCTGGGACCAAGAACTTTTCGTTCTCAGGCCAGCCGTAAGCCTTCTTCGTCAGTTTGATCTCTTCGTCGCCCAAAGGTGCGCCGTGGGCATTGTGTGTATTCGCTTTGTTCGGGGAGCCGAAGCCAATGATAGACCGGACAATGATCAGCGTTGGCTTGTCTGTCGTTGCCTTGAATGCATCAAAGGCACTTTGAAGAGCAACGAGATCGTTTGCATCTTCGACAAGGATTGTGTTCCAACCGAATCCTTGGAATTTTTGCGTGGCGTTTTCGGTAAATGCTAGATCGGTGTGTCCCTCGATCGTGATCCCGTTGTCGTCGTAGATCCAGCATAGATTCGAAAGTTTCAAATGGCCGGCCATCGAGGCAGCCTCAGACGAGATCCCCTCCATCAAATCGCCGTCGCTGCACAGAGCGTAAACGTCGTAATCAAACAAAGTCAAACCAGGCTTGTTGTACTTGGCTCCTAAGTGCTTGCTAGCAATCGCCATGCCGACGGAATTGCCGACCCCTTGGCCGAGCGGACCAGTGGTCGTTTCGATTCCTGCTGCGTAGCCGAGTTCAGGGTGGCCGGCACATGGGCTATGAAGTTGTCGGAAATTCTTGATGTTTTCGATTGTGATCGATTCATTGGCTGTGACTTTACCATGAGCATCGACACCCCGAATCCCCGCAAGATGAATCATCGAATACAGAAGCATCGAAGCGTGCCCGCAAGACAAAACGAATCGATCGCGGTTGGCCCAATCTGGATTCATTGGATCGTAACGCATGGCCTCAGTCCAAAGCTGGAACGTGACCGGGGCGAGAGCCATTGGTGTCCCTGGGTGGCCGCTATTTGCAGCTTGTACGCCATCCATGCTGAGTGTGCGAATGGTGTCAACAGCCAGTTGCGGAAGCGTATGTGTTGGTGCGTTCATCGGTTCGGCTTTGAAAAATGGAATGAATTGGTGAAATTGTTGTCGTACGATAGGATTTTGTCAGGGCAGGAAGATAACGATTTCCTTGGTTTTTCGCAATCCGGGGTATGCTTAGGAACCAAGAGGAAACGTCAAATCGCGCCCACTGAGTGACAGAAACCGTCTATAACTGACGTCTCTCACCTTATCGATCTCAAATCCTACCTGGAAACCGCTTGAATCATGACAAAGCCTCTCGTTGTCACGTCCGCTCCGTTTGTCTTTTGTTGTTGGTTGATTTTTCCCTTGGCCTCGGTCTTGGCACAAACGAACGAACCAAAAGAAGCGTCTCTTCTCCAAGTTGGGTTTGCTCAAGTGGACATCACACCCGTTCGACCGACTCCCATGGCGGGCTACTATGGGAAGCGTCTCTCCACGGAAACACACGATCCGCTTTGGGCCAAAGCCACAGTGATGGACGATGGCAAGAACTCGATTGCACTGATCTCGATCGACTTGATTGCAACAACACATTGGCTGACCGACGAAACCCGACGCATTATCAAGTCGCAGAGCGGACTTGACCCCGAGCAAATTCTCATCACGGCGACCCACTCGCATACTGGCCCCGTTTTGTTCGACCCAAATTCGTCCCGCTACAACCGGTTCGGAAACGATGCAGACGAAACCAAGCAATACATGCTTGAGTTGCCGAGCAAAATCGCAGAAAGCGTTGCTAAAGCCTTGGCGGACAAAAAGCCAGTCGCGGTTCGACATGCAATCGGTCAAGAAACGCAGCTCGCATTCAACCGAAGATTCTTTATGACGGATGGTACCGTCGGTTGGAATCCAGGAAAACTCAATCCTCGCATCGTTCGCGAAGCTGGCCCGACGGACGATCGATTGCCGATGGTCGGTTTTTATAACCAGCAACGTGAACTCACTGGGCTATTGAGCAACTTTTCCATTCACCTCGATACGGTGGGTGGAACGCAATGGAGCGCCGATATGCCATTTGCACTCGAGCATGCCTTGGGGCGAGTGTTTGGCCCAAAATGTCACTTGCAATACTCGACCGGCTGTTGTGGCGATGTCAATCATATCGATGTCCGAAACGGGTTCGACCAAAAGGGGCACGCCGAGGCGGCACGCATCGGGACCCGATTGGCTGGTGCTGTACTGCGCAGTTTAAACAGTCTCGAACCGACTACCGGGAATCGGCTGCATGCGACCAAACAAATGGTCAAGTTGCCGCTGGCGAACTATTCGTCCGATCGCCTTAAAGCCGCAAACCAAGAACGGATCGAATGGGCCAAGTCCATTTCGGAGCGGGCCAACAGCGACAAGCCAGCTCCGTTCATGGAAATGGTCGAAGCCTTCCGAATCCTGGACGTCGATGCAAGAAACGGCGAGCCAATCGAAGCCGAAGTGCAAGTGATTTCTCTGGGCAAAGATATCGCATGGGTTTCATTGCCAGGAGAGATATTCGTTCAGTTGGGCCTAGCGATCAAGGACGGCTCGCCCTTTGTTACAACGACCATCAGCGAACTCGCCAACGGCTCGGTCGGCTACGTTCCGACACGTCAAGCGTATGCGCAAGGCAACTACGAAGTTGTCTCCGCACGCTGTGCCGAAGGGAGTGGCGAAATGCTGGTCGACTCTGCTCTTCAGCAGTTGCGCAAGCATTATGAGATTCAGAGTGCGAAGTAACTAGGCACATTTCAAATTACGACAACATTGGCTACGATTCAATAGTTGCGTCGTAGAGATGCGAATTTTGGCAAGACACTTTTGCCGACATGGACTTTTGATGTTTGTCGCACTGTCCGGCACGGGCATGTCCCGACCGGACACCGCTTTGATGTTCTAATGGGTGCGTGATGAAAATGACACCTCCGGAGTCGTCACACCGCAAATGGCGGTGCGACGACTCCGGAGGCGCGCGGTCGGGCAGCGTGACTCTAG
>CANHVO010000527.1 GCA_947463915.1 Planctomycetaceae bacterium
GTGGACATTTGATCGGCGGGTAACTGACCCCTCACCCACTGCCCTCAACGATTGAAGCATTTTGTAGCGAAACTCGTCAAGAGTTTCGGTGGTTTATGCAATGCAGCCAAAAGTCTTGACGACTTTCGCTACGGAAAAGCCCAATTTACATTGAGCAGAATGCGAAACAGCGTTGCGTGAAACGGCGCCACGGTGAGGTGATTCTAGAACTCCAAAGCTGCGGACGGTGGGGCAAGCCCCGGCCGTCCTGAGTCGGAGAACTCATCGTCGATTCGCGTTGGCTTGGACTGCAACGCAAATCATGGAGCGCTTGCGCCAGCTTCTACGATCTGGCAATACTGATTCACAGCGACATTGCCCAAACGCTGCGTCCCGCCATTAGGCCAGAAGACTTCCACTTTCTCAAGCGTTTCATCAGGCGGGAATGCGCAATGCACTAAGTACGGATTTTGGGAAAGGTAGCTTCCGCCTCCGATGACATGTCGCAAGTATTGCTTTTTGTTGGTGCTAAAAAGGACGTGACTCCCGATTGCATCTCGATTCGACTTCGTCCCGATCAATTCGAGTTGAATCCATTTCCCCTTGGTCAGGGTCTTGTTTTCCAAAACGGCAGAGGGTTGATTGATATGCGACATGGCCAAGTCAATGTCGCCATCGCGATCAAAGTCTAGACCGATGGCGCCTCGACCACGCCATTTGTTGCTGAAGTAGCTTTCCTTGTCGAAAGATTGTCGCGACAAACGCCCTTTGCCACTATTGCGTAGAAACAGAGGAGATTGGTCCGCTGAGTTGCCCGCCGGAAATCGAAGAACGTGTCCATTCGCGACCACGAGGTCCTCATCCCCATCGCTATCGAAGTCGGAGGCAACTGTTCCAAAGGCAACGAACAGGGTGCCGAGTGCTGTGATCCCTGTGGATGACGTGATGTGGCGGAAATTTGCGTTCCCGTCGTTTTTGTAAAGTGCGAAGGTCTCATTTTCATAGTTGCAGACCCAAAGGTCTGGCTTGAGGTCGCCTTCAAAATCGAAGACTGCGACCCCCATACTGCCGTTGGCTGTCCCGCGTTCGTCGAGAGCTGTTCCGCTGGCGACACCTTGCTCAGAAAACTTGCCGTCGCCTGTATTCACATAGAGGAAGTTGTTGGTCGTATCGTTTGCGACATAGACATCAACTTTGGAATCATGATTGAGATCGGCACAAATCACCCCGAGCCCACGCCCTTCAGGTACCAAACCGATTTCGGAGGTCACAGATCGAAACGAGCCATCTCCATTGCTCATGAAGACAACATCCTGAAGCCCCACAAAGGCCCCTGGCGGACAAACGTCGCGTATCCTCGCCGAAGACAGGCATTCGGGATTCTTTTCCCATGACCAGTCAGCATAGTGGGCAACATAAAGATCGAGAGAACCATCTCCATCAAAATCACCGAATCCAGCGCTTGTGCTCCAAACAGGGTCGACCAGACCAGACGCGTCCGCCAATTCTTGGAACGTTCCATCGCCTTGGTTCACAAAAAGCTGCAACCCACCGTAGCCGGTCACGAGAAGGTCCGGGAATCCGTCGTTGTTGAAATCTGCTGCTGCTGTCCCCTGCGTGTAATACTTGACCGCATTGGCACCAGATGGAACCGATACATTGAGATAGCCTTTGCCTTCCCGATTGAGCCATAAGGAACCAGGAAGCGGAGTCAGGGAGTTCGATTCGGTGATTTGCCCACCCCCGGGGAAAAACAGATCTTGCCATCCGTCCCGATCGAAATCGATGGCAGTGACGCCACCTCCTCCCGCTTCTAAAATCGTAAACTTGTTTTGTTCTTCGCCATTGAGATAGGTGTGGTTAATACCAAGCGATTTCGTGGCGTCTGCGAAAAGAACGTCCCGTAGGTCAGCGGCCCCTTTTTGATTTGGAGCAGTAGCTTGTCCGGATGGGGAATCCTTTTTGGAAGTGTCGGTGCAACCAGGTGCGCAGAGACAAAAAAGAATGAAGCAAACGAATAGCCGTGCTTGCAATGAGCAAACGATTCGATCGCTATTTCTTTTGAACAAAAGCACGGTGATACGCTGCGCGTTTTTCATCCTCGGGTGTCCTTACTTTTTTGCTCTCAAAATAACTTGCAATTGCCTCGTGGGCATCGGAATTGTTTGGATCATAGGAGAATACGCTTTGAAGCCAAAAAAGTCCGGCTCGTTCCGACTCATTTTCCAAAATGATTTTCCCTACAGCAAGCCGTGACTCCGTATCCTGACTGTCTTTACGGAGTTTTCCTTGATACACCGAAACTTGGTCCAGTGCCGCCCGCGAAGCGCGTGTGATTGCGAAATTCTCGTCTGCTTCCTTTTGCATGCCGAGTCCCCGAAGCGTAACGGCATAGGAATAGCGGGCAATCGAATCGAGAGGAAACTCTTTCAAGGCGAGCTCTAAGTGCTTTCGAGCTTCGGGGAAATCCCCTAATTCCGTTTCAAGGCAGCCAAGCTCGGAAGCAGCAACATACCTTGCGGGCGTTTCGTCCACGAATTGATAAGACTTTTGCAAATCCTCGTAGCTTGAATTCACTACTTCCTGAAGCAAACCACGTGCAACCTCATTCTCGCCAAGTGTCTTGTAGCATTGAGCCATTCCCGTCTTGGCTGCCAGCGCCGAACCGCCTTTTGCGGATTTTTGGAAGCACGTTAAAGCCTCATCCGACCGCCGTTGATCCAAAAGCACTCTCCCTAAATTATAAGAGGCCTTGAAGTAGCGAGGGTCTTTCGCAATCGCCTTTCGGTAATTCGCCTCGGCGTCTTCCGGTTGGGAAAGATGTTCATGGATCCTCGCTATGCGGTAATTTGCGACTGGATCAAGTGGATCGGTAGATTGCCACGTTCGAAGCAATTCCAACGCATCATCAAATCGCGAAACCGCCGTCAATCCGTTGGCGTAGGAATCAACTATCTCTGAAAAATCCGCATCTGGTTCATCAAGCCAACGTAGCAAACGTTCTTCGATGTCCGGTGTCAATCTCCCGAGACTTGCAGTCGCAAGTGCTTGTTCGCGATCGAGTCGTATAGGGGAGAATCCTTTTTTCAGAGCCGACTTTAAATGCCCCATCATCGTCTCGTACTCGCCCCGCTTTCGATCGATGCGGCCCTGCAAGAAATCAGCGTATGCATCGGTCGACGAAAAGAACTTCGAAACTCCTAGCCACCATTCTCCTGCCTCCAACCGTTTACCGCTAATGGCAGAATTGGCCATGGAATTCGCAAAGCCAGTTGCTCCACCGGCCCAAAAGAAAGCACCTAACAAGCAAGCCAAAAGCACCAAAAGTCCGACCGGACGCCAAGAACGCTTTCGCGGCTTCGAATCCTGGGGCATGCCAGTCGGCTTGGCTCTTTTTTGAAATTTAGAATTGTCGCGACGTTTCAAATTGGCCATCGTAGATCAGCTAGGTAAATGCATTTGGGACGCCCCGTGAATCAGTCTTAGGCAAAATGAAGCCCGGAACCTTTGAAGGAGAGCGGCAGGCGGAAAACTACCGTAGCTGGATTCGCCAGAATTCAGAACGAACTGAATTCTGGCGAATCCAGCTTCGATCGTAGAATGTTCTCGCCCGCCGCTCGCCTTTACGATACTTGCTCCGGCCTGAAGTGGAAACCATAGCGCGACGCATTCCCCATTTCTCGCCTATTATCGGCCATCTAGGAAAGATGGGTAGTCCAGCGATTTAGGAAGCGTATTTGTTTGGATTCCTGAATGAATTTCAACGAATTGGGATTGACGTTCTGGTCGCTGCTGTCGTATTTCCTGTTCCATCAAAGAACCAAGGAAAGCTCTGTCGTCGATCGGAAATTTGCGGGAATGTTCGATCGGCCTTCCTCCTGGGTTGGAGCAGCACATAACTGTTTAATAGCGATTACTGGGTCGATTGCTAAGCGACAGTGCTTCACGATAGAGCTTGATACTGAGCACCGGGGTAAGTCAACACTTGCCCCGGTGCCAGGGAACAAAAAGGCCGATGGCAAAACCATCGGCCTTTCTTTTTTTGAAGTTTTTCTTGGAGGCTTCGGGAGAGCGAGGCTACTGCCGAGCTTACTGTGCCGAAGTTCGGCAAGAGCCTCAACTCAGTTAGTCAACGCTGTGAAGCTTTATGTAGCGAAACTCGTCAAGAGTTTCGGTCGTTTTGTCGACGCAGCCGAAAGTCTTGACGACTTTCGCTACACAAAAGTCTGGCAACCGACGAAGGCGTCGCCTTTTGATAGACGATAAAATAATTTTCCTTGAGTCCGATCTCGGGCGTATCTACTTGGTCGAAGCCGCTCGCGATGATCCTTCGGGAGAGCGAGGCTCCTGCCGAGCTTACTGCGCCGAAGTTCGGTAAGAGCCTCAACTCACTTAGTCAACGCTGTGAAGCTCTATGTAGCGAAAC
>CANHVO010000528.1 GCA_947463915.1 Planctomycetaceae bacterium
AGCGAAGATTCGATGATCGGGTGTCATGCCTGTGAGCAGTAAGATCTTGTGCATGCCACTTTCAATGCCCTAACTAGTAATTCTTCCGCACTGTGCCGGTAGAGGCTTTCCTAATGTACCGCATCTTGCAGTCAAACTAAATAGGCGAGTTGGGCAGTGGTGGCTGGCTCGGGTCGGTCCCAAAAAGGCAACGAAAATCCCAACACAGCATCCCAACATATCAGTCTTGCGTTAGCCACAAGAGAGCACAAAGTTCGCGAAAGAAAGACAGCGGATTTTAAGGGGTGGCTGTCACTTCTCTTTCTCTTTCGCGTTCTCTGTATTCTTTTTGCGGCCATCACAAAAAATCGAAGGGGGTGACGAAGGTCTATCGAAGCGAAAAATAGAGCAGTACTAAGGCACTTAATGGACGGTTAAAGAGGCGAGCTACCTGGAAGTGGACGCTCCGGCGTGTCAAACGCGTGTCAAACCGGAGCGGGTTGGCGGTTGGGCGAACTCACATGGTTTGTGGCGTCCTTGATCCAATCTAGCATTAAATTGCTCAGGCGCCTGGTCTGGTCCGCTCCTGCATGCCGGGTAGTTTGGGAAAGCCCCCAGTGCAATACAGGCCCTTCACCGATCCACACTGTTGTCTCGTTTACGAATCTAATCGCGTGGTTTCATATGAACGCTGGTCTGCGTTCCGTCAGGTGTTATCGTTTGTTGAACAAAAGCGATGCGATCGATATTGTGATCGATGTATTCTTGAAGTGCATCTTCTTGCTCTTGCAGAAACGCCTCCCGCCGATCAACCCAAGCATCGGAATTGATAACAATGTTGCCAGCTTCACTTAGTGAGCATTCTTGATTTGTCATCACAAATTTGATGCACAGCAGAATGCCTACGCCCTTTGATCTTAAGTCTCCCATTCGGGCGTTAAGCTGTTCCCGCGTTAGCCTTGATCCGCGAGCAAGTTCCTGAATCTGAGCGATATCCACGGTTGGTTCCTTGTCGAGACAACTAGTAATCCTCCGGCGTGGCGTCGGTTAACACTCTAAATGTATCCCATCCGGCTGGTCGAATGGGCAGCCAAGCCGCTTGGAGGTGAACGTTTGGCGCGGAGCCGACCTAACACCGCCGCTCCGGCGTGTCAAACCGGTGCGAGTTGGGGTTAGGCCAATGCGAGGAGAAGACTAAACGCAACTCAAAAAGTGCGGACCGAGCACTTGGCTACATTTTTTGGTTCGCCCTTATTTTCGCATGGGTAGCTTGGCTTGTGTAGCGATGGGAGTGAGCAACAGTTAGTGTTGCAATTCTTCTGTGTTCTCATCCGTTTTTCTGTCCCGCTAAAAGGCAAAAGAGGGACGCGGAAACACAACCCAAGAAAAGCGGTATAAAGACAAACCAACCTATCGATTCAAGTTTTGTTCCGATCCAGACGGCAACGATCGTCCCGATAAAAATGAAAGCAGCCAACATTCCAAAGATGATTCCAACTGTTTGTCTAGGAGACCGATCGTCGATCAGGGCGCCTGCGATATGAAAAAATGCTTCTCCGATTGCGTCTATCCATTCTGTCATTGTCACACCGGCGACCTAGTAATTCTCCGGCATTGCGCCGGTAAGCACAGTCTAATGTACCCGATCGGACTCGATGTATGGGCAGGCTAGCTGTTTGGCTTGGAGCCGAGTAAACCCGACACTCCGGCGTGTCAAACCGGTGCGAGTTGGCGGCGGGTACTTGCCCTCGTAATGCTCAACTTTGTTGAACTGCTGTAGTCGGGCCAACGTGTACGGTGGTTTGGGGAGAGCGCCCGGAGAAGGCAATCTTACCCAATTTCGTCTATTCTATTCGTTCGTTGTCGATTGAGCGCGTGGAGTTGTCTCTCCCACGATAGGCACTTTGCAATACGGACAGCATCCGTAGTTTAGTCGTAGACCACAAACAAAAAGTTCGTCGCAGTTGTTGCACTGTTTCCTTTTCACGAAACTCTCATTCGGATCGATGACTGGCACATCGGAACGGTAAACCCAAAGAGCATCGCTCCACCAATTTAGTCCGCACCAATAAACTGAAGATGGCTCATCTCTAATGCTCTGTCCAAGATCTGGATGGTGGTAGATCTCCCTAAAAACTCGCATCCAAACAAGTTCCGGTTCATCTGTCTGGAATCGAATCGCCAGCGAATTAGGCCCAAACTGGACGGCACAATGAACAACGAGAAGCGGGCTTGATGAAATATCGCTGCAAATTTTTCGGATGCAGAGTTGGGCATCTAGAGACAAGCTAAGGCTTGAAAGTACAACCGTCAAGGAGTTTGTCATAGTATCGAACATTGGCTGTGAGCACATGCTTTCACCTTTCTGGCACAACTCGTGATTCTCCGACACGGCGCCCGTAAACACATTCTCAATGTACTCCATCCGGCTGGTTGAATGGGCAGGCTCGCTACTCGGGGGTTAATGCTTGGCTTGGAGCCGAGTAAACACCGACGCTCCGGCGTGTCAAACCGGAACGAGTTGGTGGGCAAAGCAGCCAAGCTGTCGCGGTTAGGGGCCAGAAGCAATCCGGGCTAACTCCTTGAACCCCAAACGGGAGCTGGGGGCAAGCGGCCACAGTCCAGCCCGCCTACGTCCCTAGAACGTCGACGCAGAATACTCTATAAGTTATGTGGCATATTAGCGAAACTTCGGCATCCAGCAAGAAACTTGCCGACGATACACCTCGTAAGGTTCACCGAACCGCTGGGACATATCGCGTTCCTCCGATGGTCGCACAACCAGATGCCAAACCAGCGCACCTAAAAAAGAGTAAATCAATATCGGAACCGATTGAAAAACAATGGCGATTGCTAACCCTTGCCCAATTCCCGCGATGGCCATTGGATTGCGGACATAGTGGTAGGGGCCAGAGACGACCAAGTTGTTGGTTTGATCAAGTGGAAGTGGAGTGCCAGCACCATCTCGAACCATGAAATAGGCGCTGGTTAGTCCGAGTAGGCTGAAGCCGCCAAATAGAAACGCACCGACGAATAGCCATATCCCAAGGCTTGGAAGTATCAAAGCGTCGAACGCATCCAGAATCACATAGGGAATGATTACCAATGCCAGAATCCAAATGCAAACGACCTGGATGAGCGTTTTGATGACATTCCACTCCGTGCTGGTTGAAGATGAACGAAAAAGCGAATCGTTGAAGCAGAGAAACGCATTGTAGGAAAGTCCGACGAGCATCAGTCCGGTCGGCAAGTAGCCACTGGCGGTCAACACGGTAGCGTTTGCGCAGTACAGTGTTGCGTATCCAAACGCTCCCAAGATCACGTATTCGATGGCGACATTCTTTTTGTAGGCACGAAACGTCGATAAAGCTGCAATCAAGATTACATCGGGGGCGAAGAATGCCCAGAACGCCGTCGATGGGATCTCGTTGAACTGAAACGCGGCAAAGAAGAATTGGTTGGAAGCGAGACCGACCCACCAAACGCTGATCAATGCGGCTTGAAATAGGTAGGCAGTCTCTTTCATGCGCGGTTCTCAAAGCCACATAACGTCGGGGTTCAGCAAGCCGGGGCAGTTGACTCAACGCAAGTCAAGACGGGTGATCGAGGGCTTCGTCTGCAACCCATTGTTATATGCGGGATTCGCATTAAGGTCGATCCACGGGATTGGGCCGTGGCACCTCTGTAGCAATTCGCAGTAGTTCATCAGACATTTCGATTGAAATCAGCGATTCACGCAAAAGTCTATTTAACAGCGTTTTCGTTTTGGCGGCTAGCCGCTTCCTCATGCCATTCGCACGTTCTGTTGTTATTGCAGGCTTTAAGGAGTTGTACTTGTGCTCGTGCGACTCCCTCGCAGTAGTTTCATGCGGATACCGAATTGCCTCCTGGCTCGCGCGGTGAACCATATTATCGAATCGTTCCTGATAGCCATTCAGGACGGAAAATGAGTAGGAAACCTCGAGCATCCAGAATTCCAAGTTCGGAATATGCGTCACAAGCTGAAACGTTGGCAGCGATTCGAAGCTCAAGAGTTGCTTCTCAATTAGCTCGACGATATCTTCGCTGTATGACATCATTTCCTACGCAAATAACTAGTAATTCTCCGACGCGGGGCCGGCAAACAAGTTCTCAATGTACCCCATCTGGTTGGTTGAATGGGCAGGCGGGCTGCTTGGAGTCCGATGTTTGGCTGGTAGCCGAGTAAACACCGAGGCTCCGGCGTGTCAAACCGGAGCGAGTTGGGCAGTGGCTGGCTCGACCTGCCTCAAAAACGCAATAAAATCCCAACACAGTAGTTTCGCGTTAGCCGCAAGAGAGCACAAAGTTCGCAAAAGCAAGGCAGCTGATTTGAACGGATGTGGCTATCGATCTTTCGCGTTCTCTGTGTTCTTTTGCGGCCATCATAAA
>CANHVO010000529.1 GCA_947463915.1 Planctomycetaceae bacterium
CAAAACTGTCAACAGACTGTATACTCAAGATCGGCCTCCCTGATGTTCCTTAAGTTGCTTCGTAACAACAACTTATACGCAGGAGAGGCCACTTTTGTTTGCGATATGAATGAATAATCCGGGTTTAACGGTCAGCCGTAGGTATACCGCGTTCTTTTCGCAGTACGCCTACGGTTGACTGTTAAACGAAGACCCTTCACCGGAGGGCTTGCGCCATGCCGCTACCAAAACAAATTGGAACTTGCTTTTTCCATGCGCCTGTTCAAGCCGGCAGTTTAGGTAATCTGTGCAGTGCAGGTTGGGAGGATTGAATTTAAAGTACCAATTGTTTCGATCCTAAGATGGCTGGACACAACGACCCGTAGAACGCGAGTCTCGATCACTCAAGACCAGCCAATGCGAAACACTAAAGGACTAAGTCATGAAACGCGGCATTCTATCACTCGCCCTATTCGGTATCACTCTTGCCATGTCCAGTGGCTGCCTTCACAACAATCGATGCAATAGCTGCAACGGTGCTTTGGGATGTCGGCCATGCAATGTTGGTTGGCAGCGAGGTGGTACAGATTATGGTGCTCACCTATCGCACAGTCAGTATAGGACCGATCCACAAGTCGGCTCGGGGGTACAGGCTCCACAGACAGCCTATCCATATTACACAAATCGTGGCCCACGAGATTTCTTTGCTAGCAACCCACCACCACTCGGTCGGTAGTTTGTTGGATGGGCAGACATCAGATGAAATGTGTCTGCTAGGCATTAGCCGTTGGGCGCTAGCCCCGGTTTCTTTAAGTGCTCGACGTTTGTCGAGCACGGCAATCGACTAACTACACTCGCCGAACGTCTTGCATCTTGTTGGTTCGGTCGTTTAACGGTCAGCCGTAGGCGTACCGCGTTCTTCTGACAGTACGCCTACGGCTGACTGTTAAACGAAGTTCCTTCGCCGGACGGCTTGCGCCGTCTCGCTGCTTGCTCTAAAGTGATCAAGTCGGAGAGCCCTCACTGTTTGTCACTTCGAGAAACGTGACAGTCTTAAAAAATCTAGGTCGACAGAAATGGGGCGTTCCGTTGATAGCTCCGCGGCCAGTTCACCTAAGACGCTCGTGAACTTGAACCCGTGCCCAGACAATCCAGCTACGATTGTGACTTGCGGATCATTCGGCAGAGTATCGACAATAAAGTGTTCGTCGGGGGTCATGGTGTAGTAACAGCCTGACCATCGTGTCATTCGTTGACTGACATCCGGCAAATTCTCAGCTACGAATGCTCCTACGGCCAATTCGTCTTCGCTATTTCGTTCGTGGCTGCCATCGATCTCAGAGCTTACGGGGCCGCCACCGCTATGCCGAGCGATCTTGAGTCCTAACGCGTCGCGTTGTGGGAAGCCATAAAAGAACCCAGTGGGCGTCTCATAGAAAAAGCAAGGGAAACCATCGGTCTCGCGATAGGATTCGTTTTCGACTTCGAACCAGTAAAGATGCTTGTGCAAAACCTGTAGCGGGATTTTCAATTGACTGAGCAGCTCGCCTGCCCAAGGTCCGGCAGCGAGAATGAGCTTGTCCGCAAAAAAATCTCCTTCTTGAGTTTGGACGCGCACACCAGCTCCATTCGGCTCCCATCCGATTACTTTCTGATTGACTTCTAGAGTGGCTCCTAACATTGCCGCACTGTCCAAGTGAGCTTTCACACATGCTTCTACGTTCAAATAGCCGGCGTCCTTTTCCAAAACCACGGACCATGAGTCGTCCCCATGTAAGCCTGGATAGTTCTTTTTCGCTTCGCCCATGGTGAGGCGTTCGATAGGTAGATCAAACTGAGCGGCGCTTTTCAGAACACCGGGAATTACGATACCATCGTGAGGGCCGATTTCGAGAAGACCGGTTGGATGATACAGCCGCTTTTCCGATCGGGCCTCTAGTTCGTGCCAAAGGTCATATGCACGGCACAGCAAGGGCACATAGTCCGGATGCTCAAAATACGACTTGCGAATGATTCGTGTTTCGCCGTGTGAGCTGCCGCGTGAATGCGGGGGTGAAAACTGGTCCAAACCGAGAACTCGGTAGCCCCGCTCAGCCAACGCAAAGGCCGCCGCGCTTCCAACGCCCCCCAATCCAACCACAACAACATCGTAAATCTCGGCCATACGATTTGGAAAAGCAAAATGTGGATAACTCTCGCTCCAAGGCTCTCCTTGGAACGCATTGCCCGCGAGGCTCCGCCTCGCGGGCAATGCTATTACAACTTAGGAGGCATGAGCCTCCGGTGCATTGCGTCCCCAGGCGGAGCCAGGGGACGAGTGAAATACCTAATACCTTAAGCCTAATACCTTAAGCTTCCCTCGTCGTCGCGGCCTTATGAGGCTCAAACGTGGTCCTCGCTGCGTGTTCCGCTTTTTTGATCGCCGACAATGCGGACTCATACAAGTATCTCTGTGCTCGAAACTTGGCTTGGTTTTGCTCTGGATGGATGCGACTATATCGGCCATCACTACCTAGTCGCCAAGCATTTTGGTTGTCGCGGAAGTAGGTGTCCAGGATTTCCATCAATCGGCGACGGGAGCCGGTGTCTTCGATCGGGACGAGCAATTCGACTCGTCGGTCAAAGGAGCGAGGCATCCAATCTGCGCTGCTGATGAAGACAGCGTCGTCCCCACCATGGTAAAAATAAAAGACTCGGGCATGCTCAAGGAATCGGTCAACAATGCTCACCACGGAAATGTTTTCGCTTTGACCAGGAACACCTGGCCGCAAGCAACATACGCCCCGAATATTGAGACGGATAATGACGCCTGCTTGGCTGGCTTCATAGAGTGCATTGATAATGTCGGGGTCGACGAGCGAGTTCATTTTGCCGGCAATGTAAGCCTTTTGACCATTTCGCTTGTTGATCGTCTCGGCTTGGATCAATGCCAGAAGTTTCTTTCGTAAACCTAACGGGGCAGAGTCGAGCTTGTCGTAAGGCTGTGGTTGGCTGTAGCCTGTGATCGCATTGATAAACGAGCTCGCATCGCGGCCCAGGGATTCGTTGCAAGTCATGTAGCTGATGTCGCTATACATGCGAGCCGTCGTTTCGTTGTAGTTGCCCGTTCCAAAGTGAACATAGCGAACGATTCCGGAAGGCTCACGGCGTACCACGACGCAAATCTTTGCGTGTGTCTTGAGGCCGCGGACTCCGTAGATAACTTGTACGCCAGATCGTTCGAGCTCACGAGCCCACTCGATATTTCGGGCTTCATCGAATCGTGCCTTGAGCTCGACAATGGCGGTAACATATTTGCCACGTTCTGCGGCACGTTTCAAGGCTCCAACGATTGGGCTCTTGCGGCTGGTTCGATATAGCACCTGCTTGATCGCGAGCACGTCCGGGTCCTCGGCAGCTTCTTCCAGGAATCGAACGACGGGTTCGAAGCTTTCGTAAGGATGACACAGCAGTAAATCGCGTTCGCTAATCGACTTGAACATGGACTGAGTCGGATCGATCACGGGTGACCGCTGAGGAATCCAAGGTGTGTCTTTGAGTGCTGGGAATCCCTCCATGTCGGTAAGGTACATCATGCTGGAAAGATCGAGCGGCCCGGGAAACTTGAAAACATCACATGGATTCAAGCCGAGCTTGTCTTGCAAAAACTGAAGTGTGGGCTCGGAGGCAGAGTCTGCGATTTCGAGTCGAACGAAACCTGCCGAACGCCGAGAATGCAACACCTCTTGCATCCCCAGCATAAGGTCCGCAGCACTGTCTTCTCGCACGGAAACGTCGGCGTTTCTCGTTACGCGAAATGCAATGCATTCCTCGATGCGTTTCCCGGGATAATATTGATCGACCAATTCTGCGGTGACATCTTCCAGCAACGCGTAGTTGTAGCCGCGATCGCTTGGCAAAGTGATGAATCGCGAGAGAACTTTGCCGAGCGGGATAAAGGCAAAGCGGTGCGGCTTTTCGGAATCGCCACTTGCCATGCGTACGCACAAATGCATTCCGAGATTGGCTAAGATCGGAAATGGGCTGTCCGGGTCGATGTCCATCGGGGAAATGACCGGGTAAATTTCCTCATTGAAGAACCGCGTGATGGCTTCTCGATGGCGTGCGGATGCATTGCGGGCAGAAATTCGCTCAAGCCCTTCGGCGGTCAAGGTCGGTTCCACCGCGGTCAGAAAACACTCGTACTGGTCACGAATAATCGCGTTGACGCGCTCGTAGATGTCCTCGAGTTGTTCCGTTACCGTTTTGCCGCTTGGATCGGGCGTTTCGATGCCGCGGGCTTGATGGAGTTGCAACCCGCCCACGCGAACCATGAAGAATTCGTCCATATTGCTCGCGGTTATTGCGAGAAACTTGAGGCGTTCTAGAACCGGCACCTTCGTGTAGAGTGCTTG
>CANHVO010000530.1 GCA_947463915.1 Planctomycetaceae bacterium
CAGTATGCTTCCGGGGCCATCGCCCCCGGCTGAGGGTGTGTCAGCCTTTCAGGCTTGAGGCTTTCACGGCGCACTCGTCTTGAA
Source organism: Planctomycetaceae bacterium (assembly GCA_947463915.1). Lineage (GTDB taxonomy): Bacteria > Planctomycetota > Planctomycetia > Pirellulales > Pirellulaceae > JBKCUI01. The sequence continues at coordinate 85 of CANHVO010000530.1, forward strand.
CACTATCCCTTCGACTTCGAAAGGTGAAATTAAATAGGCCATTCTCAGCCGTGCTTCGGATTCATGATCAACCCGAGAATCTCTGCGCGAGACGCCAGGTTGTCACGGAATACGCCACGCATTGCACTGGTAACGCACATGCCGCCCGATTTGCGAATGCCTCGCATGGTCATGCAGGAATGGCTGGCTTCGACCATAACGACGACACCACGAGCACCAAGTTCTTGTTCCATCATGTTTGCGATGGTCTCCGTCATTCGCTCTTGAACCTGTGGACGACGAGCAACTTCATCTACGACGCGGGCCATTTTGCTCAAGCCAACAACCTTTCCATTAGGCAAATACCCGACGTGCGCCCGTCCGTGGAAAGGCAGCAAATGATGCTCGCACATGCTTTGAAATTCGATATCCTTGAGCAAAACTATTTCGTCATAACTTTCGGTGAAGACTCTCTTCAAGTGAATTCGAGGGTCCTTGTGGAGGCCGGAGAAGACCTCGGCGTACATCCTCGCTACCCGTGCAGGTGTCTCCAATAGCCCCTCTCGATCCGGATCTTCACCAACGGCGGCAAGAATTTCCCGAACGGCTCGTTCGATTCGCTGATGATCCACAGGAGATTGGGTTCCGTTGCTTCGGTTTGGTTGAATGGGTTGAACTGAAGCGGCACCCTCTTGATGATCAATTTGGCTCGACTCAGAAATCGTATTTGTATCCTTAATCATATCGGAAAATGGCTGTTTGGGCACCCGCTTTTTGCGACGCACCGAGGTGAGGAATTGGATTTGCGAGCATTGTAGAATGATTGGCAAGTCCGCTCCAAACTACTAATGTCTTCCATAAACGTAGTGCCGTTTTCTCTTATTGACCTTGATCAAAAAACTTGAGTTTATTGATGTGGGATAGGCTTCCCGCCCGGCAACCGTAGTACCGACAGGCTGGAAGCCTATCCCAGGTCAACTAAGATTCGCACCGATACTGTCATTCACCGCGAACCAGTGAAAGCTGTAACTTCGAATTCGTCCAATCCGTTCTGATCTGAAAGCTGGCCGAAAAAAGCGAAAAGAACCGAAAAGAATCGAGATGCGAATCATTCAAGTTGCGGGCATCGCGGTTCTGTGAATTGAATTCGCTCTTTAGTTTTTCACTTTTTCGTTCTTTTCGGCCATTTCGAACCTGGCGCTCAGCACGACCGAGGGATTCGCCTGGTAAACCGAAGCGTGAGCGAGGAATTCACTTGCGTAACCCGAAGCGTGAGCGAGGGAAAACATTCAGCTCATCGCTCACGCTTCCGGTTTCCAAAAAGCGGATTGTTTTCGAGATGGATCGACGGTTACAATGGATTCATGACTACTCCAAATCCTGATATTTCCCTCCGTGATTTTCAGCAACTGATTCGTACGATGTACTACGAAAAAGATGCGGAACGAGGTGTTTCTGGAACCTTTATGTGGCTCATGGAGGAAATTGGTGAATTGTCGACGGCCTTGAGGACTGGCAATGATCGTGAGAACCTTGAGGAAGAGTTTGCCGACGTGGTCGCTTGGCTAACAACGATCGCGAATGTCGCTGGAGTGGATTTGAGCGCGGCGCTCCAGAAAAAGTACGGTAGCGGTTGTCCTGGATGTGGCCGATTCGCTTGCGAATGCCCGTTTGCCGAGAAGCCTTAGTCGTTCTCATTTGCCAGATTCACGCAATATTCCATGGCCTTTTGAACCGATCGAAGATGCTTTTCTTGGTTGAAACCTATACAATCCAAGACTCTTGAATGCACGTCCGACAATTGTTCTAAAGGGAAACGAATCGTGGATTTAATCAATCGCCAGATTTCAAAAGCTCGCCGACTTCTCTGGACCCAGACCATTCTCAATATCTTGGCGTGGTGCTTGATCATCGCGTTCAGCATTTCCTTTATCGGATTGCTCGTACCAAAGATTTGGTTCCTTCCTTATACCTTTAGCAGCTGGAGCACGATTTGGCTGATCGGTGGTGGTTTGTCGGCAGCCATCGTGGCAGGAGCGATTTCGATGTTCTATCGCCCATCGGCCATGCACTCCGCCATCGAAATTGACAGGAGATTTGGTCTGCGCGAACGCATCAGCAGCGCGATCCAATTGAATGGCGAGGAAAAACACTCTCCCGTCGGTGAGGCCTTGTTGAATGATGCTGCCACGAAAGCCGAACGCATCGAAGTCAAAGATCATTTCCCAATCAAAACGGCTCCGCAAACACCTTGGGTTGCGTTGCCAATCCTCTCCTGTGTTGCATTGTTTTGGGTTCCTGATGCCGAACTGCCCATGTTGAACAAGTTGCCTGGCGGATCAGCAGAGCGATTGACCAATATCAAGAACCAAACCAAGCCAATTTTGGAGCTGATCAAAAAGAAACGCGAAGACGCTGAAGAAAAGGGACTCCAGGAAGCTGCTGACGAATTCAAGAAAATCGAAGACAAACTCAAAGAATTTCAGAAGTCGGAAAACGTCGACACCAAAAAAATGCTCTCCGATTTCAACGAGATCAAAAAGGAAATCGAACGCAAAAAGGATGCGATGGGCGGTTCAGACAGCTTGAAAAAAGCTCTCGACAACATGAAGAACATCGACAAAGGACCAGCTGAAAAGATCGCCGATGCACTCAAGGACGGCAACTTCGATAAAGCCAGCGACGAGCTCGAAAAGATGCTCAATCAAATGAAGTCTGGGAATCTGACGGATGAGCAGAAAAAGCAACTTGCCAAACAGCTAGAGCAAATGCAAAAGGCAGTTGAAAAGGCACAGGAGAACGAAAAACAAGCGATCGAAGATGCAAAGAAAGAACTTGCCAAAGCTCAAAATGGTGGCGATCTAGAGAAGGCTGCCAAGCTCCAAAAGAAAATCGAACAGATGGAGGCCAATGCCAAAAAGGCCAAAGCCATCGATGCGATGAAAGCCAATATGCAGAAGGCTCAAAAAGCCATGCAAGAAGGTGACGAAAAGGCGGCCCAAGAAGCGCTCGAGGGTATGAAGCAAGACCTCGAGGAAATGGCTGGTGACCAAGAGTCGCTCGAAGAACTCGAGGAAATGATGGACGACCTCCAAAGCGCCAAAAATGCATCCGCTTGCGAGTCCTGCGATGGGGCTGGTTGCGGCAAGTGCCAATCCGACAAGAAAGGCAAGGACACGAAGAACGCCAAAGGGGAAGGCAAAGGAGCAGGAGATCGCGAAGAGAATGAACACGATACCAAAAATTTCGATTCGCAAGTTCGAGAGCAAATGCGAAAAGGAGAAACGACCTTCGGCGGAAAAGTGGGTGGCCCTAATCGAAAGGGGACAAGCAAAGAAGAAGTTCGCGAATCGATCCTAAGCGCTAAACCTGACGATGCCGATGCGATCGAAAACATGTCCCTTCCAAAAGCTCAACGCGATCAACAACGCGATTACTTCAATTCGATTCGGGACAAGTAAGCAGTTGAGAAAAAGGTCGCATCCGGCAGATGCGACCCACTTTGCGACCCACCGTGGGGCACACCTGCCTGGTGTGCCCTTTCTCTACTTCAGTTCGATTCTGGACAAGAAAACCAGCGAGATTCGCGTCGATTGGTGCTTGGTTTGTTTGTCTCACGACTTAGGCGAGCGGCAGGCGGAAAACTACCGTAGCTGGAGTCGCCAGAATTCAGCATGTACTGCCGTAGCTGGATTCGCCAGAATTCAGAATGTATTGCCGTAGCTGGATTCGCCAGAATTCAGCACGTACTGAATTCTGGCGAATCCAGCTACGAATCGTGGCGCCCAAAATAGAAATTTGCGAACTTTGGGAAGAAGAAGATCTAGCTTCGTCGAAATCAGGCAAGAAACATAGATGCCATTCTGACAAGAGCCGCGAAACCTAACTCAATTAGGAAATTCGCGGCAAAGCTGGATGATGGGCCATTCAAGATTGTCTCGGAATGAGACTTACGCCTTCAAGGAATCCAAAACCGCTTCAAGCTTGCTTCGTGGCGGTGCACCTTGGAATCGTTCGACGACTTCACCGCCCTTGAAAATCAACAAGGTTGGAATGGAACTGATTCCATACTGCTGAGCCAAGTCAGGTTGATCGTCGACATTGACTTTCCCAACGACGACGCTTCCCTGATATTTGACCGCGAGTTCGTCGATTACAGGTGCAATTTGTCGGCATGGCCCGCACCAAGTTGCCCAAAAGTCTACGAGCACTGGGATTTCCGAACCCAAAACATCGACTTCAAATCCTTCGGTTGTAAATTCTGCGGCCATGGTCATTTCCTCTCTATTTGCGATATGGTATCTGCC
>CANHVO010000531.1 GCA_947463915.1 Planctomycetaceae bacterium
CCCGGCGAATGTCACCATGCTCGAGTGCATCGACAATTTGTTCAAAGATGCGTTGAGCGTCGAGGCGAGCTTCCCATTCTTTTTCGGCTCGAACCAAGTACTTTTCGGTAACCATTTCTAGGATCGGCCCAACGTTTTGCGCCATTCCGCCGTAAATGAGTATCAAGCTACTCTGCAACGCAGCACGCGATGACTCGGAAATTCGGTCGTCACGCAGAATCGTATGCTTCGGAAGCAGGCGGCCGCGACTGATGCCGGATTCAGGATCTTCGATGCCGGCAAGCATTCCTTCAATCCGCTTGATTCCTGGCCACACTCCACCCGAGTCTTGCCAGCCACCGCCCGAGCCGCCTAGCCACTCACCGAGGATCGCGCGAGCCGTGATCAACTGCTGATCCTGCAACTCCAAGCCACCTACCAACGCGGACACTTGTCCCGTCGCTCGCATCAGAACAGCGATCAGACTCCCTAGCAAATTCGTCGAAACCGCCAGCCGAGACCCCTTCGGTATGTCGTTCACCTTGCTGACCAATTCCAACCCCAACCCCTCTTTGCCAATCAGCGATTTGAGCAGCTGCGACATTCTCTGGTGGCAGCCTTCCATGGCGGGAGGCACTACCCCCGAAGCGATTAAGGCAGATTTGAGAAGCCCCAGGTAGTCTTTGGCAAAATCAAACACGTCATCGATTTCGGTGATTTCAGCTTCAACGCCGAGATCGGTACTAACCAGTCGCAGCACAGGTCGGTCGATGACCCGCAGATAAGCTTCGACGGGCGGCCGCGTGGTCGCATCTCGACCATACACTCCCAAATCGATCGAAGCGTTGAGCACACGCGCTCCTTCGGGATAGTCCATTCCGAGAAAAAAGATGTCGCTCCAGCCAGAGTGCGAGAAATCCATTCGGACACTCGTCTTCTCGCAAAGGATAGGATAGTCTCCTGTCGCGGCATCGCGTTGGTGCAACTCTTTGTTCAGTCGAAGCGGGTGCTCGCTCGGATGGCCAATTCGGAACATCCATTGGTTCCCGCGAACGGTTCGTACACTGCGGCGAACTTGATCCGCTAGAGTCTGAATGCCGAGCTGATGGTAGGCTCGCGAAAGGGCACTGGCGATCACCAGCGTCGGGCCCAGTTCTTTTTGAACAGCGAGCAGTTGATCGATCGCTTCTGGAAAACGCCGAGAAAGAATATGTTGGTACGCTTCGTATGGCAGAAGTCCCGCTCGCGTCTCTGGAAATGACTTAGGCAAATAGTAGCGATAAATAGCCGACAAGAAAAAATGAGCTCGGACGCGATGATACAAGTTGTCTGCTTCTCGACGGAAGTCATCCAATTCGGAGACAGCACGCAACAATGCATCGGAATCGAGGCCCATGCAGAGGGACTCAAGTGTTCGGTGCCGAACGGATTCGTCCAATGAGAGAATCGTTTCAATCCAGCGGTTTTCGGTTGATGTTTGCGAATTCATTGGATGTTACGAGGACTTTTGCGAGGCAAGCAATTCGACCATGTCGCTCAGAACGCGATCGCGGTCTACTCCGGATAAGGACAATGCCAATTGAGTATTCAGCAACCCATACTTGACCCCAATGTTGTAACGTTGGCCTTGTATTTCAAGTGCGAGGTAGCGTTCGCGGTCAGCGAGTTCGTTGAGCGCTTCCGCTAACGAGACAGGTCGCTTTTCGGCTGCAACCAAGCGACCTAGAATTTCAAGCGACGTTGAAGTGAGGACGTGCATTCCAAAAAAACAAAGGTACATCCCGCTTCGGAACCCAGCGATCGTGAGTTCCTGCTCCGCTTTGGTTGGAGTCGGCTTCTCGATGACCCGTTTGACTTCGTAAAGACGCTCCGTCTGAGGCAATCGGACGCCACCTATCGCACCAAAGTACGGAAGCATTGTTTCTCGAGTCGCTTGCACTCCAGAAACCGAACAGCCCTCTGCCGCCGCGACTTCGATGAGTTGCTTGACACATCCCTTGCTTTGCGAACTCAAGTAGAGGTGATCACCGACAAGATGCAGAAAAGGAGCGTCGCCCAAGAATGACTTGGCACACAAAATCGCCTGTCCGTAACCTGTAGGTTCAGGTTGGGTTACGAAAGTCACCCGGTCGATATGACTGCCCGCCGCCCTCCGAAAGGCCTCTTCATTGCCCGGGCTGATGACGATAGCGACCGATTCGATGCCTGCGTTGATAACCTTTGCCAAGATCATTTCGAGGGCCGTTTTTTCGATTCCATCGCGATCGACTAGGCGTTGGAGGGGCAGGGCCGATTGCCCCGGACCGGCCGCAGTGATGAGAGCTTGATTGATTTCCATAGTTAACAACAACAATCGACGCGCGGATTTAGAAACGGGGAAATGCCCGGAAACACAGGCTACACCCAGTAGAATAATGAGAAAGGGTTAGTTTTACCACACGAATGCTCGGACAAACCCAGAGTTGACGCGAGGGTTGTAGGGATTGTGTCGCGCATACTGAAGCAGGCACATTCCCTGTGCCGTCCGCAAGCCTTTTTGGGGAACCCGACGCGTATGCGAGGAGGCGCGGTCGCTGCAGCATTCCTCGCTTACGCAGCGCTGCAATGCATTTTGAAGCGAAACTCGCCAAGAGTTTCGGCCGTTTAAGCGATGCCGCCGAAGTCTTGACGACTTTCGCTACCCAAAAGCCTCCTTTACCATCCTCGCTCCCGAGTCGGTTGCCCTATTTGCTTTTGTTCTTGAGGTATTCATTCACTTCACGTACCAATGGGAAGAGACTGAAGTCCACGTCAGGGTAGTTTCCCGTACGTTTCGATGCGGCCAAAAAGTCGTTCAGGATCGGCAAAGCGGCCTCGCGCAGTTCCTCAATACGGAAGGCAGGGATCGCCGCGTGGCATGCATGAGCGATATTGGTGAGCTGCTTCTCGCCATGAATGTGCTTTTTGATGCGTTCCAAGAGCTTTACAGCGCCATCCATGTCGTTTGCCGCCACCGCAACCTGAGCACGCAAAATCAGCCAGCTCAAATTGCTCGCCCCCTGCGGCTCACGCTGGTCCAAAATATCACCAAGCTCCAACAAGCGATCCGATTGCGAGGCGGATTCGACAAGACTAACAGCAAGCGAGTTCGGTTTCTCTTCGAGCAAGTTGCTGTTCTGAATAAAAAGATAGACGTCGCTGTCTCGCGGTAGAAAAATCGGCGTCAAAGCTGTAAACCGCTTTGAGGCAGATTCCTTGTCGTTCGGCCATCGGCCCAAGAGTCGGTGAAACATTTGCGCAGCCGACTTAGCCTCCAATTCCGTGGCTCTTCTTTTACCGGTCACGAACGGAGCATTCATGGGCAGACGTCGTTTGGCAACTTGCATCGCAATGTCTTTTGACAGATCAAGCTGTTGTAGGTCCAAAGCAGAATTGGCCAACAACATCATCCATTCAAAAGGTTCTCGTTGCCAAACGAGTTCCTCCGAAGTCTTTGAAGAAGCACTTTGGGCATCAACCTGCTCTGCAGAAAGCTTGCCATCATTAAGGGAACAAATTCGTTCTGCCAACTCCGCCCATTTCAAGACCCCTTGCTCCATTCTGCCTTCTTGAATCTCCGTCCGTCCCCACTCGAACAAAATGATGCTGGCAAGCTCGGCTTCTGGCCCTAGCTCCACAACAGGATTGTTTTTTTCCGGCGTCGGTCTAGACCGAATCACGAATTCATCAAGTATTCTCGCTGCCTTGACGGCGCGATTGCCGATTCGTTCAGCAACATCGAAGTGCTTGCCCGAAGCGTAACACTGTCGAGCGACCAGCCAGGTCGCAGCAATCGATTGAATTTGTTCTGGCACCCGTAGAATGGATTCACTTCGGTCGGTACGAGCGACGCAGTCGTTGATTTGAAGATCGAATTCGGAAAGGCTACGCTCCAATTCGTTAAGAGCGTCCATTGCGTTGGGGCTGTCCAACTTCAGACGAATAAGCGCATCGGTTGCCAATACAGTCAAGTCCGTTGGATGGGCCGATGCAAGTTTTTTCAGTTCCTCTTCGATCGAAGGCAGCAATCCAGCATTGGCGTGCCGAACCAGAACGTTTTGCAGTACGCTTTCGATCCAAGCCGACTGCCCTGCGACCTCTTTGAACGACGGCGCATGAAACATCAATTCGAGGGCAGGCAGTTTTCTAGCGGCGATCGTCCGGTCCATCAGTAGTTCCGCTACGGCAGCTTGCCCCGGCATCCTCTCAAAAACATCAAGCGCATTTTGCCTTGCTTTTTTGAACGCACTTGAAATAGCGGAGTATTGCCGGGTATCCCAAGCTTGCGGTAGATCGTTTTTGGGGATGTCGACTAGGCGATAGCCATCGATCGGCAACCCTAG
>CANHVO010000532.1 GCA_947463915.1 Planctomycetaceae bacterium
CACCGGCGGTTCCATCCCTGCAAATCAAGGGGGGATTGGGAACCATCAAGAAAATCAAAAACCTTCAAATTCGTTGGTATTGATGGGTAGTGATTCCCCTAGATGTGTCAACGAGTACCCCCGGCAGGGATCGAACCTGCGACAGGTTGATTAGAAATCAACTACTCTATCCAACTGAGTTACGAGGGCATCTGAGCGTAGTTTAGCAAATCGAATTGGCTTTGCGTAGCGAGATTTTGCCGTTTCCCCCTAGCCAATTCGAGATTCTTGAGCGATCGAGGTCAATGTAGGAGGAATTCAGCATTTGCGAGCTGTTGGTGTACCGGCTTCAGCCGGCCTAAGCCGACCGCGTATTCGTACTTGGGGACGTATTTCACACTGAAATTCCCTCACCGCCGAAACCGTCTGGCTGAGCGTCTGCATAGTCTTCATGGCTTTGAAAAAGACCGATGTCCCGATCGACGTACTCTTTATTCCGCATTCGAATACCAAGCTCGAATTGGGACAAAGTGAAACGATACATTTTCAGTATCAGAATTGTGCCGCAAACGAGCCAAAACAAAGCGATCCCAAGAACGATCGGAAACGTGGTTTTCACGAAATTCGGCTCAATCGTCGCTTCAAAGCCAACCGGCCCAGAATTTCGCCAATTCGAGTATACGTTCTCTAGATTTGCATCCGCAATCCGATCTCGCCATGCATGGAGATCCGGACTAAAGAGAGAGACGGTCTCGCTGGCAAGTGGCAGTGGCAAGATGCTGGCGTCGATCCAAAGGGCCATAAGGTTTCCAGCCATCGCTACCAAGGCTGTAACGGCGAGCAGGTTGGTATAGACCTTCAGCGCAGCTTTTCGCTCAAGCCATTTTCGACGTCGAGACAATGTGCCATCGACTCGAAAGCAGTTATCTCGCGACGCATTAAAGAGCGCAAAAGGAACAGTTCGGTATAACAATTCCACCACGATGAAAATCGCCAGCAGCTCGCCGATTACGAGAACAAGCAAGAAACCCGTCTGCTTCGCAAAAAGGATTGCAATCAAACAGCACAAAGCAAAAACAATTACAAAAACAGCTTTTTGCATTTTCGCGCTCCAGCGCTCAAAGTTCGGGGACTATCCGTGTTGCATGTACACTTCTTCGTAGGGCTGAATGACCACAAACCCGTCGCCTCGAAATACCATCTGAAGGCTTTCGCCGCTGCCACGTCCAAAGAATGTCTTTAGACTAACGTCTGTCTTGAACTCGGGGGACAAGTTCCCGCTCCACGCGACAGTCGCATTGGGGTCCGTGACGACCGGTTGTTGAGGCGTAACCCGCAGCGTGATAGGGTCGTAATGTGTGGTAAGAGCCAGCATACCCTGGCCCTCAAAACGGGCGTTGAAGAGTCCACCGCTCATCATGGCCGCCATCTTGCGCAACATTTTGATTTCGTACTTCAATGACATTTCAAAAGCGAGAACATCGTTTGCATTGACGAAAATCGAGTCGTTATTGAGGGAAAGGACCGTTATCTTTTTTCCAGAGTCTGCCAAGTAAAGCTTTCCTGCTCCTACGGCCTTGGTTAGCCGCGTCCCCTCACCGCTCACTGCTTTCTTCAACAAGTTTCCTATACCCTGCTCCAGAATACCTTCTCGCGTGAACTTGATATCTCCCAGGTAGGCAACCATGGAGCCAGTCTTGGTCCAAATGGTCCCGTTCAGATTGACTTCCAAAAGACGTTCGTTTTCCAGTTCAAAAAGGCCTTGGTTTAAATCGCGTTGTGCCGTTTTCTGGACAAAAGAATTCAAATCAAACCTGGACATTGTTCACTCTTTCAAATGTTTCGAGGGGGAGGGTGAATGACAATCTGGATGAAACTGTCTGCGTCAACAGAGCGCGATTTTGCCTTTGGACTTGAACTGCGCATCCAAAATATAGCAATATCGCAACCGACTCGGCAATGAAAACAGGCTTTTGTAGCGGAAGTCGTCAAGACTTTCGGTTGCATCGCCTAAACGACCGAAACTCTTGACGAGTTTCGCTACAAAGTGCCTCACGGCGTTGGGCTCCGCCTGGGCACGCAATTCAGCAGAGACTCCAGCCTTCTGTTTCAAAACCGGCAATTGGCGATCTTGACGCTCAAATCCTGTTCGATTCAGTCTGTTTGAGTTACACTTGAATTTACCGATTGCCTATCACCACTCGGTCTTTTCCATCCCGCCGATTTCACTTTCCTACCTGCTACATCATGGCATCAATCCCTTGGTCCGTTGCCGAAGATTCACTCGATGTGAATTTTTCTGTGCCACAATTGCTAAGACTGCGTTGTACCCGCGATTGTTTTGCCGACGACTGGGATCAAGTATTGCCGCTGCTGAAGTCGGACACCAGCAAGGCCCGCGTGCAGATTTGGATGGATCGGAGCGTGGTCGAAAGCAATTCGAATGTGCTTCGCAATTTGACCCAGAGAATTGCGGAATCGGAAGACGTTGTCGAACTCGTCGCACCGATCGCATTGGTCGATGGTGGTGAACAAATCAAGAACGACCCGAACGCTGTCGAAGGTATCTTTCGCGCCATTGATCGGGATGGACTGGATCGCCGCAGTTATATTTTTGTGATAGGAGGCGGAGCGGTCTTGGATGCTGTGGGCTACGCGGCCGCTATCGCTCACCGCGGCATTCGTCTGATTCGATTTCCAACGACAACGCTCGGTCAAGCCGACTCAGGGGTTGGAGTCAAGAATGCGATCAACGCTTACGGAAAGAAAAACTGGAAAGGTACTTTCTCGGTGCCGTGGGCTGTGGTGAATGACCAGACGCTTATCGCGAATTTGCCCGATCGCGATTTTAGAGCTGGGTTTTCAGAAGCGGTGAAGGTCTCATTGCTCAAGAGCCCCTCAGCCTTTCGATTCTTATGCGATCATGCCAAAGCGATCGCCAATCGCGATTGGAATGCTGTGATGCCGGCCATTCGATCCAGCGTTTTGATGCATTTGCACCACATCACCCATGGCGGCGATCCGTTCGAAATGCAGGAAGCCAGGCCTCTCGACTTTGGCCACTGGTCGGCCCACAAATTAGAACACTTGACCAACTTCCGATTGCGACATGGAGAAGCGGTCTCAATCGGAGTTGCTTTAGATACGGTTTACTCTCATCTGGTGCATGGCTTGGATCGCTCAGACGTACAACGTACGCTCAAATTGCTCAGCGATCTAGGGCTCCCTCTTTTTGATAATGAATTAGCGGAACAAGCGATCTTTGATGGTCTCGAAGAGTTCCGGCAACATCTTGGTGGCAGGCTAACAGTCACGATGCTACGAGCGGTCGGCCATAGTATTAACGTCCATGAAATCGATCAATCAGCCATGCGCAAGGCCATCGAAATCGTTCGCGAGCAAAGTTTGGTTTCATCTCAATGATAAACGCTGTCGCAAGCAACGAAACGCAAAACCAAAACGAGAGCCAGGGCCTTTATCTGGTCCGCGTCGGTTATCAGCAGGATGTGATTCCTGTGCAAGCAGGACTGGTGGCTCTTTCGCGTGGTGATCAGATTATCTGTCGCACTTCACGCGGGGTCGAAATGGGGACTGTTCTAACTACAACCCAACCGGAGTATATTGAAGCGGGGACGGCCAGCAAGTTCATCCGCAAATCTCGTCCTGAGGACGAATTGCTTTGGCGACAACTGACCACGTTAAGCGTGGAAGCCAGTCACGCCTGTCAAGCATTTCTTGATAACCAAAACACCCCCGACGTTCTGCTTGAAGTCGAGCCACTCATCGACGGGCGAACGCTCTATTTTCATTTCCTAGGTACTCCTTCACTTAAAACCGAAGAGTATGTTCAGGAGCTCTCAGAGATCTATCAAAAGAGCGTCGCGTCGTCGCGGTTTGCAGCGTTGCTAGAGCATGGTTGCGGGCCTGGATGCGGAACCAAAGAAAAATCAGGATGCGCGACAGGAGGCTGCGCGGTATGCGCAATCGCCGGCGGTTGCACGTCGAAAAAGTAGCGGGCACGCGCCGACGTGCCGTCCGCTAAAGTGAATGAACAAGTATTCTTGGTGATAGCCCTGGTTTTCCAGTTACTCGACATACGTCGAGAACCGGGGCTATCGCCCCTTGAATACCCATATCTTTTTGAATTTGCTCCCCTCGCCCCTTTTGGGCAACGCTGTGAAGCATCTCAGGACGGCTGGAGCTTTCCCCTTCGTCCGCAGCTTTGGAGTTCTAGATTCACGCCGCCCGACCGCGCACCTCCGGATTCGTCGCACAGTGTAGAGCGATTGTCTCAATCGCTCGGCGGGCACTTTAGGCCCCATCCCGCAGAACAAAGAAGCCACGACTTGAAGG
>CANHVO010000533.1 GCA_947463915.1 Planctomycetaceae bacterium
AGTGTCTCTGAGCTAACTTCCTGAGCGTTTAAGGGAAGAACTACGCATAAGAAAAGAAAGGCACATACCAACAACGGCCGATCTACGACGCGGACGAAAATGCGAATCCAATTCAAAAGATTTCTCCAATTTGTTCTTCGTTGCGATGTCAGTCTAGCGGGTTTCGATCGATCTAGCACGACGCGCTGGCTAGCGAATCATGTCCAGCACGACGCGCTAGCCAGTGAATCGACCTTCCAATTCACTAGCTGGCGCGTCGCGCTAAGGTAGGTATCATTCTACCGCTCGCCTTCGTGCACCTAAGTATCTGGCAAAATTACACGTTTGCCGACGCTTGCCATATCTTAGCATGATTACGTGACTTCGTCGGTACGGTTTTAACCATTGCTTAACACGGCCAAGCACCAACTCCAGTGGTGACCTGCTTTTCCTCTTAGTATACTCGTGTCGACCATTCCGCCCACCGAAACGCCAAACCACCATTGATCGCCCAAAAATCAAAGCCAATTCTAAAACGCCATTCGATTCAAGGCCGATTGACTGCGAAGAGCCTAAAGTGCCCGCAAAGCGATTGAGACAATCGCTTTACTCTGCTGGGGCGTATCCAGTGTAAAACGATTGTCCTCAATCGTTTCCGAAACGCCAAACCACCATCGATCGCCTAAAATCAAAGCCAATTCTAAACCGCCATTCGATTCAAGGCCGATTGACTGCGAGGAGCCTAAAGTGCCCGCCAAGCGATTGAGACAATCGCTTTACTCTGCTGGGGCGTATCCAGTGTAAAACGTTTGTCCTCAATCGTTTCCGAAACGCCAAACCACCATCGATCGCCCAAAAATCAAAGCCAATTCTAAAACACTATTCGACTCAAGGCAGCTTGGCTGCGAGGAACCTAAAGTGCCCGCAAAGCGATTGAGACAATCGCTTTACTCTGCTGGGGCATAAGCCCCGCGATCACTACGCGTACGTCTCGCTTGCTTAAGTTAACGAATCGGACTTTTTTGGCGCCAATAGAATTGCTATCGCGCCCAGGGCATAAACGCAGGCACCGATGGCACCTACTTTCGAATACGAACCGTCTAGCGCCAGGAACAACCAACCAGCCACAAACACGCCGATCGCTGTTGCAAATCGCCCCACATTAAACGCAATACCGCTACCTGTCGCGCGGACATGCGTTGGAAACAACTCTGGTAGAAAAAGGGGGAGCCATCCGAAATACAACGTCGAAACAAATGCCTGAGCGAACACGATAGGCAGAAACGACGAGTCGAGCGGCTTGGTACCAAGAAACATGATCAGGGTAAGGGCAGTAGCACCGATACTGATCACTGCGTAGGCTCGACGACGACCAAGCCACGCAGCGATTTGAGCTCCGAAGTAACTTCCCAATACGGCACCAATCGCCCACCAGCCTTGCACGGTGGCTTTGTAGCCTGGATGCGTTAACTTGCTAACAGAGTCCGCCCACGGGATCATCCACTTGCTCGCAGCCCATGCCCCAACCAACGGGATCGAACCGAGAAGGACTCCTACGAGTGTTAATCTTAAAAGTGGCGGAACGAACAGTTCGACAAGGATCGAACGTTTCGTAATAGTTTTCGCCACAGTCGCCCCCTCTTTCAATGGTAACGGAAGATTCTTTATGGCAAGCCACGCAGGTGATTCGGGCAATAGCCAAAATACAATCAGGCCCAAAAAAGCCGGAGCGGACGCCAAAAAAAACATCCAACGCCAGGAATCAGCCGTAATCGGCCATATCCTGGCAATTTGCGACAACATCAGGATGCCGACGTTTACGGCTGCTCCCAACAAGCCCGCGACCTTGGGGCGCGACTTATCAGGCCAACACTCGGATGCAAGTGCTACTGCGTTTGGCCAGACGCCGCCTACCCCCAACCCGACGAAAAATCGCAGCGCTAACATCTGCTCCTGGGTTTCGACCCATGCTCCGATTCCAGCGAATAGCGAATAGAACAAGATACTAATGCCAAGTGCCTTCGCTCGACCAATCCAATCCCCCAATCTGCCCAACGCTATTCCACCAATGGCGGCGCCGAACATCAACGCGGCGGTAAAACTGGCGAACCAGCTACCGCCCAGCTCCTTGGTGTAGGCATTGCCCAACAATGATTCGCTCACGGCCAGTGACGCGACGGGCATCAACCCAAGTTCAAAGCCATCGAAAAGCAAACCTGCAAATGCCGCGGCCAACACGATTCGACGAGCGGACGGTGAAAGCGGCGTCATGCTTGACTCTCATCTGTTGACTTCGATGCAGAATAGGCTTCGATTATCGCACTGTTGTCAGCTTCGCCAAAACCGAGCAGCGATGCACGCTGAAGAAGTTCTAAATGAATCTTACTGAGGGGCAATTCTAAATTGCTCGACCGCGCGCTAGCCAGCATTAGCGTGACATCCTTTGCGTGCTGATCGAGTTTCGCTTGTGGGGCAAAATCCCTCTCAATCATCTTTTTCCCCTTGGTATCCATGATTCGAGAATACGCCATGGTCGACTTCAATACCTCGAGCGATTTTTCTTTGGACAATCCAAGCGACTGTGCGAAAGCCAATCCCTCGGCCAAGGCCGCACGGTTCAACCCCAAGACCAAATTCGTCACTAGCTTCATTTGTGCTCCACTCCCAGACGGCCCAACGTGCAAGACTTCGGAGGTGAACGCCTTAAGAATGGAATGGCAATCGACCAAGGCAGCTTCCGTCGCGCCAACAAGTGCTACCGCTGTTCCATTGCGGACTTGAGAGCTGCTTCCGGAAATCGTCGCGTCGAGATAATGTATCCCTCTGTCTTGCAACGACTTCGCCAACTTCACTGCAGTCTTCGGATCGCCGGTCGAAGAATCAATGATACAATGGCCAGATCGCAATTGGGATGACTGCGATTCTAGTAGATTGCAGACAACTTCGTCATTGGGAAGACTCAGTACCACAAAATCGCAGTCTGTAAAAACCTGCCGAAGATCAGCCGCGACCTGTCCGCCGATTCGAGCTAGTTCCGTCCGTTGTTCAACTCTCAAATCCCAGCCGATCAATGCAAAGCCATGCCTGATCAATCGTTCAGCAATGGCCGATCCCATGAGCCCTACTCCGATCAATCCAATCGGTCGATTCATGCTCACTCCTCGTCGACGAATTGATCATAGGCCGCGTGGGCATCAAAACCAGACTCTTGAGCCGATTCGTGAACGACAACTGCGTAACCAATTCGAAGCGATTCGCCCGCTTTAACGATCACATCGTTCTTTGCAGCTTTGGTAAACGCATTCAATCCAAAAGAATTCATCGCGACAAAACCATAGTCGCGAGCATGACTCCAGCAGGGCCTGAAATTTTTGGGTGATGTGAGTACTGTCATGCCAACCCAATTGCCTTCCAACGGTCCCGCATAGTCGCACCACTTCGCAGTCTTGCCCCAAACATTTGCCCCATTGATTCGATTTTCGCTGTCTAAAATTCGCCCACCAAGCTTCCTTTCAACTGCCAGCGGCGTGGCAACTCGAACACCAAGCCCCATCTCCTCCTGGTCGCCGAATCGCAGCTCCCCCTCCGTCGCCTTGAACTCGCTGACAATGGTGATCCGATAGCCACCATCCACGGTTCGCACTCCAACCTCACACTCTTCTGAACAAACAACTGCATCCGAGTCCGTCGCAAGATAGTGATTCAGAACTTTGAAATTTCCGGAATCGGCGACAACCGCGGGTAGTTCTAGAAAGCGAACATGCTTCGTTTTCGCTTTCAAACGCCAATAGTCATGACCGTTTACGTCACCGAACGAAAGCCAGATTCCTGGATGCATATTGGCGTGATCCATCTTGTCAACACCTTCGCGAGGTGGGTGGTTTCGCGACACTTGCCTTCCCGAAAGTGTTTTTACGTGCGCAAAATAAGGTCGCGAGATATCGCTATCCACGAAAACATAATCAACGACTTCATGGTCGCCGATATAGATCTTGACTTGTCGCTCTTCCTTAATCAGCCGAATGGTCGGATCAGCGGCAAAATTGGAGCTTACAAGACCTCCGATAATTAGTAGCAGCATCAATGCTTGAAACAGTAACTTCATGAAACCACCTTCAATTTGCTTTCCGCTGGCCGACTCCAGTGATCGCGATAGGAACGTTCGAGCAAACGATTCGCTTCGTCGTCGCCAAGAATCTCTTCCTTGATTGGATCGAAACGAAAGCTGCGACCGACTCGACAGGCCAAGTTGGCTAGGTGCGGGAGGCTCGAGGACAAATGGCCAGTCAGTGCATTCGCGTTTAGCTCCGCACCACTGCGAAT
>CANHVO010000534.1 GCA_947463915.1 Planctomycetaceae bacterium
CCAAGTACGATCCTGGCGTCCATAAACCTCTTGGCTGAACGAAACAAATTTACAATTTCCAAAAAATCGTTCGACTTGGTTGGGTTTGCGTTCTGTACCAAGATGTCTCGCAATAGTTGGCTATCAAAATTACTGAGCGCGATTCGCATATCCCATTCGCACTGCCCTGCCTCACCCTTTAGTCCCTCGACCTTGACGTAATTGGTGGTAATCTCGGTAATGCCCTGAACATACGGAACAACACCCGTTGGCGATCGCACGAAGCAAATTCTTCGGCCGTACACGTCAAATGGAGAACAGTCCACGATTCTGCCTTTCGGTACCGTAGGCTCGCCGTGATAAACCTGTTGATTAATCTTAATCTCAACTGGAGTCTCATTGACAGGAATCGGCTCCCTGAGCTTACGACTTTCGTTGAAGTAAGTGTACCGGAGTCCGTCCATCAAAACCAAACTCGTGGGCACCTTCACTTGGCTGTTCTGGCCAACCATACCCCTAGCTTTTCCGATGTCCAAGGCCTCGGAAAATTTCCCTGGCCCAATGATCATCCCATCCTTAAGCTCAAAAATCACATCCTGCGAAGCCCCTCGACCGGCAGCAAGCGCGCATAAAAAAAACGCGAGAGTAAGTCTCGCGTTTGTGGTTCTTGTTGTGCATAAGCCTAAACGGGAATCAACCATGGCTGAGGTCTCTGGATCGGGCAAGAGAAACAAAATCAAACTGCTTGGCTATAAATCACCGACCGCCAAAGTACTTCTTCAGTGTTTCTGAGGCTGCCGCCTTTGTGTCCTTGGTTGCTGGTCCGGTAGCGGCTTGCTTCGGAAGCTTTATTGGTTCTCGCTTTTCCGGTCGTTTGGGCTTTGCTGGATCTGTCGCAGGAGCAGGCGCTGGCTCCGTTTCGGAAAGCTGTGTGCTATCGAGCCGGGTCGTGTCCTCCATCGCGATCTGTCGGGTGTCAAATTCATTGGGTGCCGCAGGCAAGCTCCGGTCGATTTGGTCCGCCTCGGACAACCAAGAACTGATGTCCACGCTTTCTCTTGAGTCGAGACTGCTTTGCTCCGTCATCCGACCCGCTGCATCCTTAACCGACTGAACCTCGGGTTGCTTCGAATTCGCAATCCCAACCTCGAGCATTACCTCAAATTCCAACTGGCCACAGCGGAGCCGATCGCCATTTTTCAAGATCTTCGCTTTGTCCGGCGACACTTGCTTTTCGTTGATGAATGTCCCGTTACGGCTTTTCAAATCAACCAATAGAAGTCGTCCGTCCTTCTGTACAATAGCGCAGTGCTTTCTGCTGATCGATTCGCTCTTGGGGCGCAGGTGGCATGAATCGCCTCGACCAATAAGGAATTTTTCGTCCTTAATCTGGATCAATTTACCTTCGTGCGTTCCAGAAAGGACCTTCAGAGAAACCTGCATCGCCTGCCCTTTTGCAATTGAAATCCAACCAATCAATCCAGCTCCGCCAACCCAGCAATTCACCAAAACTTAATAATTCGGCAAACGCGTTTTGTGGAGACAACCTCTCATACTAGTCATTCGACAACAAAAGTAACGTTCTCAAGCAGAAAATTATCTTTGTTCTGGACGGCTTCCCGTCCGCTCCCATGCAATTTTACACAGGTCGCCAAGTGTACCAAGTCGCCAATCCACCCGCAAATTTTTTCTTAGCCCAGCCTGTAACGCCTGGACGAGAAAATCAATCCAACCATCTACCGCACTAGACACGTCGAAGCTGTTTTTTCTCCGCAGATTTTCTTGGCCAACAGAAATTAAATCGGCAGTGGCATCTAGAAGACCGCACAATTCGGGCGTCGATTGAGAGCGACGTAGGAGAAAGCTGCCATGTTGAAGCAACCCTGTCGCGGATCTTCGTTGAGCACTACCAACCATCTTATCGCCATTCACCAAGATGTCGACGGGTGATCGCCGCAAAAAACAGAGAAACGGCTCTGGCTCCCGAGAAGCACTCATACTGCAGGTGCAAGTTTCCGAAAGTTTCGCGTCCCAGCCCAGACTTCTTAGATTTTCAACCAAAGACAAATGAATCGCTCGATAAAGCGATTCACTATGCCCCTTGGTCGGTTGGTCAATCCGATTGGGGATCACGATGCTATACGTCAGTTCCAAATCGTGGACGATCGCGCCGCCGCCCGTCTTTCGCCGCACCCACGGCAATTTTGCGATCAGCGGATTCGAATCACGATCTTCTAGTCGCTGGAAATGCCCGAGAGATAGCGTTGGCCGATCCCACTGGTAAATTCGCATCACAACCGGCCCGTCCGAAATCGCATTCTTTAGCAACGCCTCATCGACGGCCATATTGATCTCTCCCGACTGAGGCGGATCCAAAATCAAGAGGCCGGGCATATCTGCTTGCATCTTTAGTGACTGCACTGCTTTTGGTAGGACTCCCAATCCAATAACCCTGAAAGCTCCGAGGGGTCGCTCATCTTAACCTTGATGATCCAGCCCTCGTTGTAGGGGTCGACGCTCAGGCTTTCTAGTTTGTCGACCAATGCCGAGTGAATCTCCACGACAGTTCCACTGACTGGACTATACATAGGGCTAACCGCCTTGACGCTCTCGACTTCGCCAAACTCACTGCCAGCCGTCAACGTTTGCCCAACTTTGGGTAATGCCATGAATACCAAGTCCGTCAACTCCTCGACCGCAAATGCGGAAATTCCAATCGTCGCAATTCCGGACGAATCATCCGCAACGAAGGCCCACTCATGCGAATTTAGGTAACGAAGCTTCTCTGGGGTAATGCTCATGACTGTGATGATCTCTTATAAAAAGGTAACGGGACCACGGATGCCGATACTTTAGTCCCTCGAATGTCGATGTCCAAGGCCATGCCCAAGACCGCAGCTTCAGGGGCCAAGTAAGCCATCGCGATTGGTTTGTCTAACGTTGGTGAAAAGCTGCCGCTAGTAACTTGCCCAACGATACGTGAATCTGCGTCCAAGACGTTCGCGCCCTGACGCGCTGCCCGGCGACCTTCCAAAACCAAACCAACTCGTTTCGGAAGCGTCAGGTCCTTGGCCTTTTGCTCAAGCGATTCTTTTCCGACAAAAATGCGATCCTTCAAATTGCAAGCGAAGCCAAGTCCGGCTTGATAAGGATCGATGTTTTCATCCAGCTCATGGCCATAAAGCGGCATTCCGGCCTCAAGCCTAAGTGTATCGCGGGCCCCCAATCCAACCGCTTGAACGCCCATCTCTCGACCAGCCATCATTATGTTTTCCCAAACTCGCGGAGCATCTTCGGCTTTTATGATCAGCTCAAGGCCATCTTCGCCGGTGTACCCCGTTCGAGAAACAATACACGGTTTACTCATTTGTTCGGTCACCTTCGCACGATAGTAACCTAGCGTTAACGCCGAAGCTGGAAGAAGCGCCTTGCAAGCCTCGATCGCCTTTGGGCCTTGTACTGCGATCATTGCCGTCGCATCCGTGACGTCATGAAACTCAACATCTGGAAAATCAGCCAAATGCGGCTTAAGCCACTGCACAATCTTCGCGCGATTGCTTGCGTTTACGACCAGCAGGAAATAATTCTTGCCGCTCGGGCTTTCTAAACAACTAACCAAAACGTCATCGAGTATCCCGCCTTCTTCGTTGCAAACCAGCGAATACCGAACCTGACCGGTTTGCATATCCAATACCCGGCGTGTCAGGAGATGATCGAGTAACTGATCCGCTCTCGGACCATCGAATCGCAAACGCCCCATATGCGAAATATCAAAAACGCCAATCGCACTTCGTGTCGCAAGATGCTCAGACACAATTCCACTGTACTGGATTGGCATCTCGTAGTTGGCAAACTCAGCCATGCGTGCGCCGTTGGCTTGATGCCAAGCATGCAAAGGGGTGGCGGCGAGTTGTGAACTCATGGGTTGCTTTTTGCCTTGTCAACGAGCAGATGCCATGGCCGCAAGACATGTCCGTTGACTATCCTGGCCTGACCTGCCCAAAGTATACAGGCAGGAAAAGGATCTTCAACACGCGCTGAATTATTAGGCGAGCGGCAAGAAGAATCATACCACGACTCGTAGCAGAATTCGTAAGAATTCAGCTTGTTCTGAATTCTCACGAGTTTAGCTTGTTCTGAATTCTCACGAATTCAGCTACGGAAGTTTTCAAGCTGCCGCTCGCCTTAGGACATGAAACTGCAAAGATGAGCCTGGGCAACGCTCTGCGGACAACTCCAAACCAAGAAAAACAACGCTTCTCGGCACCAACGTCCGACATCATGCCCATCCGTAAATCCGACTCCTTTGGCCGCCACCAAGG